>JAEDNQ010000220.1 GCA_016302435.1 Bacteroidaceae bacterium
TCTATAGTTTCTATAGCTTGTCTTCTATTATTTCGCTGAGGACCTCTGTCATGTCCATGCCTGCTGCCTTGACCTGTTGTGGGATGAAGCTTGTGGCTGTCATGCCTGGGGTGGTGTTGATCTCGAGCATGTTGATGACATCGTCACCAGCGTCGTTCTTGCTGATGATGTAGTCGATGCGGATGATGCCTGATGCACCGAGGATATTGTAGATGGCTCCTGTGAGTGCCTGCACGCGTCGAGTAGTTTCGTCTGGGAGGCGGGCTGGTGTTATTTCTTCTACGAGACCGTTGTACTTAGCGTCGTAGTCGAAGAAGTCTGTCTTTGGCACAACCTCTGTGATGGGGAGCACCTTGAGGCCGCCTGCTTTGGTGCAGTATACTCCATTGCTTATCTCTGTGCCTTTGAGTTCGCTCTCAATGAGCACTTCAGGACTCTCGCCCATGGCCTTCTCAATGGCTGGTAGAATGTCGTCGAGTGTCTTGCAGTGAGTCACGCCGAAGCTGGATCCGCCGGCGTTGGGCTTGATGAAGCAGGGAAGACCTACTTTGTCGGCTATTTGCTGTGGGTCTATCTCTTGTCCTTGGCGCACGAGGATGTCTTCTGCCACCTTGACGCCGAAGGTCTTCAAAAACTGGTTGAGGGCAAACTTGTTGAAGGTGAGCGACTCTATGAGTACTCCTGATGTGGAGTAGGGAATGGAGAGCAGGTCGAAGTAGCCTTGGAGCACTCCGTCCTCTCCTGGGGTGCCGTGTATGGTGATGTATGCGTAGTCGGGTTTGATGTCCTTGAGCCACTCATCCTTGAAGGAGAAGTTGTGGCGGTAGACGGGTGATGTCTTGCCGTTGGGGAGGTGGGCTACCCATCCTGAGTGGCTTATCTCGACTATGTACGCATCGTACTTTTCTTTGTCAATCCATGAATAAATGCCTGCCGCGCTTCTGAGCGACACGTCGTGCTCGGAGCTGTCTCCTCCGGCTACGATAGCGATGGTCTTTTTCATTTGTGGTGTGTCTTTGTATTATGGATTTTTTTGGGGGAAGCGCCGGTACGTGGGGCATGATGCCTTGGGAAGGTACTGGTGCTGTAGTTTCTGTATGAATGTTGTTTGGGGTCGTGACTGTAATTATCCGCCTTTAGTTGTTGTCTGAGCTGGATAGGTAAGAGCGCCATTTGTGCATCAGAGCCTTCATGTCGTCGGGCCATTCGGAGTCGAAGAGCATCTCTTGTCCTGTGATGGGGTGGACGAAGCCGAGCGTCTTGGCGTGGAGCACTTGGCGCGGACAGAGCTTGAAGCAGTTGTCGATGAACTGGCGGTACTTGGCTGTATTGGACCCTTTGAGTATCTGGTCGCCTCCGTATCGCTCATCGCAGAAAAGGGGGTGGCCGAGATGGCGCATGTGGGCGCGTATCTGGTGGGTGCGTCCTGTCTCGAGCACACATTTGACAAGGGTGGTGTAGCCGAAGCGCTCTAATATATAATAATGTGTGACGGCATGCTTGCCTATTTCGGAGTCGGGAGGAAAGACGGCCATGCGCATGCGGTCTTTAGGGTCGCGCCCTATGTTTCCCTCTATGCGCCCTTCGTCCTCGGTGAAGTTGCCCCATACGAGGGCATTGTACTCTCGTTTGGTCGTCTTGTTGAAGAACTGAAGGGCGAGGTGGGTCTTGGCTTCAGCTGTCTTGGCCACGACGAGCAGGCCGCTGGTGTCCTTGTCTATGCGGTGAACCAGCCCTATCTCCGGACTGTTGATGTCGTACTGCGGGAAGTCTTTGAGGTGCCAGGCTATGGCATTCAGCATGGTGCCGTTCCAATTGCCGAATCCAGGGTGGACGACCATGCCTGCAGGCTTGTTTATGACCATGAGGTAGTCGTCTTCATACACGATGTTGAGCGGTATGTCTTCGGGGGTGATTTTGTTCTCGTAGAACGGGCGGTCGAGCATGACCTGTATGACATCGTCGGGCTTGACCTTGTAGGAGCGTTTGACGGGACGGCCGTTGACCATGATGAAGCCTGAGTCGGCTGCACGCTGTACTCGGTTGCGCGAGGTGTTGCTGAGGTGGACAAGCAGAAACTTGTCTATGCGCATCAGTCGCTGCTTCTTGTCAACGACGACGCGGTGGTGTTCGTAGAGCTGGTCTGCCTCGTCGTCTCCGTCAAGATAGTCTGGGTCGATGGCATCTTCTTGGGCA
>JAEDNQ010000057.1 GCA_016302435.1 Bacteroidaceae bacterium
AGGTTTACCTTCATCCTTCTTGACATCGGCAGGTTGTTCAGCTTTCTTCTCTTCGCTTACAGGAGTCTTCTCTTTCTTCTTTCGCCAAATGAAGAGGTCAGAGAATTTATCCACTTTCTTTCGTAGCAGTATACCGACACCATTCTTGTCGAGCTCACCCTCAATAAGGTTACTATAGTCTTTCTCATGGAAGACCTTGACGTACTGGGTGTTACCATTATCCAAGCGCCATTCGAGAGAGATGTCATCAATATATGCACCAGACTCATTGCGGTTAGGGTCTCCATCGGAGCTCACCTTACCCCCAATGACAACATTGAGTCGGTCGGAGAAGAAGTGGCGTGAGAACCGGAAGGAGTAGTCCGTGCGGCGCGAACCGTCATCACGTGTAGTCTGTTCCATGCCCACATTAACATCAACCATAGTGGAAAGGGCTCTTCCAGCGATATTGTTGATTTCGTTTTGGAGGAAGTTGTTGAGAGCGTTGCTGGCTGAAAAGCCCTTGCTATTAGTTCCTGACAGATACATGCCTGTAGCAAGCATAGCCACAGCGAGCTTGTTCTTTTCCTCATCGGAGCAGGCAGCCAATTCGTTTTGCACAGTCATGTCCTCCGGAGCTTCGATAGTGAATGCCAAGCCCATATTGTTGAGCGAGTTAGTAATCTTCAATCCTGTATCGAAGGCGACGCTGCGGGTAGCACCATCGCTCTGTCCAACCTGTGCTTTGACACGCTCTGTAGCTGCAACATTGAGGATAGGATTCATAGGGTCTCCCGTAAACTCGATGTATGAACCATTGTGGATGGTGAAAGTCTTGAGCGGGATGACAGGCAGGGTATACTTCATCTCACCCTCGTTGATGGTGTAACGTCCTTGTAGGTTGAGCACACCCTCTGGAGTATAGGTCATGGTGATGGTTCCACCACCTTGCACATTGACATAGCTTTGACGGTCGGCAGAGAACTCACCATGGAGTTCGGCTCCATCCTCGATGCTTAGCATCACATTCATGTCCATGCCCATAAATGTCTTTTGAACAATATCCTCCTTGGGTGGCGGCGGAGCCTTGAAGTCGACGAAGGTAACGATGTCCTCCAAACGGTCTCCTTGATAGAGCGGTGTCTCAGCCATGACGTAGGTTATGTCTGTAGTGGGGAGCACCCTGACGAGGCCACGGACAGTCATGTCGTCGGTAGAGCCGATGACACGAGCAAAGAAATCACCATACATGTCACCAAAGAGCACTTTGTTGGCTGCACGTGGCGAGCTGACGAGTTTGAAGTTAGAACCTCTCAGAGAAAGTGCCATGTGCAACTTCTCGAAATTGGCAAAGTCAACATATCCATTGAGAGCCAACGGATTGGAGCCTGCACTATGGAAGGTGAAGTTGTTGAAATCCACCCGGCTGTCATTGAACGGTATACTGTCGTTGGCAAGAGCGAGGTCGAGGCTGTACATGTCGGATATGACATGCATGTCCTTAGGCAGCAAGCCTCCATTGAAGATAAGGGCATCCATCGGTCCATTGACACGCAGGCAACCTCCAAGATTGCCGCTGAAACTGACCACCTTATCTGGGATGAAAGGAGAAAGCATGTTCATTGGCATATCTATGAAATCGATGTCTGCGTCAAGAGCTCCATTGCCAGACGCATCGTATTCTCCCTCAAGCGTGAGAACCTCTACGTCATTGAGTGAGAAGTTGGCATCTACATCATGGGCATTCTCTCCACGTGGCGTGTATGTGAATCGCGAACTGATGTCGCCCACGCGAGAACCTTCGTAGGTAAATGCATTTGCGCCGACAGTACCATCTACGAGGAAGTTATCCTCTTGGTCAATATAGTAAGCATCCATGTTGAAGAGACCGCCCAAAGATGGCAGTCCAGGAACAGGAACGACAGTGAGAAGCTGCTTGATGTCAAGGTCGGTAACGACGACATTAGCTATCTGACGTCCGAACTCATTCTCTTCAGCAAAGACGGAGAAATAGCAGTTGTCAGACGTGCTGGCAAGTCTGACATCTGCAGACACGGGTCGATTGGGATAGGTGACAATATAATTGTCGTCGTTGAGGGCAAACTCCCTGAAGGCTATGACAGGCTTGTCGGGGTAGAGGCGGAAGTTGAGGCAGGTATCGGTAGCCTGCACTCTGACACCAAGATCCACGCCTTTTGTTCCCCGCTTATCGAAGAATGTGAAGTGGGCATCGGCTTTTGCTGCCATGACATACCCCTCAAGGTTGGCTTTGAAGGCAGGAAGCGAAGGTTGCTGGTGACATCTTACACCAATGTTGTAGCCTAACTGTGTGCTGTCTTGGTCTAAGACCATATATACGGTGTCGACCATTACTCCTTCCTTGCTGAAGGAGTAGACATGTGCATTGCTGATGACACCCTCTTCGGGCGAGATGCTGATGTCGGCCGAGAGTTCATCAAAATGCATGTCGTATACCTTGAGCACATCTGCTACAGGATTGTTCTTGCCTGCATGAACATGGAAGAGCACTTCTGGCAGGTAGGTGCGAAGGATGTCGAGGTTGACCTCATGGTTAGTAAACTGGCGTACTGTCTCCTTCTGCAGTTTTTCCACCTTTGGCAAGAGCTTAAACAGGTTGTTTGGTGTGAAGAAACTGAGACTGAAATCTCCTGTGTTGAAGGTGGCGGATGTGGTATCTTTCTTTGCTTCGGCATAGAGGTCAAAGACATCGGTAGACAAGGAGTCCTTGCCGATGAAGAGGTTAAGTGACTCTACATGAGAGTCGATGCGGAAGAGTTCCTTCCAGTCATAGCTGAACATGGCATTGCCTGCTGTCGTCAGTTCAAGCCGTTGGTCGCTGAATCCCATGCTCTTAGCATCTATGAAGGGAAGGTCGATGTTGAGGTAGCCCGAAACGAGCTTCCGCTGGAGTTCTGCCACGAGGTTAAAGTGTGTCTTCAGCTGCTCGTTGTCAGCAGCCATAGTCACGTCGACCTGATGTCCCTCCATGGAGACATCGGCTGCGATGTTGCTCAGATTTATCTTGCCAAAACATCCGCTTAAGATATTGGCAGCGGCCTTGATAGTCGTATGAGGTGAATAGATGTCAAATCCGCGTCCTGAAGCCGTAATCTGTCCAGTGAAAGCAGCCTTCTGCTCCATTGGCATATAGTTGTTGACCACGAGGCTGTCAATGGAAAGTTGGGCGTTATATGTCTCGCTACCCATGTCCATCTTCGCTTCTGCCAAGACAGATGCACCATGGTGGTCGTAGAGGTCGATGGTAGTCTGAAGAGCCAAGTCTCCCACGAGGTCAAAGAGCTGGGCTTCGCCCTCCGCCACAGCGAGTTCAGGCACACGGAGATAAATGCGACTGACATCGAGTGCCTGCATATTGCCCTTAGCCTTGAGTTGCAGCTGTGTGGGTAGGGAGGGCAATGTCTGTGCCATCATGGTGCAGACATCTGTGGTAGCTTCGCCCCCCATACGGGTGAAATAGATGATGTCGTCCTTGCCCAACTGACCTTCAGCCACGAGGGACAAGGAGCCAGGTGAATGCTCATCAAAGGTGTTCATATCCATGCTGTAAGCCAACGCCAGCTTACTGTCAGCAGTGGTGACTTCGAGGCGGGGCAGGTGCAGAGATAAACTATCCATCAGCACAGGTCCATGCACATCGGCCAGTACGAGACCAGAGGCTTCTCGTGCTTCAAGATGGGTGAGGTTGAGTGACATTTCCCCAGTCCCCTTATATATAAATGTGTCAACCTCCACACCTATGTCATGGAAAGAGAGGTGGGAGGGGTCGAGCTGGCCTGACAGTCGTGGCTGCGACATGAGGTCAAATGATGCAGAAGTCTTGTCGACGATAAGTTTGTGTATGGCATACTCTTCCCTGCCGAGGTCGAGGAGACCCGTGGCAAAGGCATCCGACACATGCGCCATGACCCAAGTGCTGTCAGCAGAAGGAGCGAGGCGAACCTGAGCCTTGACATCATGCAGACGCACGTCGTCAAGGCGCACTCGCCAGTTGACGGGAGCGGACTCGGTTGTGTCGGCAGACACACTATCGGCCAGCAGGACAACGAGGTCAGCACCACAGACGAGAGCCTTGTTTACCACAGCAAGTTCTTGCTTCAGGTCGGTGCTGTGGGAATCAAGACTAAGCTCCTTCAAAGTTCCTCGTATCGAAACGGCCTCAATGAGCTCCTTCGTGTTTAGCTTAGCGTCAGAAAGACGTATGCCGTCCACCTCAACCTTGCTGTCCAAGAGCGGGCGAGCCTTGACGCTGATATCGAGACGGCGGACATCCACTATAGTGTCTCCATCTTGCAGGGCGCGCATGTCGCTGATAGTGAGGTCGAGGGGAAAGCGCAGATACACGCCACCTACCGTCACATCCATGTCCATCTCCTCGCTCAGTATCTCAGCCGTCTTGTCAACGGCATACTTCTGCACTGGGGGCAAGTAGATAAGGACGCAGAGCAACAGCATCAACAAGATTGGGGTCAGCGCCATCCATACGAGGATGCGCCAGCCCCAACCTAAGAGTGTATACTTTCCGTATTTTTTCATATTACGGTATGATGAGAGAAGCGTGTGTAAGGTCAAGTCAAAGGCTGTCATCAACACGCTTGTAGCAAGCCTTCAGCCACTATCTTGGCCTAACAGGTGCCCTCCTCAAATGCAAATTACAAGTTTGGATTGATCTTGCTCCATTCAGAGATGGCAGGCACGATGCCGAGAGTGACGAGCTCGTCGCGCATCTTGCAGAGGTGCTCATAAGAAGCGTCGAGTTTAGCGTTCTCCTCAGCTGTACCCTGTGGCACCTTGTATGAGCAACCGTTCACATCAAGGGTAGTGTCCATAGCCATCATGATGTGGTCATACTTGCCGTTTGACACGTATGTGCCAGCAGGATAAGGGAATGCAGGACCGCCCATGACAGATGCTATCATCTGTACGGAGAGGAGTGAAGGGCTTTGGAAAGAGGAACGTCCGCGCAGCTTTATGATCTGTGCTCCACCCTGAGTAACATCCTTCTTCATCTGCTCCCACTCTGCTTCTGGGAACTCGTCTGTGCCGATGATGTCAGTGAGAGGGCGGCCAGCTATCTTAACGGCTGAGCCGAACACTGCCATCTGCTCTCCGTGTCCGCCGAATGTGTGAGCACCAACGACCTGGTTCTGCATGACGCCGAACTTCTTGGCGAGGGCAGACTGGAGGCGAGTAGAGTCAAGGGCAGCGAGAGTAGTGACCTGACCTGGTTTCAGACCAGAATAGAGGAGAGTGACGAGACCAGTGAGGTCGGCTGGGTTGAAGATAATGACTACATGCTTAACGTCTGGGCAGTACTTCTTGATGTCCATGCCAAGTCCCTCGGCAATCTTGCAGTTACCGGCGAGAAGATCCTCGCGAGTCATGCCTTCCTTACGTGGAGCACCACCAGAAGAGATGATGTACTTAGCCCCAGTGAATGCCTCTGCAGGATCTGCTGTTGCAGTGATGTTGGCATCAACAAATCCTGACTGGCGCATTTCCTCTGCCACGCCTACTGGTCCTACTTCAGGTGGGAACACGTCGTAAAGACAAATGTTTGAAGTGAGGTTCATCATCAAAGCTGACTGAACCATGTTAGAGCCGATCATACCGCCGGCACCTACGATAACGAGTTTCTCGTCTGTTAGAAAAGCCATAATACAAATATTATTTTATAGTTAAGTATTGTTCGGACAATGTAGGGCTTCCTGCCAGGCCGGACGAACTTATTGTCCACCCCACCTATTATGCAGAACAGCCTTCACTGCTGTCTTTGTTGCAAATTTATGTTTTTTTCCTTATCCGAACAAGGAATGTGCGTTATTTTTTTGTGAATGGAATAAACTTTAACCTTGTAATGCAGGAAAACACATGTACTTTGTTATCTATAGGGTACAAAACGAACATTCCGCTTGTTCACCTGTCGGCATCAGCCAACACAGGAAACTTCTCTCTGAATGTCCGCAAGGCTTCCATGTCGAGAGTACAGGTGATGGATGCCGGCACATCGGGCGGACAAGCATCTACGGTGCGTCCGTAGGCATCGACAAGCATGGTGCCTCCTGAATACTGGCACGCCTTGTCTGAGCCCACACGATTGACCCCTGCCACGTAGCACTGGTTCTCTATGGCTCGGGCATGGAGAAGGGTGTCCCAGACTCTCATGCGGCTTATGGGCCACGAGGCCACATAGAGTGCCACATCGTAGGGAGGTGTGCCGCTGTTGCGAGAGAAGACGGGGAAACGGAGGTCATAGCAGACCTGAAGAAGGAAACGCACTCCACGGAACTCAACCTCCACTCGGTCTTCGCCGCGAGTGTAGCTAAGGTGCTCACCTCCGTAGGTAAAGAGGTGACGCTTATCATAACGGACGCTGCTGCCGTCGGGCATTACGAAGTAGAAGCGGTTGCGGTAGCCGTCGCCAACCTTGACAGCCACGCTGCCTCCGATAGCTGCATCATAGCGGCGGGCCATGTCCTTCATCCAGGAGAGAGCAGCCTCATCGTCCTCGGCCTTGCCCTCAGGATGCACGGCAAAGCCTGTGGTGAACATCTCTGGAAGGATATACACGTCACTCTTCTCCGCGTCGGCTATCATGGCCTCAGCCCTCCGCATGTTAAGAGAAGGCTGAAGCCACAGGATGTCGGTCTGGATGAGTGTCAGTTTCATGCTTTCTTCTTTCTGCTGCGTACGACAATAAGGACAGGAAGGAGGAGGAGGAAACCGAGCGCCACGTATGCCACAGTCTCTGTGTCGTGGACACTCTGGGGGTCGAAGGTGAACACTACCTCATGTTTGCCTGCTGGCACATTGATGGCACGCAGGACGTAGTTGGCTCTGCCCACCTCTGTGTCAGCTCCGTCTACAGTGGCTGTCCATCCAGGATAATAGACTTCAGAGAAGACGACCATGCCACCCTTGGCAGATTCGACCTCGTATCGAGCTTCGTTGGCGCCGTATGACGTGAGTTTCACACTACCCTCTCCGCCTGGCTTAAGGAAGGAGAAGTCAGACTTGGCAACAACAGCAGTTGAGCGGAGGTCAATGGTCTTTAGAGCATCGAGTTCTTCATTGGTATTGGCTGCCCACTTGACGGAGGTGACGAACCAAGCGTTGCCAAAGGCCTGAGTGTTCTCCACAGGAAGTTTGACATCACCATTTTCTCCTGCTCCGAGGATGAACCAACGGGTGTTGAGCATATTGATGACAGGATAGAGCGAGTCGGTGTTGACGGCAGAGAAGTCGTATACTGGATATGGGGTGTCGAGAGACATCATGGCTGCTGTGTCGAGACGCGCCATGCTGAGTGCCTTGTACACGTTGCGCATCTCGGAGGATATATTGGCCTCTATAAGTTCCTGATAGCGGCGGAGCTTGGCGGCATGATAACCTCCCACAGAACTGTAGAAGGCACTGGTGGTGTTGTCGTTGAAGGTAGAGACGGTGAAGTTGAGCACACGATAGTCGCGACCGTTGCCGCTCTTTGAGAGGATGTAGTTGTCGGCATCGGTCTTCTGTATGCGAGCGACACCACGAGGCTCGACAAACATGTCATCGTTGAGATAGCGCTTGTTGACCTGCCACATGTCTATCAAGCAAGCAGCAAGCAGAAGCACGGAGAGCATGGTCACCTGAGCAGGCTTGAGGGCAGAGCTGTCGTTCTTGCTGCCCTTTTTAGCATACCACAACATTACACCCGTGGCAAACATGACGAACATGATGCTGCGCCAAGCATCGGCTGTAACCATGGCTGCACGCATGTCGGACAGGCTTTCGGAAATGCGCGCTCCAAAGGACTCGTCAAAATATCCTCGCTCCACATACATGCTTATGGCATCACGGTCTGACGGGCTGAGCAGGTCGTGACCCAATCCTGGAGCACATATATATATAAAGCAGATGACAGTCGTGAAGGTGGCAGCCACATAGACCATCCACTTCTGTGGGTTCTTCACCCACTCCTTGAGTCCCCAGAGGGCTATGAAAGGTACGACAAACTCCACCACGACGAGGATGCTCGCCACGGTGCGGAACTTTGAGTACATGGGCACGTGGTCGATGAAGAAGTCGGTGAACGGCATAAAGTTCTTGCCCCATCCAAGCAGCAATGTCAACAGTCCCGCTGCCAACAATGTCCACTTGAGCGGATGCTTATGTGGTATGGCGATGAGGCCGAGGACAAAGAGCATGCACACGATAGCTCCAAGGTATACGGGTCCGCTGGTGCCTGGCTGTGTGCCCCAATACTGGGTGAAGGCACGGTATATGCCCATTTGTTCCATCTGTGGATCAGCCTTCTGCATGGCTGTCTTGTTCATGGAGAGAGGCATGCTCGCTCCTCCCTTTGCATTAGGGATGAGGAAGGTCATGGACTCATCTATGCCATAGCTCCAAGCAGTGATGTAGCTTCTTTCCAAACCGCTGTCTGTCTGGTCTTCGGTCTTTCCAGGCTTGACCAATTCGCTTTTGCCTCTCATGGTGTCCTTGGCATACTCATAGGTATGATAGAGGTTGGAGGCGTTGAGGCAGATGGCTATGACGGCAGCGGCGACCACACAACCTGTAGACTTGAGGAAGGCGACCATCTCCCCCTTGCGCACGGCCATTACGAGGTAGGCAATGACTACGGCGAGGTCGACAGTGAGGAAGTAGTAGGACATCTGTACGTGGTTGGCCTGTATCTGCAAGGCGGCAAACAGGGCTGTGACCAAGGTGCCGAGCAGGTATTTCCTCTTATAGCACAGGACTATGCCAGCAATAGTAGGAGGAATATAGGCCAGAGCCATCACTTTCCATATATGACCTGCAGCAATGATGATAAAGAAGTAGCTGGAGAAAGCCCACACTATAGCACCAAGCGCAGCCATCCAGTGGCGGAAGTCAAAGGCGCGCAGCAAGATATAGAATCCGAGCATGGACGCGAAGATGTACCACACGTAGTCGGGAAACCAAAGGTGATAGGCTTTCTCGATAAATGTCATCGTCTTCGTTGAATCGTAAGACGGAGCTATCTGGTAGGTAGGCATGCCGCCGAAGAGGCTGGTCACCCAGCGCGGCGTTTCTCCGCCGTGTGCCTCACGATACTGGTTTATCTCCACGTTTATACCGTCGTTGGCACCGCTGTCATGCTGTTCGAGTCGGTATCCTTTGCTTACAGGAACAAAGAAATAGGCAAATGCTATGACTGCAAAAAGCAGGACACAGCATGCATCTGGAATGATTTTTTTTAAGTTAACGTTCATTTTGTTTGTATGTTCAGTTTGTATTCATTATCTCTACAGAAGCAAGAATCGGGTGTGTCGCCAGCATTCATGCTTACGTTGTGACGAAATGCGGTGCAAAGGTAATAAAATAATTTGAATCTTACATTATCGGTTATTAGATATTTGTTTTTATGTCCCAAAGTGGATTTCACGAAAGACTTTTTTTCATTTTGTTATTTTTTTCATAACTTTGCATCAAAATTCTCACATAAACTATGACAGAAAGAAAAGTTAGGGTGCGCTTCGCACCAAGTCCGACAGGACCTCTTCATATCGGCGGTGTACGTACCGCCCTGTATAATTACCTTTTCGCCAAGCAGCACAATGGCGACCTCATCTTCCGAATAGAGGACACAGACTCTACGCGCCTCGTGGAGACAGCGGAAGACTACATCATCGAATCGTTCAACTGGCTCGGCATAAAATTTGACGAAGGCGTGTCTTACGGCGGCAACCATGGCCCATACCGTCAGAGCGAGCGCCGCGACATTTACAAGAAATATGTTCAGCAGCTTCTCGACGACGGCAAGGCTTACTATGCCTTTGACACACCAGAAGAGCTCAACAAAAAGCGAGAGGAGATAGAGAACTTCCAGTACGACGCTTCCACTCGCAGCATGATGCGCAACTCTTTCACCATGTCGGCAGAAGAGGTCAAGAGCCTCATTGATGCAGGCGAGCAGTATGTGGTGAGATTCAAGATAGAGCCCGGACGCGATGTCGTGGTTGACGACATGATACGCGGCAAGGTCGTCATCAACTCCTCCATCCTCGACGACAAGGTGCTCTACAAGAGCGCTGACCAACTGCCAACCTACCACCTCGCCAACATCGTGGACGACCACCTTATGGAAGTCTCACACGTCATCCGCGGTGAGGAGTGGTTGCCCTCTGCCCCACTCCACGTGCTCCTCTACGAGGCCTTTGGCTGGGCGGACACCATGCCTCGCTTTGCCCACCTGCCTCTGCTTCTCAAGCCTGTGGGCAATGGTAAGCTCTCAAAGAGAGACGGCGACAAGTTCGGCTTCCCTGTCTTCCCTCTCGAATGGCACGACCCAAAGAGCGGACAGACATCTATGGGCTACAGGGAGAAGGGCTACCTGCCAGAGGCTGTCATCAACTTCCTCGCTCTCCTCGGATGGAATCCTGGCAACGACAAGGAGATACTGTCGCTCAATGAGATGGTAGAACTCTTCGACCTGTCTAAGTGCTCTAAGAACGGAGCAAAGTTCGACTATGTGAAGGCAGCCTGGTTCAACCACCAGTACCTCATGCAGATACCAGACAAAGACTGGTGCCCAGCCTTTGACAAGGTGCTGCGCGAAGCAGGCATAGAGGCCACAGCAGAACAAGAGGCTGAAGTGGTGCGCATGATGAAGACAAAGGTCATAGAGTACACAGACGGACTTGGCAACAAAAAGAAGCGCAACATATCTTTCGCCAGCGACCTCTGGCCTCTCACCCAGTTCTTCTTTGTAACGCCATCCTCCTACGACAAGGAGGGCGACAAGTTCATTCGCAAGAACTGGAAAGAAGGTACTGCTGACGAGATGAGGCAGATGCTCTCCCTTCTCAACGAGGTGTCCGCCTGGACAGTAGAAGGCATAAAGGCTGTCATCGACCCATGGGCGGAGCAGACAGGTATCAAGCCATGGAACGCATGGCGCGTGGCTCTCGTGGGCACAGGACAGGGACCAGACATGTATGAGCTGGCAGCCTTCCTCGGCAAGGAAGAGGTGACGAAGCGCATGAACAATGCGATTGCAGCTTTAGGATAAACAACAATCGGACCAGCACACGTGGCAAGCATGAGCCTGCCACATGTGCTGTTGTCGACTAACCACCCACTCACAAAGCTGGTGTGCACAATTACCCACACACACCTACTTATAGCATCCATATATATAATATATGTATACAATAGGAATATACCTGTACACATTCTGTGCCATTATCGCCTCACTCTTCAGCAAGAAGGTGAGGAAACGCATCATTGGCATAGGACAAACTTTCACTCTCCTGCGAAGGCACATCAAACCATCAGACAGAGTCGTATGGTTTCATGCCGCATCGCTTGGTGAGTTTGAACAAGGCCGTCCACTCATGGAAAGGCTTGGCAAGGAGCATCCTGAGTACAAGATACTTCTCACATTTTTTTCTCCGTCAGGATATGAGGTAAGAAAAAACTATGAGGGAGCAGACCTGGTGTGCTACATTCCCTTCGACACTCCAGGAAATGTCTATTCCTTCATCCGCTACGCTCATCCAGAGATAGCGGTATTCATCAAGTATGAGTTCTGGACAAACTTCCTCACTACTTTGCACAAGCGCGGAACAAAGGTTTACAGCGTGAGCAGCATCTTCCGCGACGACCAGCACTTCTTCAAATGGTATGGCTGCATAAAGCCTCTCAAGCAGTTTGACCATCTCTTCGTACAGAACCAGCACTCCAAGAACATACTGGCAAACCATGGCATCACGTGCACTACGGTAGTGGGTGACACTCGCTTGGACAGAGTCATCGACATCAAGAATGCAGCTTCTCCACTGCCCATCGTCGAACGCTTTGCGGGTGATGCCCCATGCTTCATAGCAGGTTCGTCATGGGGACCAGACGAAGAGATATACATCCCCTACTTTGCCAAGCACAAGGACTGGCGCCTGATAATAGCTCCTCACGTCATCAGCGAAAGCCACCTCAAGGACATAGAACGCCTGCTTGCTGACAACGGCATCAGAAGCTTAAGATACACAACTTTAGAGGCCTCACCTTCTTCTGTGCCTCAGGACACCTCAGGCACGGCACTCATCGTCAACTGTTTCGGAAAGCTGTCGTCCATCTACCGATACGGCAAGGTGGCTTTAGTTGGAGGAGGCTTCGGAGTCGGCATCCACAATGTGCCCGAAGCAGCCGTCTACGGCATACCGGTGCTCTTTGGTCCCAACAACAGGAAGTTTCGCGAGGCACAGGATCTCAAATCCTGTGGAGGTTCGTTTGAGTACACTGACTCAGATTCGTTTGCCACCATCATGGACAGGTTCATGTCATCCCCAGAAGCTCTTGCCCAAGCAGGCAAGGCTGCAGGCGATTATATCAACAGCAATGCCGGTGCCGCCGACAAATGCTTCAAAGCAATATTTGAGGGAGGCAAGTAAGCAGGGTGTCCAGTTTGATGGACACCCTTTAT
>JAEDNQ010000058.1 GCA_016302435.1 Bacteroidaceae bacterium
CCGTCTCACTCTTCAGCGTCTCATTTTATCTTCACACTGATGCCCGACACCATGAGTAGCACTTCGTCCGCCTTAGAAGCCACATACTGGTTGAACCATCCGAGCAAGTCGGTGAAACGTCGCTGCACATCATTGGCACTCACGCCTCCCATGCCAATCTCGTTGGTGACGAAGATGAAGGTGGCATCCTGAGAGGTGAAACGGTCAAACTCTGTTTTTGCTTCCTCCAAGACTTGATCCACAGACTGGTCCTCTGCCGAAGAAGCAAAAAAATTGGTGAGCCACAGTGTGCAGCAGTCGATGAGGACTGTGCGTCCGCCGACATCGTGACGGCTGAGCCATTTTTCCTCCTCTATGTTCGTCCACTGTGGACCTCTGTTAGCCTGATGACGGCGCACCCTACAGGCAAACTCCTCGTCCCAGATGTGGGCGGTAGCCATGTAGACAGGAGAGGGCGAAAGGGAGAGAGCCAACCGTTCGGCATGAGAGCTCTTGCCTGAGCGCTGACCTCCTGTAATCAGTATTATGCGTTTATTATCTTTCATGTAACATGTCTTTTTTGATGTGAATATTGTAACTATGATGAATCGACTGTACTATGATGAATCGACTGTGCGAAGCATTTTGTGTCTTTCCTTAGCGAATCATCATATCTTCATTTCCTTAGCGAATCCCCGTGCTTATCCACCCTTACTGAATCTTTGCCTCTTCGAACGAGTCAGAACGGCCAATGCCACAGGTGCGCCGACGAGAGCTGTGACGGAATTGATGGGCAGAGCACCTTCGAATCCTGGCAGACGGGCAATGAGATTGCACACAAGAGCCAGCGAGGCACCGCAGAGCATAGTGGCAGGAAGGAGTACACGGTGGTCTTCTATCCTGAAGAGCCCTCGGCTTATGTGGGGCACGGCGAGACCAATGAACATGATAGGGCCACAATAGGCTGTGGTGATGGCAGTGAGGATGCCTGCAGAGGTGATGATGAGCATGCGTGCCCTTCGGACATTGAGTCCGAGATTTTTGGCATATAGTTCTCCGAGCAGAAGCAGATTGAGAGGTTTAGACAGCAGCATGGTGAAGGGGATGAGGACTGCCATGAGCACGACGAAAACACTGACCTGCCCTCCTGTGACACGGGCGAAGCTGCCCAAGCCCCAGATGACATAGGCGCGTATGTCCTCTTCTGTGGAGAAATATTTCAGCACTCCGATGATGGCTGTGGCTATATAGCCTATCAACACTCCCACGACAAGCAGAGTGGCATTGCCCTCCAACCTCTGGGAGAGATAGACGATGAGCAGAAGCACGAGCAAGGCACCACTGATGGCGGCCATCGTGAGGGCGGCATTGCCAAAGACACCGAATCGCCCCATGAATCCTCCGCCCAACGTGCCGCTCAACAAGACGATGAATGCCACCCCAAGGCTCGCCGCACTCGATATGCCAAGAACGGAAGGACCGGCGAGCGGATTGCGAAAGACGGTCTGCATCTCCAGTCCTGCAATGGAGAGACCTGCACCGCAAGCCATAGCCGTGAGAGTCTGAGGCAGACGTGTCTTGAGCACTATGGTGTTCCACACCTCATTGGTGCTCTCGCCATGGAGTAGGATGGCAAATACTTGCTCGGGGGGTATGTGCACAGACCCCATAGTGAGGTTGAGCAGGGAGAAGAGCGGTATGCTCAACAGGAGGATTGTCATCAGGAGTGCTTTCTTCATTAGTTTAAATTATATATATGTGTATGTTGAAACATGTGTATGTGAATGGATAACATGTGTATGTGAATGGATAACATGTGTACGTGAATGAAACATGTGTGTATGTGCGGTGGGAAACATGTATGTGTATTCACTGCCTTATCAGCTCAACGGTGACATCCCCATCAGGAAAGACCTTCTGGCAATGGGACTGGCAGAGAGATACTATGCGGTCGAAGAAGATGGAAGGCATCTGGTCGTACAACTGGCGTGCCATTGTCACGCTGTCTATGACGGAGGCAAGACGGGGGGCATCGTCGAGGTCGCTGACAAGTCGATGGAGAAAGGACTTATTGAGGGTGACACGGTGTGAGTGGGTGTCGAGGTGTCCCTCTGCCAGTTTGACGGCTTTGCCAATGCCGATGCCGATGATGACCCTCTCGAAGCGGAGCTGATGAGCCTGCTGAAGTGTCTCACCGACAAAGTTGCCATAGTGAATGATGCGCAAGTTGGGGTAGCGCTGTCGGAGAGCCTCTTCGCTCAACTTTCCCGACACTATGCCTATGGCAGTAGCCCTAATGGCACGCGCCACTTCGAGTTCCCGACGGATGCTGTGGATGAAGGCCTCGTGGCTCAGAGGGGAGACGATGCCCGAAGTGCCTATGATGCTTATGCCGTCGACCACACCCACCTTGGGATTGAAAGTCTTCTGTGCCAAGAGCCGACCGCCCTCAACACTTATCATGACCTCTAAAGGCT
Source organism: Bacteroidaceae bacterium (assembly GCA_016302435.1). Lineage (GTDB taxonomy): Bacteria > Bacteroidota > Bacteroidia > Bacteroidales > Bacteroidaceae > Minthosoma. The sequence goes on from JAEDNQ010000058.1 coordinate 2,457, forward strand.
CGGACGTGAGCGAGCTCAAATGACTGATTATCATCTGCCGCGGCACAGGATTGATGGCTGGCTCACCCACTTCTATGCCGAGACCTGGCAGAGTGACAATGCCCACACCTTCGCCTCTCCTGAAGACGACGGCTTCGCGCTGCTCAGGCGACCCATAGGTGACAGTGGCAGTGATTCGGCATCCCTTGGTGACATCGGGGTCATCACTCTCGTCCTTGACGACAGAGGCAACTCCCCTGCCCTCCAGTTCTACAGGCACTGTCAAGACCTCACCATCGGGCAAGGCAAAAGACACCTCCTCGGGGCGAGCATCGTGAAGAAGGGAGAGAGCTGCGGCTTTTGACGCGGCCGTGGCACATGCTCCCGTGGTCAGTCCCGTCTTCAGAGGGAAGAAGTCGGGGACTAAACGCTGGATGGCTCGGCGCAGGCTGTGTCGACCAGTGACATAGTGCCAGTCGGAAGGCAGGGTCGGACGCTCCACGACAAAGACCTTCACGCCCAACTGCCTTGCAGCCTCCACCTTCGACTCAAAACCTCCGCTCTCCCCACTCTCCTTGGTGATGATGGCATCACACCCTACACTCTCCATGAGGAGCCTCTCGTCATGGGCAGTTGGCAGATGGAGGTCGTCATTGTAGAAGATGATGCTGTCAGCAGGCAGTCCCTGCCTTCGGGCTATGTCTATGCTCTCTGGGCGGCGGAGGATGCGGAAGACTGTGGGACGTTCTGACCAATAGGGCTTGAGGCTACTGATGGTGTTAGCACCCGAGAGAGCAAGGAGACGGCGCACACCTGCACGTCTCATCTGCTCCATAGCTTCCTCATAGTCACGGCAATAAACAGCATCTGCCACCCTCTCTCCGAAGCATCGCTGCAGGCGCACCACAGGCAGGTGCAGAGCCGCTATGCTCTCATGGAGACGGATGGCAAAGGGATGGGCAGCATCGATGATGCACCTCACGCCGTTGTCGTGGCAGAAGCGACGGATGTCATCGCCGCTCATCTCACCGCTGAGCCTCACCCCGTGGCGGAGGCTGACGCTCTGATGGTCGCCGCGCGTGGAGTAGTAAAACGGCTGTCCGGAGGTGTCGCACAGGTCGGCTGCCAGTCGTCCCTCGGTAGTGCCGCCAAAGATCAGTATCATGGTTTTCCCTTTCTGTATAGATGTGTGAAGTGGCTGTCGTAGAGGAGGCTAAGCCCCTGTCTGTTGTCGATGGCTTCGCCCACCACTATCATGGTGGTCAGCGTGAGGTTATTGTCCTTGAGCAGCGATGCCAGTTCTTTGAGCTGTCCGCGGTAGATGCGCTGGTCGGGCCACGTGAGGCGGTAGCACGCCGCCACAGGAGTGTCAGGCGGATAGCCACCCTCCAAGAGCTGCTGCTGCACCTGGTCGACGATGCTGGCACTGAGGAAGATGCACATGGTAGACTGATGGGCGGCGAGGAGCTGTAGGCGTTCCTTGGGAGGCATGGGCGTGCGTCCTTCTCCACGTGTGAGGATGATGGTTTGGCAGCGTTGGGGGATGGTGAACTGTGAGCGGAGCTCGGCAGCCGCTGCGAGGAAGGAGGATATGCCAGGAGTGATGTGATAGCTCATGCCATGCTGGTCGAAATAGGCCATCTGCTCCTGTATGGCACCGTAGATGCAGGGGTCGCCCGTGTGGAGACGGACGACGAGGTGACCACGGTCGTAGTGACTCTTCATGAGCTGAAACTGCTGGTCGAGATCCATGCCGGCACTGCTCCTCACGACACATCCTTGCTTGGCGCAAGCGGTGAGCTGGCGAGGCACAAGGCTGCCAGCGTAGAGGATGAGGTCGGCACGCTCAAGAAACTTCCGTCCTCTCACACTGACGAGGTCGGGGTCGCCAGGACCTGCACCCACTATCTCTATGTGTCCCTGCCCTTCAGCTCCGCCATCTGACGGCAAGTCTCTGTCGGCTGCCAGAGCATAGGTGTAGAAGGCAGCCGTGTCTCCTTGACCTACACACCCCTTTTGCTTGCCTATGAGGAGGGGACGCTGAGTGTCAGGACCGATGGCAGCCGCCTCAGCCACTCCGTAGCATCCCGTCACCTCGTATACCTTCTGTGAGGGATGGGGCACATCGACGGTGGCGAGCCTTTCGGGAGTGTATATGTGGACATCGGCAGCAGGCAGCAGTGTCTTCAGACGCGAGAGACAGGGTTCGTCACGCTTGAGGGAGATGGTGGCAATGTCGGCTATGGCCTCAGGCAAGAAGCCTTTATGGCGGATGTCTGCCAAGATGCTGTCAGCCACTTCCTCAGGTGCCATCTTCTGACATCCGACACCAAGATGGAGACAAGGAGGGATGAAGTGAATGTGGAGAGCGGTGGGCAAGTCGGCATGTACTCGGGGAGAGACAATGATGGTGAGGTCGAAATGGACATCGCCCTCTCGGCTTCGGCTCTCCATCTCTGAGAGAGAAGAGAAGAGCGTCACGTGGGGAGGACATGTCTCACGGAGATGGCGTGTGCCCTCGTCGTCCCACTCTATGACCAAAGCTGTGGGGCGCAGATTGACGAAGGCAGCAATGGCATCGTTGAGAGCCTGACGAGACATAGGCATCATCGTCCAGCGGTAGTCGTGGGGCAGGCAGTCGAGCGACCACAGCCCCATGTTGTCACTCTGGGTGGTGATGACAGCTTCCGCTCCGAGAATCATGGCTATGCGGCGAGAGAGTCGGTTGGCTCCGCCCATGTGGCCCGAGAGGACGGGGATGACGTAGCGGCCAGTTGAGTCGATGCAGACGACGGCAGGGTCGGTGTATTTGTCGCTGACCATGGGCAGTATCTTGCGCACACAGATGCCCAAGGCGCCGATGAAGATGATGGCTTCTCCGTCGAAGGGTATCTGCTCCTGCTCTATGGCGGCGGCTATGCGCTTGCCTGCATCGTTGACATAATGGAAGTGTAGCATGGTGTGTGTGTATATATATATAAGGTGGGGCAAGTGTGACAGCTATGCCCATTGAGCTTTCATGACTCTGATGGGATTGTTGCTGTCGACGGCAATGAGCGTAGAGGCCACAATGGTCATGCCAGCCTCAGCTGCGGCTGTCTCGAAGAGTTGTCGGCTGGTGTCAGAGACAGAGTTGAAGACTATGCAGCAGTCTGGCAGCATGACTGTGGAGAGGAGGCTCACCATCTCTCTCAGGTGTCCGCCATGTCCGCCTATGAAGACGGCATCGGGAGGCGGAAAGAGCGAGAGAGGCTGTGTGAGGAAGTCGCCTATGACGGCTGTGATGCCTGGTGTGCCAAACTTCCGCGCATTGCTCTCCATCAGTTCTCGTCCCTCTTCCCTCCGCTCGAAGGCTGTCACTTGCAGATGGGGAAACTGGAGCTTGGCCTCGATGCTGACACTGCCAGTGCAGAAACCGATGTCCCACAGCGAACGTTTCTGATGGAGGTCGAGGAGGCTGAGGGAGAGCAGGCGTATGGGCATCTTGGTGATCATCTTCGCCCGTCCGTTGAGCAGATGAAAATCGCCCTCGGGCAGACCAAAGGGGCGGCGGTGCGGAGCTGTCTTCTGGAGTATGAGGCAGTTAGGGATGTCGTAGGCAGTGCCTTCGGTGTAGGTTGTGACACGTTCACGGTCTTCGTTGCCAAGGTTTTCCCCTACGGTCATGAGATAGTTGTCGTAGCCATAGCGGAGCATGCGCTGATGGATGGCAGAAGGAGTCTTGGTGCGGTCAGTGAGCACCCCTATGAGGTTCTCGCCCATGATGAGCGCCTCGTCCAACTTATCCCAGCTTCGGCCCGTGAGCGAGACGACGTGCATGTCGTGGTAGGGCAAGCGCATGCGGTGAGCAAGGGTCTGAAGGGAATGGAAGGTAGGATAGACTTCTATCTGACAGTCAGGACACTCTCGCTCTATGGTGGCTGCCAAGCCGAAGAACAATGGGTCGCCAGAGGCAAAGACGACAATGGTGTCATAGAGGGCGTATTGGGCAAAGACAGCAGACAGAGGTACGGTGACATCTATCCACAAGGCATCTTGCGGAAGGTGGGGAGCCATGATTTCTCTGTGGCGCTTACCTCCCGAGAAGACTTTTCCTCCTTTTATCTTCCGGAGGACATCGGGCGGAAACCACTGCTTGCGACTGTCGCTTATACCTATGATAACGCAATGTTTCATTTTCTTCTGACAATTTTCATTTCATCTGACTATATGCACTTTCTTCGAAATACATGCATTTCATCAGCCAATTTTCATTTCATTTATGACGTGAAGTCACGGCATACAAGGCTACACGTCTCTGCCAGGCATGAGCTGGTCGGCATCGTCGTATGTGAGTATGCTGTTGACGAGCGTGGCGGCGAGGTTGCTTCCTCCCTTTCGTCCCTCAATGACAATCTTAGGGACGGAGGCGAAGGACTTGACCGCATGCTTGCTCTCCTCCACATGGACAAAACCCACAGGAGCGGCAATGATGCCTGCAGGATGGCATTTGCCCTGGCGCATGAGGCTGCACAGCTCGAGGAGGGCGGTGGGGGCATTGCCAAAGGCGAAGAGCACTCCCCTGCCCTCTGGAAAGTCATTGAGGGCGAGACGCATGCCTGCCTGAGCACGAGTGATATTGGCAGCCTTGGCCATGTCGGCAGCCCGAGGGTCGTCGATGTATGTTCTTACCCCGATGCCGAGACGCTGAACAGCCCCTTTTCTGATGCCGCTTGCCACCATGGTGACATCCGTCACGATGGTGTGAATCTTTCCTTCACTGACTTTGGCGAAGAGGTCGGCAGTGGCTTGACTATCCATCCACAGCAGATGTTCCATGTCGAAGTCGGCCGTAGTGTGAATGGCATGGAGCAAGGGCCACAGCCTCCAGAGTGGCATGTCAGGCTGTCGGAGCTCAGCTCTTATGGTCTTGAAAGACTTTATCATGATGGATTGGCCAAGGTTTTTGCCTTCGCCATCTTCCGGTCGATAGTAGCCGCGAGGAGTGATGAAGCGGTTCTCCCACTCGTACGACTGGCTGTTGCCGATGATGACGACGGTGAACATGTCCACGTCGTCGGGGTCGAAATCGGCCAGAGTGGTGAGCTTCACCTCCTGCTCCTCCCTACCCGCCTGACGCACATAGCCTACAGGCGTATTGCCTTGCCGATGACGGAGGAAGAGTTCCTTGAGCCTGTGCAGCTGCCAATAGCGTCCGTGGCTTCGAGGGTTGTAGACGGCTGTGACGAAGTCTGCCATGGCAGCTGCCTCTATGCGCTTCTCTATCTGCCCCCACTGTGTCATGAGGTCGCTCATGCTGACTACGCAGAAGTCGTGGCCCATGGGAGCGCCGAGCAGTGCGGCAGCCTTCTGGAAGGCACTGATGCCCGGCACTACTTCTATCTCCACATCGCTGCAGAGCTCACGCTTCATCTCGTAGATGAGAGGTGCCATGCCATAGATGCCAGCATCGCCACTGGAGATGACACAGACGTTCTTGCCCTCGTGTGCATGGTCAAAGGCTTGCTGAGCTCGTTCGCGCTCACGCTTCATGCCTGTGTCGATGCAGAGGGCGGCAGGCTGGACATAGGGGGTGACAAACTGCAGATAGTATTTGTACCCTACGACCACGTCGCTCTTCTGAAGGGCTGCAATGGCGGCAGGAGTGATGTCGGCTGACGAACCAGGCCCTATGCCTACAACGTATATTTTCATAGTGCTGATGGTCTTATGTTTGTTTTCTTTCTCTATATGTTTGGAGCAATGGAGACATGCTCTTTAATATGCTTTTGGAGCAATGGATCTGTGCTCATTAATCTCTGAATCGGAGGGCGATGCTCATGTAGAGCGAGCGTCCAGGGCTTATGGTGGAGAAGTTGGACGTCCAGTATGAGCGGTCCACCTTGTTGAACAGGTTTTCTATGCCAACGGACGGGTGGAGCTCCAACTGCCTGAGTGTGATGATGTGGCGCATGTTGAGGTCCCACTGTCCGTAGCCTGCCGCATAACCATAGGTGGAGCTGTATCGGCGGCTTTGCAGATGTCCGTTGAGGGAGATGTGCATGCGGTAGCTGTCTGTCCATGTCTTGTCGTAGGCTATGTTGACATTGGCCACGTGGCGTACGGACTTGTCCACATCGTTTCGCGTCATCTCATACTGCTGAGTCTTGCTATTGAGCGACATGGTCTCTGAGAGGGCATCGGTGAAAGTGTAGCCAACACCGAGGGTGAGACCGCAAGGCATGAGGAGCTTAACGTTGGCACTCACGCCCTTGAGCGTGGCCTTGTCTATATTGTCGCGCTGACGTATGGTCTGCCATTCCTCGTGGAGAGCAGAGAGATGGTCGTCTGCCGCTATCTCCTGCTCGGTGAGTGTGCGGTAGTTTATCATGTCGTTTATGCGGTTGTGGAATCCTGTCACTCCTACCCTCAACCACGAGTTGCCATACTCAAGGTTGAGATTGAAGAAGTGGTTGGTCTCGGGCTTGAGGGCAGTATTGTTGATAGTGTAGCGTCCTGAGGTCTTTGCTTGGTCGGTGGCATAGAGCTGGGAGAGGGAGGGTGTGCGGTAGCCGCCTGCATAGCTGGCACGCGCGCGGAAGCCGCCAGTGTGGAAGAAGAGCCCCACATTGGGCGTGAGGTGCGAACCGAAGTTGTCATTGTAGATGTAGCGCACACCGCAGAGGGCTTCGAGACCAGGGAGGATGGTTATCTCGTCCTGAGCAAAGACATTGTAGGTGTTGGTCGTCTCGAAGTCGATATTGTCACTCTCGCTGTTGAGCGACTCCTGCACCAGTTCTATGCCAGCTGAGAGCTTATTCCATTTGGCTATTCGGAAGATGCCGCGCAGGGTCTCATTGACATAGTGTGTGCGCTTGCGCGTCTCGTCGTAAGCAGGCTTGTCGGCGGTCTGCCAGTAGTCATATTTTGACGTGAAGTTGTCGCAGTAGACATCGAGATAGAGTCGCGCCCTCTTGCTGGCTATCCATCGAGCACCTCCTCCGTACATGTAGGATGTGTGGTGGAGGTCGTAGGTATAGGCCTGCTTGGCCTTGTAGCTGTAGGATATGTCGCCGCTCTCCTTGTCCGTTGTCTTGCTCTGGCTGAACGATATGGCACTCTGCGGACGATGGGTCTCGTGGTCGTAGTAGTTGCCTGTGACGTAGAAGGACAGGCTGTCGCTGAGTCGCCACTCAAACTTCTGGCTTACGTTGTGGCTGTCGAAGCCCTGTGACATGGGACGACCGTTGAGCTTGAGGACGCTATGAGTGGAGCCGTCCTTGTCTTTCTCTTCAAACTCCTGATACTCGTTGACTTGCCAGTTGTCGGCCTGCTGGTGGGTATAGGATGTGTAGCTTGAGAAGTGTTGGAGGTTGAGGTCAAGATTGACATCGCTGGTGGAGCGTCCGTGGTTCATGACCTTAGTGCGCGTGCCGACCTCCAATCGCTGACGGCTCTCTTCGGTGATGATATTGACTACGCCTGCTATGGCTTCGCTACCGTAGAGAGCACTTGCCGCCCCACTGAATATCTCTATGCGCTTAACGTTTTCGAGGCTTATGCGGCTCCATCGGTCGTCGCCGCTGACGCGCCTGCCATTTTCGAGGATGAGGAGATAGTCGTCGCTCACACCGTTGAAATTGACGAAACTGCCCATGCCGTTGGTGTGAGTGGTGATGTTGGGCGAGAGCTTGCTGAGGGCATCCTGCACACTTGTTGCCTGCATGTCTCTGATGTCTTTGGCAGAGATGACTTTCACGGACACGGGAGCATTGTCGGCTCTATGGTATGTGCCTGTTCCTGTCACGACGACAGGATTGAGCATGGCAGTACGGAGCGAGTCGCTTTGGGCTTGGCTGCCTATGGCTACAATAAAGATGGCTGCCAAGGTCATCAGCGTCCTTTTCCACACTTTGTCTGCCACACCCTTGTCGGCATTGAGCTTGCGAGCTAAGACGAAGAGGTAGTCGCTCAGACGGTTGAGATAGGCCGTGACGGTGTCGTCGACCTTCGCTCCGCTCTCCTCAAGGCGCAAGACCATGCGCTCGGCTCGGCGGCACACTGTTCGGGCCACATGGGCGCACGAGGCTGCTCTTGTGCCTCCTGGGACGACGAAGAGGCGCAACGGCGGCAGATTGGCCTGCAGGCGGTCTATCTCTTGCTCTACGGCGGTCGTCATCTCTTGGGTGACGACATTGCCCTCTCTCACCTCCGTTGTGCTGTTGTCCGTGGCCAAATAGCCGCCGACGACAAAGAGGACTGACTGTGCATGGGCAAGGAAGCTCGTGTCAGCATCATCGGTGCAGTAGGTCAACAGCATGCCCAAATGGGAATTGAGTTCGTCTACAGTGCCATAGGCATCAAGACGGCAGCAGCATTTGCTCACTCGCTGGCCTCCCACAAGGGATGTCATGCCTCGGTCACCTGTCTTAGTGTATATTGTCATAGTGTGTTGTGGAGTAATTTTGATGAATAGTTTTTAAGGGGTGCATGTCGATTGTTCTGATACCATATTGACTTGTATGCCATGCCTGTTATTTTCTCAATGGCATATAGTATTGTGGCGTGTAGTCGGGCAGCAGCTGAGGATGGAAGGCCTTGACGAAGTCGGCCAAGAGGAGCTGAGGCTGCACACCAGCCAGCTCTCTGTAGGGTGTGTGGGCGAGATTGCAGAAGATGACCCTGCCTGTCTTGAATGCCTTCATGGTGGCATAGCGTTCGTCCTCCTCGGCCAGAGCGGCAAGGGTGAACTCGCCGTCGTAGCTGCCGTCTATCTGCCAGAAGTCAGCGTGTATGCCTTTGGAGTATACTGTCTCGAAGTCTAAGGTCACACCTCCCGACTCTTCGTTGTCCTTCATCACATAGTCAGCTCCTGCGTCAGCAAACAGGCGTGCCATGTAGCTCCGCCCTCCTGCCACGTACCATCCGTCGCGCATCTGTCTGCCCGAGATGACGGTAGGTCGACCTGACGGGTCTTTGCCGTCTATGGCCTTGCGCACCTTGGCTGCCAGTGCAAGATACTGCCTTTCTATCTCCTCAAAGACGGCATTGGCTCTGCGTGTCTCTCCCGTAAGGAGTCCGACCAACTTGATCCATTCGGCCTGTCCGAGTGGGTCGGTCTCCTTATATCCATGGTGGGGAATGAGCGGTATGCCGCTGTCTTTCAGTGCTTCAAATCCTCCGTGCTTGCTGGCTGACACAAAGATGTAGTCGGGTTGGCATGCTATGACGGTCTCAAGGTCGAAGTTGCCCTCTCTGCCTATCCTCACTGTGCTTCCGTCTTCTATCTGCTGACGCATTCGAGGGGAGAAGAGGTTGCGCAGAGTGTTGATGCCCACAATCTCGTCTTCTAAGCCAAGTACCTCAAAGTTGCCAAGCTGCAGGGCTGTGGTGCAGATAAAGCGGTGGCTGGCCTGTCTGATGACAATCTCCTGGCTCGGGGCATGGGCTGCCTTGGGGTCGGGATTGCTTATCGTCACGTGTATGCCGTCGGGCATGTAGTCTACCTTGAGGCCTCTGGCATAGCGTATGCTGATGGTGTCGCTGCACTCTGGCGCACGTGAGAGGGCTGAGTCCTGCAAGGCATAGAACGGGTCGGCTGTTTGTGCCTCCTCTCCGACATTAGCATCCGCACCTTTTTGCACACATGAGGTTATGGCGCATAAGCTGAGGATGACGGCAGGCAGAAGGTGTCTCCCAGGCTGCCATATTCTCTTATCGTTGTCCATGTCAGACCTCGATGGTATGTTTGTCATTGCTGTGTCTCGTTGTTTTTGGGGCGATGTGTGTCAAGAATAGGGGTCGCGCCTATCTCGCCGTCGGGCAGATTGGCGCTCCCCCTACTTTTCAACATCAAATATATTCTTTAGGGGTGTTCTATAAATTAGTTTTCATGTTTCTATCAGGGTGTCTCTTTTGCTTG
>JAEDNQ010000221.1 GCA_016302435.1 Bacteroidaceae bacterium
CGCACACCCATGCCCGGCGACACCTTCGCTCCCTTTGGCATGGGCGGCAGACGCAAGCTCCTCAGCGACTACATGACTGACCAGAAGATGAACCTCTTCGAGAAGGAGAGACAGCTCCTGCTCGTCGACGGTGACGAGATAGCATGGGTAGTGGGAAGACGTGGGTCGGAGAAATACAGGGTAGACGCTAATACCAAACGAGTGGTCGTGGCAAGTTGCCAATAGAGGCAGCGAACCATCAAAGCTAATTTATAGAGCCTACCACAACAGATTTCACCATTGATACTATTTGATAAAAACATTATTGAGTGAGTTTCCAACAAAACCAGAAGTTATCTGATGTCATCAATATTCCCTGACAAAATGAGGATAGTCATCATCGCCCAACTGCGGTGAAAATTCAAAACCTTCGTAGCTGAAGGCCTTCAGTTCTTCGGGCATGACAAGCTTATTCTGTAGAATGAACCTTACCATAGCTCCACGACACGACTTCGCCCACACTGCCTGCATCTTCAATCTGCCGTCGCGCTGGCGGACATAGAAGAGAGGATGAATGACACGCACCTCCTGACATACACGTTTCCAGTCGAAGAGATGCTCGTATTCTTCGGTCGAAAGGTGGATGAGTATACCATCATCTGCCTTCACGCTTTCGATGAGCAGATTGGTCAGCTTGTCCTTCCAATACTGATTTATGGGCTTGTCGTGGGTAGTTTCCATCGACACGCAATGCTCCATGCGATATGGCACAATGCCATCCATTGGGCGAAGCAGACCATAAAGGAAACAGGTTATCCATAGGTGCTTCTGTGCGAACGTCAGAGCCTCTTCGCTCAGGGTATTAGCCCGAAGATGCTTATATGCTTGGCCATTGTAAGCAAGTATGGCTGGCATCTTTTCACCACACTGGAAATCATGATAGCGTTGCCAGTTTTCGGCTGCCAGTTTCAGGCTGCAATCAAGCTGACGGGCAAGCTCTCCCACATCCATACGCGCCATCTCTGCGGCCAGTTCGTCAGCCACAGATTGAAACAAAGGAGTAGAAAGAGGCTTGAGGTCTGCCTTATCAAACATTATCTTAGCGTTTGCCAACAGTATCTGCATAGGTTATTGTTATTTGGTTGAACCAGATGCAGGCAAGTGCATGCCATACATTGTAAGGTTGTTAGCATGTGCATATTCCAGAATCTTCAGGCGAGACTGTCGTGCGGCATCAGCATCCATATCGTAAGAAGGACAATATTCTGGATGATCAAGCTGGAGTGCTGCTCCATGGATGAGGTCGGCAATCACGAGGATGCTGTCTTTCTGGAACACTGTGTGTCCTGGAGTGTGTCCATAAGCAGCAATGGTCTTTACGCCTCCTTCCAGAGTGTCGCCAGCCTCAAAGAGATGCAGTCTGTCCTTGTACGCTTCAAGCACGACCTTTGCCTGCTTGCCATTGTCGCCCTCCATAGCTTGCCATGCCTCTGCTTCCACGCGGTTGACATAAACATGAGCCTTAGGGAAAGCCACCTGACCATCTTTCAGCAAACCTCCGATGTGGTCGAGATGAAGATGCGTGATGTAGACCTGCTGCAGTTCCTCAGGAGCCACTCCCAGTTCTTTCAGTTTTGGGAAAAGCTGACTGAATGGTGCACCAAGTCCTGCATCAAGCAAGATATTCTTTCCTTCGGTCTTGAGAAGGAAACAGCTCATACTCGAAGGGATTCCCTCCAGAAGTCCCAAGGCATTCCACAGCGAATCAGGAACATCGGGATAGAGAGAAAGTGGCTGCATGTTTCCCCCAGGCTTGTCCTCAATCCAAGTGATCGAAGTTGGCTCGTTGTCGATAACCGTTTTGTTGCTCTTCTGTGAGCAGGTTGTCAGCAAGCACACACACGCAGTAGCCATCAAAATGTTTTTACAAAGCTTTCTCATTCGTAAATATTTGTTTGTGAGACTGTATAAACACTTCCTTACATGCCACCATCTCCACGCCCCTGTATACGACGATGACCTTGTGCAGTCTTGTCTGGCCGATGTTGTCATTCACGTTCACCGTGTCGGCATAGCGGCACACCTGTGCTGAAGCCTGCTCCTTGGCTGCCTCCACCTCTGCGTCTGACGCTTGGCTCTTCAGGTATTTGAGCTCTATGATGTAC
>JAEDNQ010000059.1 GCA_016302435.1 Bacteroidaceae bacterium
GTGTACTGGTTAATCTGCCACTGAGCCTTGATGGTCACGTTCTCAGCTGGGATTGTTGCTGGAACTTCCTTGTCCCAACCCTTGAAGGTGTAACCTGTCTTTGTTGGGTTGGCAGGAGCAGCAACGTCTGTAGCGTAGTTCTGAGTGATGGCTGCTACCTCTGAGCCACCGTCAGTGTCGAAGGTGATGGTGTACTGGTTAATCTGCCACTGAGCCTTGATGGTCACGTTCTCAGCTGGGATTGTTGCTGGAACTTCCTTGTCCCAACCCTTGAAGGTGTAACCTGTCTTTGTTGGGTTGGCTGGAGCGGTAACGTCAGATGCGTAGTCCTGAGTGATAGCTGCCACCTCCGAACCACCGTCTGTGTCGAACGTGATGGTGTACTGGTTGATCTGCCATGTTGCCTTATACGTAATGCCGTTTACTGGAACAGTTGCACCCTCTACGAAAGCTGGTGACCAACCTGTGAAGGTATAACCAATCTTTGTTGGGTCGGCAGGAGCGGTGATGGCAGAAGCGAAGTCGAGGCTATTGGTTGTTTCCTTGCCGTCAACATCGAAAGTGACATCATACTTGATAGGCTTGAAGTTGGCAGTGAGAGCGAGGTCTTCTGCAGCAGTGAACTCATAAGTGCTTTCTGTTGACTTTACTTCCTCGCCTACAGTCCAGTTGACAAACTCATAACCTGCCACGGGAGTCGCTATAGCTGTCACAGAAGTACCATTTTCTACTGCGCCTGATTGTGTGAGAGTAGCTGCACCCATAGTCTCATTGGATGATGCAGCAGAGAGAGTGTAGTTCTTGTATATTTTCATAGGCACATAAACATCGTCCTGCTTAAGAGTCTTTCCAGAATCCTTATTATCGAAAACGATATTCGCAATCCTAATATTCTGAGTGCCCAACTGAGCGTCTGCAGCTACAGCCAATGTGATATATAAGATATCGCCATCGTTGCCTTCAAAAGGGGTGTCGCCATCTTCTGCGCCCAAGTCAATCTGGGTTGCTCCTGTTTTTGTAGTCATTATGCCCATTGAATGATAATACGCACGTTCCTCATCGTAGCTGATGAGGTTTTTCTTACCATTTTTAGCTACAGTCACTCCTTCGGGTAAATACAGGTGCATCTGCAATCCGCGGATATTGCAATTGTTTCGCATCTTTACCGACAACAAAACATTCTCTCCTGGCTGTGCCTTAATATCTCCTGTTACATAGTATTCAGCAATATATTGCGCAAAAGTAACAATAGAGACCATGCACATAATTAAAAGTAGTCCTAACTTTTTCATAATCTACAAATTATTTATTTATTCCAATCCTGCCATAATTCTTCTGATAGCATTGATATCTGCTACATTTGACTCTCCATCTTGATTGACATCTGCAGCTTCTTCAATAAGTTCGTCAGAAGCCAAATCAGCCATTATTCGTCTAACACCATTAATGTCTGCCACATTTATCTCCCCGTCATCATTCACATCTCCGAGCGTATATCTTTTCAACGTCAACGTTATTGGTGCGCTTGGCATACCTTCCTGGCCTGCGGAAGCGAAGCTAACACTTTCGATGGCATTGAAGGCTTTGCCTGCTTCGGCATCAAAAATCTTGAAAGAGATGCTTTCGCCAGAAGCAACATTGCTGCGCACTCGGAGGTAGAGCCATGTGTAGCCATCCTGTGATTTCACCTCGGCTATGCCGCGGCATTCGTCACCGACAAAGGCTGCAATCTCGTAGTTTGCATAGTCTGTCACGATGCTTTCGTCTGCCGAAAGCTGCGCATAGATTGTCATGTCATACTGGTAGTCGTGCGGATTCACCTCCCAACCACTACCCTGCGCATGCAGGATAGTGGAAGAGATGAATAGACCGACAAGGCAAATGAGTGCTTTGAACTTACTTGTCATATACGTTTATGTTTTTTTTGTTGATAAAAATCTTCTTGCCGTCTATTACATAGAAGCCCTGAGCGTTGATGCGGCGTAGCTGCTGTCCGAGGATGTTGGTCACTCCATTAGCGTTATCCCCGTCGGTTGCTATCTGGTCAATGTCGGTTGCGCCGCCGAGATGGAAGGCAAACGGAGCTTTGACAGAACCGAGGACATCGGCATTGAAGTCGCATGTCTCCTTGATGGTGTAGACCTCACCTGTCTCGCTGTCAGCAGCCAAGAATGTGAGCGGCACATTCTTGTCACCATAGACTGAGAGGAAGATGATGCCCTTGACATACTGACCTACACCGCGGCACTCGTCACCACTGAAAGCGGCAATGAAATACTTGTCGGTCTCAGCCTTGTTGTCACCCTCAAAGAGGTCGGCTGTGATGCACATCATGTTTGGATAAGCGTGGATGTTGACAGTCCATGGGTTCTCCACTGTCTGCAGGCGCTCTGCATAAATCGCCTTGGCGTTAGAGACGAAGGTGTTGTTGTATGTGAAGTCCTTAGCGGACGCCGACTTATACATATAACCCTTGCCCGGAGCCATTGTTGTGAGATTACCTGTCCACTCGCCATCGCTGTACTCAGCGAAAGCGCCGAGAGTAGAGATGCGGTCACCCTCTTCTGCGTCGAGGAGAGAGAGAGCCTCACCTACTGCCATTGTCTGGTCGAGAGGATAACCTATCCAGTTCCATCCCTCAACAAGGTTGACGGCACGAGCGGTAGGATTGAACATCTCGCCTGAGAGAAGAACAGAAGTTTCAGCTGCAGCCTCAACCTTCACTGCCTCCTCAGCCTTGACAGAGGTGATGTCGCCAACATAGCCGAGCACTGGGTCTTTGACCATTTCTGCGTTGAAGCTTACGACACGGTTGATGGCTTCAGTCTGGAGCTGTGAAGCCTCCAGGTCACTGGCCTGGTTGTGTGATGTCCAGTTCCAACCCTCAGCAAGAGCAATGTTCATTGATGTTTGCTTGATGGTGTAGCTGAATTCCTTGACTTCACTCTTGCTGCCGTTGGCACCTACAGCCTGAACCTTGATGTCTATTGCATCGTAGATGGCGATAGGACGACCATCGTACTTGATGCGCAGAGCTTCATCTGTTGGGTCTGAGCCGTCGAGAGTGTAGTAGAGCGATGCGCCCTCAGTCTCACAAGAGAGAGTGACAGTCTGTCCGCGGTATACAGTAGAACCGCTTACACGTGAGGCTACAGGTTCCTTTACCTGAGCGAGCTTGGCTGGATCCATGACGTTGACCACGGTCTGCTTTGTCACATCGGCATCTGCCACGCTGAAGGTGAGAGCTGTAGTACCGAGAAGCTCACCGTTGACGTTGATGGTGGCCTGACCATTCTCATCGAGAGTGACGAGTGTCTGTCCTGCCTCGTTGGTTGTTGAACCATCAGCAGATACGGAAGCTATCATAGAAGAGACAGGCTTGATGACGAGAGTCTTGCCCTTTGACGCCTCTGCAGGGAGAGCACCGATGAGGACTGACTGAGACTGATCGTAACCTACGTTGATGTTGTCTGACACCTCGATAGAGCGAACTCTCTTCTCCACGTCGAGACGCTGAGCGAAGTCGCCAGCCATTGTGATGCCGGCATAGCTCTGTACGCGGCTGCTGACGATGAGGTATACTTCATTAGCAAGTCCAAGGTCAGCCGTTGTCTTAACAGACACCTTAGAGGCGTACTGTGTAGGATCATCTTCTGACACTGCTTCGAGGTCTGTCAGTTCGACAGTAAGGTCGCTGCACAGAGTCTCTGTCTCGCCAGTCTTGAGCTTCAGAGAGATATTGTCGGCAGTGAGGAGTTCAGGCTTCATGTACTTGTCAAACTCGAAGGTCACTTCGTTGTCATAAGCCTTAGCAGCCTTCACTTCTGGCTGTGAGTTCTGAACCATGCCGATGTTGATGTCGAGCTGTGGTGGAGGAACAGGAAGCCACTCAGAGTAAGCAGTCTGATATCCTTCCAACTCAAGCTTAACCTGCCACAGACCATTTGGCACATCCCACTGGTACATACCGTTCTCGTCTGTGAAGAGAGGATTCTCCTGAGCATATTCTTCAGCATTCCAAAGAACGATGTTTTCCTGGAGGTCACCATATATGTCTTCCACATATTCTTTATAGTATACAGAAGCGGTGACACCCGGCAGGCGGTTGCTCTCTACAGCCTCGTACACATAACCAGATGGGTCGATGCTGTACTTTGAGTCGCCGTCGATAACGGGATCTGGGTCTGGGTCTGGAGAGCAGTCGAAGTACTCCTTGACATACGTGGTACCTGTCTTGACTTTCTCAAGTGTCAGGTGCTCGAAGTAGTAAGTTATAGTAGTTATGATCTGTTCAAAGTATGAGTTCACCAACCTATTGTCGATAAGGTACTCATAGTACTTCTTAACTATGATTTCGGTGATGGCGAGGTAGGAGTAACGCTCTATGTTGTAGTAACCCTCATCATAGATGTGATAGATAGCATTCTCGTCACACTTGACGATGTCGTCCACCTTCTTTTTCCAAGAACCCGTGATGCGCTCAAAGATTTCCTGGATAAGAGAGTACTCATGAATCTCTGTCTTCAGTCGAACAGTGATAGTGCGGTAGCGTCGGTCATCAATTCTGATGATGATGACAACCTTATCCTTGTCCTTGTTAATAGCGACTACGTCACTGTCTCTCTCGGCAGCAATCTCATCGCCATCAGCCTGGAGCTTGTCCTTAGCGTCGTCGAGCGTACCCTCTTCCTCTTTCTCCTCTATTTCGCAGACGAAATTGCCATCTTTGTCATAGATTTCATCGACATTTTCTTTGTCGGTTGGCACCACATCGATTTCGTCGAGCATATCTCCAATGATGCTGAAGTAGCAGTCGGAGTCTGCAGGATCAAAGTCGTGGCTGTCAACAGTCACAGACACGTTGACAGGGAGACTTGATGAGTGGAAGTCAGCTGATGCCACCCAACGGTTGAGTTTGCTGTCATACTTAGCAGGCAGACGTACGATAGTCTTGCTGCTTGTGTAGACATTGATGATGACGCGGTTGATGACTGACTTGTCAGACTCTATATCGGCAAGGAATGTGAAAGTAGGATAAGAAGGAACGAACGTATAGTACTTGTGAGTGTATGATGGTCTTTCGAAGTCAAACATCACAACCTGCTCGTTGTAAGTCACATTGACCATCTTGACATTCTTGACGCGCACAGTATAAGGGTTGTAGACCATGCTCTTTGTCTCGGTGAGGAGTTCCACACCCTGTGGTGTGACAGCACGAGCATAGAGGTCGTACTTCTCAAAGCTCTTTGGTTCGAAGAGTTCGCACTCAGCGTTCCAGAGACCGTTGGCGAGAGCAGAAGTCTTGCCCACCATTATCTGGCCATTGAAGACCTCTATTTCAGACTTGGCAGGAGCAGCTCCGCTGACATAGAACTTGGCAGTGGATGAGGATGAGGGCACCTCAAATGAGAGTGACTTAACCTCTACCGGAGCTGAGCCAATAGGCTGCACCTTGGTCTGACCGTTGATAGTGAACTGGACGAAGGCGGTCGGAGCGAATGAGCCTCCTTCTGTTGGAACGACACAGAAACGTGTGCGCTTGAGGTCAGCAGCGTTGAGGTCTACACTGACACGTCCGTCAGTAACATCGTACACTGCTATGTCATTGCCAACCATCATTGAACCATTGACAACAGACATGCTCTGAGGCAGGTCGACAAGGAGCTTCACGTTGCTGATGTTTGACGCATAGAGAGGCTTGAAGTCGATGTTGGCTGTAAGCGTGATATAGTTTCCTGCAACGACGACAGACTTGTTGGAGCTGAAGTTGGTGTTGTCGCCCGTATAGTAGAGCTTGCTCTCGTCGAAGAATGGCACGACGGCATGCTTCACCACGCTGACCAGTCCGTCCTTAACCTCCACGTTTGTCTTGACATAGTCAGTGCCTTCTGCGAGACCTGCCTCTGCAAAACCTGCAAGAGAGTTGATGTCGTTGAAGAAGTCACTCTTACCCATTGTCAGCACGATATAGCGTCCATACTTGAGATTGGTGAATGACACTTCGCGGCTGTCGTAGACGTTCTTGGAGACGAGGTAACCTGTCTCATCGTAGAGCATAGTCACCACTCCACGGTTTTCCGTCATGGAGTAACCCACATTGATGGCTCCGCGCTCAACGATATTTATTGCCACCGGAATCTCGTTGCGAGCATTCACCTTGCCTTCGCCTGTCACAGTCTCAAACATGTCCTTTTTGCTGGAAGCTGTCACGGAGATGACATCATCTTCATTGACTTCCTCGAGGAGGACTATGTTGGGGAACTGCACGCTGAAAAGGCTTATGGCACGCTGCTGAGTGACGTTGTAGATGCTGTAAGCTATGTTGTTGTAGTCCTCATAAGTTGACTGCACCTCAGGTGTCTCACCCTTGACAGCACTCAGAGTATAGGAGATATCGAGCATGACCTTCGCACCAGTGATAGGCTTGAGCATCATGTCCTCAAGAGCTACTTCAGCCTCAGCGAGGTCAGCTTCAGCCATACTGATGTTTTGGCTGACATACTCCGCTGAAGAGTAGGTGACAGATGTAGGCGCTGAGAATATCTCTGCTGTGTACTCGCCTCTTGCGTTAGTGCGAGCGAGAGTAGCCTTTGAGTAACGTCCATTGAGTGTCTGAGAGAAGGTGACGATGACACCAGGAATAGGCAGGTCTGTCGTCTTGTCTATCACCTTACCGCTGACCACTGTGCGTGGGATGGCAGCAAGGTTGACAACCACATTGTTGTCCTCTGCCACAACGGTGTAAGTAGTGTCAGAAGGCTGAACATACTGGAGAGCCATCGTCTGAGGAAGAGTGGCAGATATGCCCACTACGCTTCCCTCCACCTGACCAGTAATCATATTGCCCATGGCCATGTGAGTGCCTGCTTCGTTTGTCCAGCGTATGTCCATGCTGCTTGTGCAGTCTGTGCCGTCAGGCTGAACGTACTGCACAGTGACATTATGTACAGACTTGATGTCGGCGAAAGCCACAGACACGTCGTCGTCCTGAATCTCCACAGAGTCAATCTGCGCGAGCACAGCACCTGAGAGGTTCTTCAGATAAGCATTGTAGGTAGTGTTCTTCAGAAGACCGCTGTAGATGTAGTTGAGACGGTCTGTGACAACATACTTATACTTCTGTCCGCTCTTGACATTGATGAGTTCGATGGACATGTTCTTGTAGCGACCGTCACGGCACTCATCAGGCAGTGTCACTTCGAGACTGTGGACGTTGCCCTTGTATGGGAGGATGATGAAGTCCTTCCATCCATTGGCTGCCTCATAGAGTTCGATGGATTTTTCTGGCACATAAACAGTGAGTCCCTCTGGTATGCCAGCAAAGACGTTCCTTCCTACCGTAGGCGGCATGACAGCGAGGCACACCAATGTGTTGAGCGCTGTGCAGTTGTTGAAGGCATAGTTATTTATCGACTGCAAGGATGCAGGCAGATAGACCTGTGTGAGCTTGCTGTTGCCGCTGTAGCACCTGTAAGGCAAAGTAGTGATGCCTGAAGTGCGTGTAAGGTCAAGGCTGGCACAGTTGCTGAAGTTGTTGGCTATGCTGGCATCACTGTTGTTGGCTTTTCCTGCCATGACGATGCTGAGGACATCATCACTGTTCGCACCTTTCTTGTCCAACAGGTCATAAGCAGCACTGTAGGCATTACCTGATTGGAAGTCATCGATGATAAGTTCGCCTTCCTTAGCGTCCCAAGAGTTGCTTCCTGGGTTGCCTGGGTTAGATGGGCGATAGTCAAAGATGGCATAGTAGGTCACGTTCTTATCGCCCATGGTAGCTTCATACCAATAGTTGTCGCTGACCTTCTCTCCGTCCTCGTTCTCCCAGCGGAGGAAGACGAAATCAGGATTGGTATAGGCATAGACAGAATAGCTGTCACCTTCGTTGACAGTGACCGAACCACCACTGACATTGAAATAGCCACCGGCTGCTGGCTTAGCCACAAGGTTGAGTTGGCGAGGAGGAGTCAGATGAGGCACCTCAGGGTTGCCAGGGCTCGCAGGATTGTACTCATACACAGCTTTGACAACAGCGTCTCGTGCTGGCATGGTGTAGTACAGATGATAGTTGGTGGAGAGCGTGTTGCCCTCTTCGTCTATCCATCGCACGAATTTACAGTTGTCTTGACTATAAGCATAGAGATAGACGCTGGCACCCTCAGCATAGTTGCCGCCAAGCGTATTGAAGCTGCCGATGCCTTCGGGCACGCTCTTGACCGTCAAAGCATAGTACTTAGTAGTATCCTTTTCGGGCAGGCTCGGATTTGGCGGATTGGAAGGGTCGTAGCCGTCGGTCTGTCCGAAGACAGTCAGATGCGCCAACCACATTATTAATATATATAAAGCTTTTCTCATTGTGTCGATGTTTTAAGGTGGGGGCTGCGAGAAGCATCCATGGGCTATTCAAGAGTGAAGTCCCGGCCTTCACCAGCCCCCACGTATGGTTACACGTTTGAGTTTCTCTTAGTAGTTTTCATCCCGCAAGGAACTTGCTTGTCCCTTACTTGATTACTTTACGCTTCTGAGTGACGATTATGCCATCAGCCACCTTCTTGTTTACAGCCTGTCCAGCCACGTTGAAAGCAGGAGCGTTATCCTCGTCTTCACCTTCAGCAATAGCGTCTACACCTGTAGCGTCGCCACCAGATATGCTGCGGAGGATGAAGCGGCTCTCCATGTCGCCTGATTCAGCAGTGAACTCGAATGGCTTGTCAGCACGGAGAACAGAAGTGGTGTTCATGAGAAGGTCAACGATCTCGTACTCGTTCATGTCATCCTCAGGGATAGTGATGGTGTATACACCAGCCTTCTTCACGATGACGCCAAGTGTAACTTCTCCGTCAGCTACTGGACGCTCGTTGATAGCGTAGCGCACACCGTTGTAGATAGAGAAGAACTGTGGCACGTCTGTGTCGATGCTCATGAACTTGCTTGCGTCGCGGCTGAGCTCATAGTCCATAGAGGCTGCATCGTTGAGGACGACACGTGTACGGTCAGAGACATTCTCTCCGTTGAGGTTGAGGTTGATGACGAGACGCTGGCTGCGAGCAGCTGCTGCCATGCGGCGAGCAGATGCTGCTGCTGGCTCTTCTTCTAAGATGCGAGCGTAAGTGTGTGTTTGTCTGCCAGTCTTGTCGAAGGCGATAGCTTCCTGCTCTACAGGACGCTGCACGAAGAATGCTTCTCCTGGGCTGAGGATATAGGCATCATCAACAGGACTGTATGCGCGGTAGTTGTTCTCGTAGGTGTTCCACACGGTGATAGGAGCATCGAAGTCGAGGAATCGAGAGTCGTAGTAAGATGGGTATGGGTTGCCAATGAGATTCCAAGAACGGTTGTGCTCAAACTCGCTGAGGTTCTCTTCGAGGGCGACAGAGCGGTCTGTAGAGATGAAGATGGCCTGACGGTTGACACTCTCACGGAGAGGTGACACGGTGAACTGAACGAGTTCGCTGTTTGGATTGTAGCAGTGGAGGATATAGCCCTTGCCTGCTGAGAGCGTAGCGTCGCTTGCCACGTTGACCCAAGTGGAGTCGAGCTTATTGTTGGCACGGTTCTCACCTGAGTATTCGCGGATAACCCACTGTGTGATGGAATCCATAGGCACAATGTCGCTCATCTGCACATCGAATGGGAAGCTGACGAACTGCCATCTGCTGCGGCGAGCAAGGAGGTTGAGAGTGACGTTCTCTGCACGCATCTCACCATTGACGATGAGGGAAGTTGAAGAATACTGTCTACCACTAGAATTCCATGAGTATGAGTTATTTATTACCCTATAGTCTTCGTAGTACTTCTCGTATGGTGACACGTAGAGTGAGAAATCGTTAACAGGAAGCTTACTGCGGCTGTTGATGGTAAGGTTACCTTTCTCGTAGTTCGTGTTGCCGTATGCATCTTCGCTCTGCGTTGATGACCACTGAAGAGCGATGTTAGGACGATAGTCTGCTGCAAGTGTGTCACGTAGAGCAAAGACAAAGTCCTTGTTTATATAGATATTCTCAGGCATGAAGTCGTGAGTCTCGACAGTCATGAACTGGTTCCATCCGTCTGCCAACTGATACTCCTGAACGCTCCAAGATGGGACGTAAAGGACAACGTCATTGAGAGATACGCCAGACAATGGGCAAGAACCTTTTGTTGTAGCAGGAATGATAGATCGAGCATAAATCTTCTTGAGGTTGCTGCATCCATTGAATGAATAACCTTTACAGCTTGTCAGCGAGCTGGGGAGGATAATTTCAGTGAGAGCCTTGCAATTTTGGAAAGCATATTCTTCAATGGTAGTTAAGCCCTCATTCATCTCGATGCTCTTCAGTGAAGAACATCCATAGAATGCAGAATTGCGAATATATTTTAGAGAAGAGGGACACACTACAGAGTCGAGAGAAGCGCAATTTGCAAAAGCACTATTCTTAATTTCTGTAACAGACTCTGGGATGTCTATTCTTTCGATAGCAGTACCGCGCAACATGTAGTCATTTATAATAGTCATAGACTCAGAGAGTTTCACATCCCTAAGAGATGAGCAGCCTTCGAATGCGTAGGTTCCTACAGATGTCACTGAGTTAGGAATTTCGACAGCTTCAATTTTTGACATCTTGCGGAATGTTTCACCACCGATTGATTTGAGAGTTGATGGCAATGTCAGCGTAGCTGCTTTATCACACTGATAGAAAGCTTCATAACCAATGGTCTCTACACCCTCTGGAATGACGACTTCTTTAAGACCTGTCTGGTAGAACGCATAATCTCCAATAGTGGCACACTTGCCAGAGATTACTGCCTCATCCATAGCCCATTTGCCATAGAACTGTGAGCTTGGAATAGAAGTGTTCTTCAGTCCGCTCATGTCAATGGCCACGAGGTTGGTCATATTCTTGATGTTTGTCCAGTCATCGTTGTTCAGTTCACCACTAACGACAAGTTTGTTGACCTCTTGGAGATAACCAGCCTCATCAAGTACAAGTCGGCCGAGTTCGCCTGGGTCTGCCACATCGACAGTCACTGTCACAGGATTCTCTGAAACTAAGACACAGTTACTCCAATCGTTGGCGAGACGATAAGCGTGCAATGTGCCATCAGGAACGATAATCTTTTTCTTTGAGTATCCACCCAAATCACCTTCTAACGCAGGAGGCGTGATGGGATTCATTTTTATGCTTATGTTAATGTTCTCGTTGTCGCAGCCGTAGAACACTTGTGAGCCAAACACTTCCACATTGGCTGGTATGTCCAATGAAGTCAGAGATCTGAAATAGCTGAATGCATACTGACCAATCCTCCTGAGAGACAGAGGCAGTACCACACTGGTAATGTTATCTTGACCATCCTGATATCTGTTCTCCATTGACACAACAGCATAGGCTTCGCCATCGACTGTTATGACAGAGGGGAGCTCGAATTCAGAATCATTCCATGTTCCGTATATACCATTGAATTGCGCGATGCCATGCTCTGTGTCGATATAGTATCTCAGTCCATCAACAGTATACTCTTGATTGGTGTTGAACGCCCATTCGTCCATAGGCACTACAGATGCGCTTGCCAATCTCACCTGAGAGTTCAGAGCCTCGTAAGCTGGCATATAGTCAGCGCTTGCAGAAGTCTCAGGATTGATGTCAGATGCTTGTGCGATCGCTTCAACAAGTTCAGGCACTTCCTCTGGGAGAGTCTCGATGAGAGCGTTTGCCTGCTCAATGAGGTCAGTGAGTCTTGGATAGATGTTGACTGCAGCGCGCACTTGAGCCAAGACAGAAGCGAGTTCCTTGTACGCTTCTACCTTGTTCTCCTCCACTGCTGCTTCAATGGCTGTTGACAGTTCAGCTGCAAGAGCGGGGAATGATGTTTCTATTGTGGCAAGATACTCCTTAGCTGGAGAAACAGGGTCAGACATCAGATGGTTGAAGGAAGTGATTGATCCTGTGTCTGTACCATTATTGACAGAACCGTCCTTAGAGTACGATGCAGTAAGAGTGTATTCACCCACTTCTGTAAGTTCACATTCTATATGAGATGCTATCTGACCTGATTCTCGAACAAGCTGTGTGTTCTGTCCTGAAGGACTAATGAGGACGACAGTGAGCCAGTCACATCCGCTTTCGCTGCTTACTGCATAGTCAAAAGCAATCTTGTCCTGACCTTCAGCGTTGATCTTCCACTCGTTGGTTGATGTTGAGCCATCGTTATGGTTGTCAGATGTCCAATCATCGAAGGACTCCACAACGAAATACCCCTCAATCTCGACAATTGAGTCACCTGGTACAATCTCGCCAATTGAGTCACCTGGTACAATCTCGCC
>JAEDNQ010000060.1 GCA_016302435.1 Bacteroidaceae bacterium
TAAAGTAAAAAACAAATGAACTGAAAAGGGGGTTATAGAAACTATAGCAACTATAGAACTAATAAAAACTATAGAAGCTATAGAATCTATAGCCCCTAAAAACACTACCCGATGACATCCACCAAAGACGAACTGCTCGCAATGGTCAGGAGGGGAGCTCGCAACATGACGCTCAGCGAGAAGCTCCGCCTCACCATCCTTCTGAGTCTGCCCGCCATGGTAGCCCAGCTATCTTCTGTGGCGATGCAGATAATAGACGCAGCCATGCTCGGCCACCTCGGCACCCGGGAGTCAGCCATGGTGGGACTTGTGTCCACCTCCATCTGGCTCTTCGGCGGACTGTGCACGGCCTTTGCGTCGGGCTTTTCGGTTCAGGTGGCTCACAAGGTGGGAGCAGAAGATTTGGCTGGGGCGCGCCATGTCATAAGACAAGGCATAGCAGCAGGCCTGCTCTTCTCAGTGACCCTCTCTGCCATCGGTGTCGCCATAGCCCCTTCCCTGCCCTCCTGGTTAGGCGCTTCGCCTTCGATAAGAGAGGGCGCGGCGGAATATTTCACCATCGTGGCTCTCGCCCTGCCCATACTGCTGCTCAACGTGCTGGCAGCAGGCAGTATGAGGTGCAGCGGCAATGTGAAGGTACCGAGTCTGCTCAGTGCCATGATGTGTCTGTTAGACATCGTCTTCAACTATGTCTTCATCTTTGCCCTCGACATGGGCATAAGGGGTGCAGCCTACGGCACGTTCTTGGCATACGCCATCACGATGTGCCTCATGCTCTCCTACCTCGTGGGCAGAGACAGACAGCTGCGCTTTGCCCTCGACATGCAGCCCTCCCACCTTCATGCTCTGAGGCTATACAGACCTACGCGTGTCACCTTGGAGAGAGCCATAAGGATAGCCTCGCCCATCAGCCTTGAGAAGGGCGTAATGTGCGGCGCGCAGATAGCCATCACTTCCATCATTGCCCCTCTCGGAGCTGTGGCCATAGCTGCCAACACATTTGGCATCAACATAGAGAGCCTGTGCTACATGCCAGGCTTTGGCATGGCGGAGGCTGCCACCACGCTCGTGGGACAGAGCCACGGAGCGAAGCGCCAAGACCTGATGCGCAGCTTCGCGTGGATATCAGTGGGGCTCGGCATGGGCATCTTGACCGTCATGGGCATCCTCATGGCAGTCTTCGCTCCCGAGATGATGGGACTCATCACCACCGACGCCGATGTCATAAGTCTCGGCACGTCCATCCTGCGCATAGAGGCATGGGCAGAACCGCTGTACGCTGCCAGCATAGTGGCCTATGGAGTCTTTGTGGGTGCGGGCAAGACGCTCGTGCCAAGTCTGATGAATCTCGGCAGCATCTGGATAATCCGCCTCTCGCTGTCCATACTCCTCGTGCCAACCATGGGGTTAGAGGGTATATGGCTTGCCATGTGCATCGAACTATGCTGGAGAGGCATTGCCTTCCTCATCCGACTGTCGCGCAAGGACTGGAGCGGCTGAAAAGGATGATGTGACACCAAAGACAGGCTTTTTGTAGCAAAAACAACAAAATATCACACCAAAATCAGTTTTTTTTCTCATTTTGTTTTGTCATTTCAGATATTTACCATAATTTTGCACTCGTAAAAGACAAAATTACTCATTACTATATCTTATTTACATCTATTCTCTGATATTGTTCAACACAAGTCAGATTGACAGACAAAAGTACAGACACAATTTCTAAGTTACAAATTCTATTACATTCTCAAAAAAACAAACATTATGAAATTGAAAACCTACACAAAGGGCATGCTTGCTATTGCAGCAGCAGGTCTGATGATGTCTTGCTCAAGCAATGACACAGATGTCGAAATGGACAACCCCCTCGATCCGAAGCAAGAGAGCTACGCACTCGCTTTCGTCTCTGCCTTCGGACAGCCCGACCCAAACAACGACTGGGGCTTCGAGAAGAAAGAACTCCTCACCTACAATGCTGATGGCACTCCAGCCACTGCAACACGTGGCGTCTTCACAAACAGAAACCAGTATGGCACATACTACGAGACTCCTGCTCCGCTGACTGACGAGCAGAAGGACGTAGTGCGCAAATGGTTCCAGACTCACAAGAACCCCAAGGGCGTAACTGTAGTGTGGAAAAACTTCTTCTGCCAGCAGGTGTACAAGGGCAACACAAACCTGAGCGGTGCTGCAGAAGACTGCAAGGAGGTATACACAACTATCGACAAGAATGGTGCCACACATACCATCATAGGCTCTGATCAGATGAACTTGCTCTTTGCCACGAACAATCCAACAGAGCACATCAACGACTTCAATGCCGGAACATACAACGGCGGCCATCCAACTGAAGTGCAGCAAAACGACTACACGACAGAGCCAGACATGATAACCCTCATGTTGGACTGCCCAACCAAGGGCGGCTTCGGTTTCCACGATTCATACGGCAGCGCCTACACAGACTCTTATGTCGTCATACCTGGCGACATGATAGACGAAAGCGTGTCAGGCATGTACTTCGTCGGCTTTGACTACCGCACCAAGAAAGATGAAGCAGGCATCGACCTCCAAGGCGACGGCTACTACAGCGACTGGATTGTGAAGGTGACAGAAGGATTCAAGAAGGGCACGAAGCGTATCATTGCCGAGGACTTAGAGATTGGCGACTTCGACTTCAACGATGTGGTCTTCGACGCTGTAGTATATAATGATGAAGGAAAGGTAAAGGCGGACATCAAGCTCCTCGCAGCTGGTGGCACAATGCCTCTCTACATTCAGGGCCAGGAAGTGCATGCTCTCTTTGGTGTGCCTGAAAAGACGGTGGTAAACCTTGGCGGCATGGACAAGATGACAAAGGACCCAGTGTTCTTCACTGTTGTGGTAGACAATACTATTGATGGGAACAAGACATACACGCTCGATGACATCAGTGTAGTTGTTAACGACATCGAGCTCCACACTCTCACAGGCAAAGCACCTGAGAAGATTTGCGTGGAGCGCCGCTACGAATGGACCAATGAGGGACAGAGCATATACAGCAAGTATCCCAAGTTCCGTGAGTACGTTAGTGACCGCAGCGTAGTATGGTATTAATAGACAGCACACACTGACTCATAGTTATCTACATACTGTATATACACATATAATATATATACACAACAAAGGCAGACGCTCCTTGACGGGAACGTCTGCTTTTTGTATGAGTGGTTTTGGACGGGTGGGAATGGATGGTGGGGCACGGAGCGGCATATCTTATTGGAAAAGCATATTCGCAAACACATCGGATTGCACGTGTCGAGTCAGTTCCAAAACTTTTTGGTCTTCGTCACCCCGTTTTCTACCACACGCACTATGTTCAATCCACTATGAGGCATTGAAGATGCAGCACCTGTGGCACTGAAAAATGGCTGGCGCACGCTCTGCTGTGAGGCAGGCATGGACGACACGGAAGAGGAGAGGTCAGCAATGCGCACCAGTGTGACATCGTCTATACGAGCCCAGCAGCCAGCTGCTCCATCGCAATAAAAACCAACCTCCAACTGCCCCCCCTTGACAATGATGCCATTGAGAGTTATCTCATGCCACTGGCCGTCATTATACGAGATGTCAGCCTTGTAGGTTTCAGCGTCCGACGTGGCATACATATACAGCTCATTGAAGTCAGAGCCGCTCTTCACCCAGCACTTCATAGTGTAAGTGCCGTCAAGGAGAGGCACACGCGTGGTAGAGCCAATCTTCTGATAGGTCTTGCGGACATACGCCACTTTGTCGTAGAGATTGAGGCAATGGTTACCCTGCACCTTCTGACGGTCGGTAGAAGAGTTCTTTTCGTTGAGCTGAGGAGAGTCAGCAGCTCCGATGGCAATGGCATTACCCTTGATGACAGCTGACGACCATCCCTTCAGATAAGTCTGCGAGGGTTTGTTGGCACTTGGTATGTTTACACGGTCAGCTTCAAAGCTGCCATTCTTTATGTAGTTGTTGTCTGCTCCGACTGCCCACTCCCCTGTCTCGCTGTCTATACTCCACTGGCTGAGAGAGTGGAAATAGGGTTTGCCATTTTCGAACGTTATAGGACACCACTGGTTAAATCCGTAACCATTGCCTGCAAAGCCCGACCATCTGTCGCCGCAGTATATCACGGTCTCTTCCTTTGTGCCCTTAACTGTATAGAAGAAGCCTGTTTGGGTCACATGGCCGAAGTCCATGTCGGCTCCAGGCATCTTCTGCATGTTGTTGGTGGGGGTATAAGGGCCATAGATGCTGTTTGACTCGAGGTAGTAGACATTGGAGGCATTCCATCCGTAGAGGTCAGATGCGCACACATAGTATTTGCCCTTGTACTTGAACATGCAGTCGCCCTCTCGTCCGCTCCCCTTGTATATCTGGTTGCAGTCAAGGAGACCAATCTTGCCGTCGGAGCACACTCCAATCTTGGATATATATATCTTGGAGCGTCCGCTTCCGTAGGAGTAACAGAGATAAGACTGACCGTCGTCGTCAGTGAAGACCGTCTGGTCGCCCGTATTGGACTTTCCTGTCATGGCCGTCATGTCTATCTGCTGATGGTAGACGAAAGAGCCTGTGGGCGAAGACGAGGTGAACACTCCCACCTTGTCGTTGTACTGAACGAAGAGGGCATATTTCTTAGCCTCAGCCACGTATGCCACACCAAGGCGTCCAACCCACCATGCCCAGTCGTGCCCATTGAAGGTCGATGTCGTCATCACGTCTTTGACAAACTTCCAGTTGACGAGGTCGTCGCTCTGGTAGCACGTGACAGAGACAAAGTTGGTCAAGTTGCTCTTGCTGGGATTGATACCCTTTGGACAATACGTCATGGCCTCCTGGTATTTCACACCATACCAGTAGTAATGTTCCACACCCTTAGAATCAGGGAAGCGGAATATTCCGCCTCCCTGACTAAAGATGTAACTTCCTGATGTGGTCTTCCAGAAGGTATCGTTTGTGATGGTCTTCTGTTGAGCCGCTATAGGCGCTGCGTTGAGGAGCAGCGCAAGCAGCAGAAATGTTGAAAGATTTCGCATATATGTATTTGTGGTAGGTTATAACAATTACATTTCCGATTTTCGAATGTGCCTTATGGTGGGTTCAATAAATTCCCACCTTACTTGACAAAGATCTTTCTGACATTGCCGTTTGAAAGGCGGATGATGTTCATACCCTTGCGGAGAGAAGAAGCCTTTTGTCCGTTGAGAGAGTAGATGGCTTCTGAGCCTACTGAGGAAGCACCACCAAGAGGAGCGCTGACACCTGTGACATAGCTTGAAGCAGCGTCAATAGCATCGCGGAGTGTGCCGATGGCAGCGAGTGTGGCGCGTCCGTCTGACTCAACGACTTCCATGTCGAGGGCACTAAGGAGGGCAGCCTTCAGTTCTTCGGTCAACTCTTCGTTGAGCATCTCTTCTGCCTCTGCTCGTGTCTTCACATAGCAGTCATAGATGATGGCAGCATCGAATCCGAGGAAGGTGATGCGGAAGTTGTCCCAGATAGACCATCGGTCAGTAGCGCTTGCAGAGAGAGAGCGTATGCCAAGTCTGAGAGTGCCGTTGCTCACCACGCCTGTCACAGAGTTCTCGTAAAGTCCAGCAGTGAAAGCCTCTGAGGCTGTCTTCATTGAGTTAGGCACTTCATGCACTCCGTCGGCCATGGCGTAAGCGTTGTCTTCTTTGTAGAAGCCACGCTCTTGAGCCTCTTCATAGATATTCTTCACAGCCACTTCGTTAGTGTTGGCATAGAGGAAGGTTAGCACCTCAGCTTCTCCAGAGGTATATTCAGTATCGGCCACGGCGTTTCCAGCTGTGCGGTAGAAGGCTTGAGCGTCAACACGATAGACTCCATTGGGGAGTTTTACAGTCTGATAGAAATCAAAGTTCTGATTCCAGCGTTCCACGTTAGGGTTGGTCTCCATGCCTCCAGGAGAAGGAACTCCAAGCTTCTTGTTGTATGTCCATCCCTCAAACGCATTGTCAAAATTTGGATTCACCAGCATCGCCGTAGAGTTCGCTCCCGGAGCTATGCCATTAGTCACGGCAGCTTTCATGAGCGAATCAAGATATGCTGTTTCGGCCTGAATCTCTTCTGCGGTCAGCAATCCGTTGGTCAATATATATTGAGCCGAACCATTGGGGAATACGTCATCCGGGGCAGTTTCCAAGGTCACGTAGTCGCAAAGCATGTCAAAGTCTTCACCTGCGTATGACTCGCTTTCTGACATCTGCAAAGCTTCATCAACGAGTGTGTTGTAGGAGCTGTAAGCGGCAACATTGACCTTCATGCTGTCAGCGAGAGTCAGATATTCGGGCAGGATAGACACTATTGCCTCCTGGTCTGTAGCTGCCAGAAGGGCGGATAGCTTCTCGCTATAAGCCATATAGAGTGCCTTGGTGCAAGGAGTGGTCTCGTCATAAGTGGCAGAGGAGGCAAGAGTCTCGTCTATCCACATCTTGTAGGCTTCGAAGCCATTGCCAAAATACTTCAGGCGGAAGCAGTCCGCCATGACCCACTGAGTGCCCTCGGCAGGGAATCCAACGCCGATGCGTATGCTATTGTCCTGCACATAGGTGAGCACGCTATACTCGGCAGGACCGCCAGTGGTGACACTGCTCTTTGCGTCGTTGGCAAAGATGAAAGGTCCATTAGCCTGCGAATAGACACCGCAAGATAACTTGTATATGCCGTTAGGAATGTCCACCACAGTCTGCTCCACATTGATGTATTGGTTAGCCCCCCAAAGGTTGAGGGCAGGAGCGACCATGACCTCTTCTACCGTCGTTGGCACCCAGCCGTTGGCCTCAAACGTCTTGGCCGTACCCGTATTAGTCCAGTGAGCCACCCCGTCAGAGAAGTCGGCATTGAGGATGCTGCCGCTGAAGTCTTTCGGATTGTCGGGCGTAACGTTCTTCTCATCGTCCTGCGCTATGAGCTGATTAGCTGTTGACTGTGCTTCGGTCAACTCTTCGAGAGTGGACGAGGCATTGTCGTATACAGCCCTTAATGCTGCCACGTCTATGCCGCGCGAGATGAGTTCGTCGATGGAAGCCTTGAGTGCCTGGGCTGCATTGTAGAGAGTGAGTTTCTCGGTGTACTCGCTATACTCTACCTGAGAGACGAATATCCAGTTCATGTAATACTGGCACTCCTCCAAAGGTTCGTTAAGGTCAATGAGCGGAAACACGCAAGTGTTGGTGTTCCCGTCCACGCTGACCACTCCGAGGTAGCAGTTTGGGTAGTTAGCCAGATTGAACTTAGGGTTCAAGTCAGCTCCGTGGATGCGATAAGAGCCGTCTTCCTGTCCTTCAAACTCCCAGAAGTAGTTTTCCTGCGAGGAACGATCCATGAAACAGCCACCATAGGCATTGAAACCGAAGTCATCAGAATCTATGAACATGTAGTACCATTTCTGCTGGATGGGGCGATAATCCTGAATGGTGTATGTCTTACCATCCCATTCGCCCTCGATGACCTCTTCCGTCTCAGTATCTTGTGTTGTGGGGATATATTTGTCCACGACAATCTTTAGGCCTTCTTCTGCCACAGAGGCTTGAGTGCCGTAATTGTTTCCCTGAGTGAGGAAGAGCTTAGCTCCCACATTGTAGAGATAGAGTGTGTCACCAGGGGTGAGCTCAGTGATGTTGCCAACTGTAGGGGCTGTCCACTGAGCCGACGCGACAAGCGATGTTGTCAGCGCAAGGCAAGTAAATAAAGCTTTTTTCATTTGGTTGGATTGAGTTAGTATAAGTTTATAAATAGTTTGAATTGTTGCTTCAACATCACGGCATACATGGGGGCTTCGAATGTTCAAGGCTCAGATATTAGTGCGGGCAGAATTCGTCAAACGACATGCAAAATTATGTCTAATAAGTGTCAAAGCATAGCACAAAACGGACAAATCCTATCAAAAACGAAGGCTGATGATAAAAATTTGTATTATTTGGCTATAATCTTCAAAAAATGAGGTACATTTGTAAGACAATATTGCCAGTCAGGAAGACAGAGGAAAAAATCTCCTGCTTATACAACGTTTTCAGAACGAAGACGTATTTCCATAAACTATAGTCACACACGCACCCAATCTTATGACCAAGTTCCGATACATACAGCTATTATTGTTCCTGTGGACATGCACGTCCATCGTGGCACAGACCAACCAATATATACAATTTGACAACCTCCAGGGCAAGACTCGCCACCTATGCGTCCGCGCCATCACCCAGAGCAACGACGGGTTGATATGGCTCGCGGCAGAGAGCGGGCTGTACAGCTTTGACGGGTACAATCTTCATCATCGCCACATCAGCTTCGCCAAACAGCCACACACCATCGACGGTCTCCCCAATGGGAAGCCTGGCAAAGTCCGTCTGGGCAGCTTCAACTGCATCCTCAACGCCGGAGACAGTCTTGTCATCGGGTGCAACAACGGTCTGGTGTCATTCAACCTCTCCTCTTTTGAAGCCACCCATCTTCCCTACGCACGAGGTGAATCAGTCAGGGGCATGGAGAAGACAGGGGACGACCTATGGGTCGCCACAGCCCAATCTGTCTACCGCAACGGCCGAAAGACGCCGCTGGTAGAAGAAGAGATAGTAAGCCTTAACCGCATAGGCGATGATCTATACGTAGGCACCCTCTCCAGCGTCAGCAGATATTCTCTCACCTCCCACACAATGGAAGATGTCATCAGGGGCATCCACGTTGCCACATGTGTGCACAAAGCTTCTGACAACCGAAAGATATGGATTGGCACGGCAGAGAAGCTCATCCTGTGGGACATGGAGGCCAAGGCCAAGGTGCATGAAGTCAGCATCCCCATCGTCAAGTGCATCAGCCAGGGCGAGGAGGGAAACACGATGGTAGGCAGCGATGCAGGCCTGTGGATGGTGCAATCTGACGGGACGGTCAGCACTATGCAGCACGACGCTCTCACTCATTTCTCCATTGCGGGAGATGCGGTATGGAGCATCTTTCCCGGCAAAGACGGCAACATCTGGATTGGCACGAACTCGGGCATCTCGCTCATACGCAGCAACAACATAAGCAAACATTACTTCCTGCCATCCATCACAGGACATAGGGACGGCAACCAGCTGTACTGCATATACCGCGACTCGAAAGAGCGGTACTGGATGGGCGGCAGCAATGGACTGCTCTGCATAGAGCAGTTGGGCATGCCCGCACAGACGTGCAGATGGTATAGAGTAAATGATGTCCACTACCCCATTCGACACAACAGAGTCCGCTGCATTACGGAAGATGAGCGTCATCGTATCTGGCTTGGAGGCGACATGGGGATAAATCTTCTTGACGAAGAGACCCGGCAGTTTGTGCGCTTCCGACTCGGCACGAACACATACGAGTGGATATACGACATTCGGCAAGCGAAGCAAGGCATGCTGGAGGTGTCAACCCTTGACGAGACGTTCACCGTCAAGCCCGACTATGACAAACGCACACTCGACATCGTGACGAGAAGAAAGCTAAATGGCAGCAATGCCTCTCACCCACAAGACAAAAGCATCATCAGGAGATGGGGAATGAAGGACAAGTACCTGTCTCTCTACAGCGACAAAGAATGTCTCCTGTTGGGCGGGACGGACGAGTTTGTGGTGTTCAACAACGACAGCGCTTCGGCACACATGAAGTCGCATGCTCCCTTAGTCACCGACATCCAAGTCAACAACGGCGAATACGTGTCTCGCCAAGACATCCTCGAAGGAGCATCTTCTTTCGCTCCAGACCACACGACACTGAGGGTCTTCGTCACCGACTTCGATTTTGCCGACGACTACAACGACTGCTACTACTACAAGGTGGAGGGTACAGCGGACTGGATAGGAGTGAACATAAAGACTTCCAATATTCTCTTGACCAATCTCGCCCCAGGAAAGTACAAGCTCCTGATGAGAAGAGAGGGAGAAGAAGAACATGTCCACTGCGTCTACACGTTCACCATCCAAGCCCACTGGTATGACACGACTCTGGCACATATTATATACATTATACTCCTCGCCGCAATCATCTACGGCACATACAGACTGGTCGAGATACGCCGTCGCCTGAAGATAGAACGTCAAGAGCGTTCTGCACTTCTCGCCAAGGCAAAGAAGAAAGAAGAGGAATTGCTCGACGACAATGAATATCTCGAATGCCAACTGCGCCTGCAGCTCATAGAGAAGTCCGACAGCCAGGGTGAACTCTCCGACGATGAGAAATTTCTGCTCAACATCACGCGTATCATCGAGGAGAACATGGACGACTCCGAACTGAACGTGAACAAGCTGAGTGAGAAGTCGGGCATAAGCACCAAACAACTCTACCGGCGCATAAAAGCCATGACAGGCATGACCACTGTTGCCTACATCCGCGACCAACGTCTGAAGAAGGCTGCCTCGCTGCTTTGCAAAGGGTCGTTCAGCGTGTCGGAAGTGATGTACATGGTCGGATTTGCCAGCGCAAGCTATTTCACCAGATGCTTTGCAGAAGAGTATGGCATCACTCCTTCAGAATACATAGAGAAGAATAAACAAAACCACAAAAACACTGATAACCATATAACTAACTAATATTTCATTTTTAAAACATCAACACTATGAAGCCAACAAACACTTTCATCTTGCTTTTCATCTCTATCTGCCTCCAAGCGCAGGAGAGAATCATGCTCACCCAAAATGTTCCATACGATGACCACCCGTCATGCGTGATGGATGTCGCCCAACCAATGGCTGAAACCGACGAAGCCCCCACCCTCTGCCGCGAACTCACCATCAAGCAGAAGAACGGCAAAAGCATCTATGGCATCATCAGCTGCCCCAACACTCCGGGCAAACACGGCATAGCCATCATCAGCCACGGATTCAACGGCACCCACCACTTCGGCAAGGACTATTTCAAGACCCTCAACGACCTCGGCTATGCCGTCTACACCTTCGACTTCCCCTGCGGCAGCATCCACAGCCAGAGCGACAACAACACCATGAAGATGTCCATCTCCGACGAGAAGGCAGCACTGAAAGAGATTGTCAGCTACTTCAGAAGACAGAAAGACATTGACAAGAACAGGATAGTGCTCTGCGGAGAAAGCCAGGGAGGACTGGTCTCAGCACTTGCCGCATCAGAACTGAAGAATCTGGTCAGCAACCTCATTCTCATCTATCCAGCACTCTGCATTCCCGACAACTGGAATGCTCGCTATCCTCGCATGGAGGACATCCCCGAGGTGTCAGAGATATGGGGCGTGAAGCTGGGCAAGAAGTTCATGATGGACATTCGCAACATGAAGCCGTATGAAACCATTGGTCGTTACAAGGGGCCTGTGCTCATTGTCCACGGCACAGACGACAAGGTAGTGCCGCTCGACTATTCCAAGCGTGCCCAAGAAACATACAGCAATGCTTCACTCAAAGTCATCGACAAGGCAGGCCACGGATTCAAGCCTTCCGAACGTGCCATGTCCAATCAGTACGTTAAGGAGTTCTTGGAGAGATAACTGTTTGGGATCGTTTTGCATTGAATATTACATTTCTATTGTTTTCCATTCGTGGTGCCCGCAATGATAATTGCAATATTATCCTTCTCTGTTTCGCCATATGCGTCTACGGCTCTCCGAGATGCTGCATTATCAGCATCACCATCTTTGGAGTCAACTTCCTGCACCCCTCCTTCCAGCCCAACCCTCTGAGGGCAGACTGAAGGCTATGGTTGCTCCTTATCCAATCCCTCAGCTTGCGCCGAGCGGCGGAACTGGTCACACGGGGGAAATACAGCTCCGACATTTGACTGAAAGTCATTGCAACGAATTTTGCCATACTAATATGTTCTGATGTTAGCGATTGAGTCTGCTAATTTCACGTATGTGCCATCAGGCATCTTTTTTATCACATTGGACTTTACAAATCTGGAAATGCAGACATTGATTGCACCAGCGTTTGTATAGTATGCCATCAAGTCCTGCTTAGTGAAGGTCTTTGGCAAACGTTCAAACATGTCCACCAGTTTTGAACTCTTCTTCCTTGGTGTAGAGTTGCTTACCTCCTCTTCCAAAGCCTCCATCAGCTTGTTTCCCCACTGATAGATGCTTATGAACATGAGGTAGTCGCCGATAAGCTCTGCAAAGGCAAGGTCGTTGTCCGTGATTTCGAGCGTCTCACCCTCCTTCAGCC
>JAEDNQ010000061.1 GCA_016302435.1 Bacteroidaceae bacterium
GCATCACTAATCAATACAATCATTATAAAAATAATTTTGCACACCTACTTATGAAGAGTATTTTACTTCTTTATCTTAAGCACTGGCATGATATTGTTGAGTTTCTCAGGCAGTGTGACCACGAGGTGTTGACCATCGCGGGTGAAGGGCACCTTGCCGTAACCGAGGAGTTCTACGGTCTTTATCTTCTGAGGGAAGAGTGGTGAGCCGTCTGAAAGTGCCTTAATGCGCACGATGTGGTCTTCTGGCCAGGCAAGTGCGCTGACATAGAGATACTTGTCTGTCTGGTTGAAGCGTATCTCTCGTGAGTCGGCTTTAGCATAGTTGCCGTCGTTGAATCCTTGGGCGTTTATTTTGATGTCGGAGTCGGCTATAGGGCCTTCGCCAAACTTTGTCCAGGGGCGAGTCTTGAAGATGCTCTCTCCGTTGATTTTCATCCATGCTCCAAACTCTTTCATGATGGCGAGTTCCTTCTCGTCGGGTGTGCCGTCAGCTCGCAGAGGCACTGAGAGCAGCATGTTGCCGTTTTTGCTTACGATGTCGACGAGGAGTTTGGCTACGGTGGCTGCGCTCTTGTAGCCTCCGTGCTGGTATGTGCCGTTGTTGTAGTGCCAGTCGCCTAAGCAGTTGCAGCATTGCCATGGACGCTCGTTGATCTTGTTGGGCGCTCCGCGCTCCACGTCCCACACGAGCGCCTCTTTTTGTTCGTCTGAGAGTATCTTGCCAAAGACGACGGCTTCGTTCTTGCCCTTGTGTGTAGCTTGGCTATGGTTGTACATGTGGGCGGCTATCTTCAGGCCTGCATCGCTGACGGGATAGAACGGGAGGACTGTCACGTCGAAGTAGAGGAGGTCGGGATTGTAGCGGTTGATAGCATCGAGAGTGCGGTTGTAGAAGTTGGTGACATATTCCTGAGATGGTGTGCAGGCTCCGTTTTCCCATCCCCACTGACTGTGGATGGCTCCGTTGTCCCATGTGCGGTCGCTCAGGTCGTGGTCTTGGGCATAGAGCTTCTGTGGGTCGAGTCCTTTCCACCATTTGGCTGTACCGTCAGGATTGGGTTTGTAGCCGTCTTCCTTAGTTAGCCAGCCGTCGTATTTGACGCCGCGCTTGTCGCCCTTGAGGTCGAAGCGACGTGAAGGCTCGTACCATGTCCATGCGTGGTCGGCATGGAAGGAGATGCCGAAGGGTATGCCTGCTTTCTTTGTTGCCTTGGCCCATCCGTCAAGAATGTCCTTGTGCGGACCTATGTTTTGTGAGTTCCACTCCTGATACTTGCTGTCCCATAGGTCGAAGTTGTCGTGGTGATTGCCAAGGGCAAAGAAGTATTGGGCTCCGCACTCTTCATGGTAGAATTTGACGAGTTCTTCGGGTGTCCAGTTCTCGGCTTTGAAGAGAGGCAACACGTCTTTGAATCCGAACTCTGAGGGGTGGCCGTAGTGGTCGCGGTGGTAGTTGTATTTGTAGGTGCCCTCCATGTAGAGCTCGCGCGCCATCCAGTCTCCAGAGCCTTCGACACACTGTGGGCCCCAGTGTGCCCAGATGCCAAACTTGGCGTCGCGGAACCACTCTGGCACTTGGTATTGGCGGAGTGACTCCCAGTCGGGGGTGAAGGTGCCCTGAGCCATGGGCTCGTCGTTTTCCAAGACTGGAACAGGGTAGTTTTGCGCATATAGCGGCGAGAATGCTAATGCTGCAAGTAGAAAAAGAGAATGCTTCATGATAAGTCGTTTTTTGGGGTATGTAAGATTATGTTCGTTTTATTACAGACGTTTTCTCGCCATGGCATTGCTCGAGCAAGCTCAGCTCTGCTCATTTGGCTGAACGAAAACGTTGGTATTAGGTGGGTTCTATTAATCCCCACCTACTCATAGAGATAAAACATTCTGTCCATCATGTGCCATTTCTCGTCGCTTCGGGCGTTTTCGGGGCAGCCTTGCAGCTTGGCGACAAAGGCCTCCCATTCGGCTTGGCGCGGCAGGGTGGCGAGGCGTGACATGGCTGTTTGCCAGTCGAAGTCGAGAGGGGTGTCGACAATCATGACGAGTCGTGTGCCGAGGATGTATATCTCCATCTCGAGTATGCCAACAGCCTTGATGCCTTCGCGGATTTCCTTCCAATGGTGTTCTGCGGAGTGGCATCGTCTGTATGCCTCAATCATGGCAGGGTCGTCTTTGAGGTCGAGGGTCTGGACGTAACGTTTGGTCTGTCCAAGGGGTTTTTGAACAAAGCCTTCCATAGTCTATAGGATGTTATAGTCAGTTGAAATCTGCAAGAATGCGGAATACCTTGCCTGGGTTTTGGCTCCACCACTGCATGGTCTCCAGTGCTTCTTCGGGTTTGACAATTTTGGTTATGAGGCGGTCGACTGGGCAGGTGTGGCGTTCCATGTAGCGGATGACGGCTCTGAAGTCTGATGGGTTGGCATTGCGTGAGCCTCTGATGTCAAGCTCTTTTTGTACGAAATACTTTGTTTGGAAGCTGACTTCCGATTTGGCATATCCTATGCAGGTGACGCGTCCTGTGAAGGATACCTCGTTGATGGCCATTTGGTAGGTTGGTACGCTGCCTACGGCCTCAATGATGACATCTGGCCCGAAACTATAGGTGATGTCTGACAGGCGTGAGTGGACATCTTCTGCCTTGGTGTTGATGGTATGTGTGGCTCCCATCTCCTTGGCGAGGGCGAGTTTGTCGTCGTCAATGTCGGCAGCTATGACTGTGGCTCCTCGGAGGGCTGCTCTGACTATGGCTCCCATGCCTACCATGCCGCAGCCGATGACCATGACGGTGTCTATGTCGGTGACCTGTGAGCGGTCAACGGCGTGGAAGCCTACGCTCATGGGCTCGACGAGGGCTGCTTCCTTGGTTGTCAGTGTGCTGGCAGGGATAATCTTCTGCCAGGGGAGGATGATGTGCTCGCGCATGGCTCCGTCGCGCTGCACTCCGAGGGTTTCATTGTGTTGGCAGGCGTTGACGCGTCCGTTGCGGCAAGAGGCGCAGTTGCCGCAATTGGTGTAGGGGTTGCAGGTGACGACCATGCCTGGGCGGAGGTTGGAGGGAACGTCGGCTCCTACGGCTTCGATGATGGCACCTATCTCATGGCCGGGGATGACAGGATTGAGAGCCATGGTGTTGCGACCCATGAAGGTGTTGATGTCTGAACCGCAGAAGCTCACGTAGGAGAGTTTGAGGAGTACCTCGCCAGCGGCAGGAGCGGGACACTCTGGGAGCTCTATGATGTTGAGCTCTTGTGTGTGGGTGATTTGTATTGCTTTCATTGTTTATGGGGTTATATGGGGAAAGGGGAAGGCGGGGTTGAGAACCCCGACTAACCGAACGGAGTAGCGGACGAGAGTCGAGCTATTTGAAGCTGGATTTCAGCAATGTCCTGAATCTCCAACCGTAGAAGGCGCAGAAGGCGAAGCATATCATGGGGATGATGTAGGCTATCTGGTAGATGTGCTCGTTCTGGTGCATGATGTAGGCTGTGAGTTGT
Source organism: Bacteroidaceae bacterium (assembly GCA_016302435.1). GTDB lineage: Bacteria > Bacteroidota > Bacteroidia > Bacteroidales > Bacteroidaceae > Minthosoma. Next base: position 3,500 of record JAEDNQ010000061.1, read on the forward strand.
GGCACACAGGCATTGCCGACGATGGCCATGACGAGGAAGGCTGAGCCAGACTTAGTCTGGGAACCGAGGCCTGTGATGGCAAGTGAGAACTGTGTGGGGTACATGATGGACATGAAGAATGATATGGCGAGCATGCAGTACATGCCTGCCATGCCTCCGAGGAAGGAGACTACGGCACAGAGTATGATATTGGCTATGGCGTAGACGAGGAGCATCTTCTCGGGAGCGAAGCGTGCCATGAGAAGAGTGCCTATCCAACGACCTGCCAAGAATGCGAGCATGTAGAGGCCGAAGAATGTCGTAGCTGTACCTTCGTCAATGCCTACGTAGGTGCAGCAGTATACGAGGAAGAGGCTGTTGATGGCTGTCTGTCCGCCGTTGTAGAAAAACTGTGCGATGACGCCCCAGAGAAGGTGCGGGTGACGCAGGGTGGAGAAGTCGATGAGCTTTTTCTTGGCAGAGGATTGAGTGTCGGAAGTGCTTTCTGATGTATGGCTCTCGTCTTCTTCCACCTTGGGCAGTTTCTGCAGGGCAAGGACTACTGCCACAAGGATGAGTATGATGGCGAGGATGAGGTAGGGCAGTTTCATGGCGTCAGTCTCTGTGTTGATGTAGCCTTCCCATCCTCCTGGGTAGTCGACAGGTATGGTGTCGCGGGTGTAGGTGGTGCCGCTGAGCACGAGTTTGCTGAGGAACATGGCTGCCACAAAGGCACCGAGTCCGTTGAAGGACTGTGCGAGGTTGAGTCGGCGTGTGGCTGTCTCGGGGTCGCCAAGAGCTGTGACGTAGGGGTTGGCTGCTGTCTCAAGGAAACACATGCCTGTGGCAATGATGAAAAATATGCCAAGGTAGACGGCATAGCTCTTGACCATGGCTGCTGGTAGGAAGAGAAGTCCGCCTGTGGCAGCAAGGAGGAGACCTACGATGATGCCTGAGCGGTAGCTGTAGCGCTTCATGAACATGGCTATTGGGATGGGGCAGATGAAATAGGCGAGCCAGTATGCTGACTCGGTGAAGGAAGCCTCGAAGGTGTTGAGCTCGCAGGTCTTCATGAGCTGTCGTATCATCGTGGGCAGCAGGTTGCTGCTGATGGCCCAGAGAAAGAAGAGGCAGAAGATAAGCGAGAGTGCTATGGTGTTCTTTTTCATTGTTGTGGGTGGTTGGGTCTTTTATTCTGACATATTTTTTATGTATGGCAGTGTTGGCAGGTCTTTGAATCCGTAGAATGTCTCAGCGTTTGAGCCAAGGAACATGCGTTTTTCGTCGTCTGTCATCTCTGCCGACTTGCTGACGAAGTCGTATGACATCTTGTATGTTATGGCTGTGATGGTTCGTGGATAGTCGCTGCCCCACATCAGTCTGTCCATGCCTACGAGGTCGCGTGCTCTGAGTATGCTCTTGATGGCTGAAGGGTAGGGGTAGAACTCACTGTTGTAGAGCCACGTGATGCCACCTGACTCAATCATGACATGTTGGCCTGCGAGGGCTAAGCGCACCTGGCTCTCGAAGGAGGGAGTGGTGACCATGCCAAAGTGGCCGATGGCTACTCGCAGCTTGGGACACTCTTCGATGACTTCCCTCATCTCTCCTATCTGATGTTGGTCGTCTGCGAGGCACATGGAGAGTACCATGTCTTTTGTTTCCATGTGTCTGAACATGTCCATCATAGTGTGGAGCGATGTCGTGAGGCGATGGCCAGGAATGGCTATGCCCTTGAGACCCATGGCTTCTATGGCAATGGTGTCTGTCTTGCATGAAGGTATGTCACCTTCGGGGGTGATGTGGGGCATGCCCATGCAGAAGAAGCGGTTGGGGTACTGTTGCTGCACTTTGATAAGGTAGTCGTTTTGGTTGCCGTCGATGATTTCCTGCACGATGACGGCTCCGCCCACTTGGGCATAGTTCATGTTGGAAAGAAATATCTCGGCTGTGTTCTTGCCCTCGACCATGAATGGCGGCATCATCTGCACTTCTTCGTCCATGAAGATGCTCCTTCCGTTGGAGAGGGAGAGGATGCGTTTGCCGTCGACCCATGTGTCTTGTTTGAGCCAGAGGTGGGAGTGTGCGTCTATTATTGTCATGATTGTGGTAGGCTGAAGGTGAAACTCTATTGGGGTGAAATAGTGACTGCGTGTGTCTCTGCAGGTGTCGGTTATGAGTTAGCCCAGCTTACTCGCTTCTGGTCTCCGATGATTTGCTGCACTTTCTCTACGAGTGTCCAGTCAGGTTCTTCGTTGGCCCACGCAATGTTGCGCTTGACATTGTCTGGATTGGCAGAGGAGAAGAGTGTGCCTGCTATGCGTGGATTGCTTACGGAGTACTGCACGGCGAGTTTCTCGATGGGGTAGCCTTGTTCGTGGCAGTAGGCTGCAGCTTTGGCACACGCTTCGACGAGAGGACGAGGAGCAGGATGCCAGTCGGGCACACCTCTCTCTGTGAGCAGTCCCATGCTGAGTGGCGACGCGTTGATGACGCCTATGCCGTGGCTCTCGAAGAAGTCGAGGAAGTCGACGAGTTTATCGTCGTTGAGACAGAAGTGGCAGAAGTTGAGCACGCTCTCAACGGTGCCTGGCTCACTATGTTCGATGACCCACTTGAGGTTTTCGAGCTGGAGGTCGGTGATGCCGACATGGCCCACGACTCCCTTCTTCTTTAGTTCTACAAGGGCTGGTAGTGTCTCGTCTACCACTTTCTGAAGACCTCCAGGGAGAGCTGCTTGAAACTCTATGTCGTGTACGTTGATGAGGTCGATATAGTCGATGCCGAGGCGCTCCATGCTTTCGTATACGCTTTCAGTGGCGCGTTTGCCAGAGTAGTCCCATGTGTTGACACCGTCTTTGCCGTATCGTCCTACTTTGGTGCTTAGGAAATATTTGTCGCGTGGAATACGTTTGAGTGCTCCTCCGAGTACGGTCTCGGCTTTGTAGTGACCGTAGTATGGACTCACGTCGATGAAGTTGATGCCGCCCTCGATGGCCGCTTCTACTGCTGCATAGCTTTCGTTCTCTTTTGTGGCACGAAAGACGCTTCCGAGTGATGATGCTCCAAAGCAGATGTGGGATATTTCCATCCCTGTCTTTCCTATTGCTGTGTATCTCATTTTGGTTTAGGTGTTGGGTGTTAATTTGGTATCTGGGTGCAAAGGTACGCAGTTTTTTGTGATTGAAGGAGCATAAAATTAGCTGATAATAGGACAAAATTGACAAAGTTGGATTTAGGGGGGAGGAGGGATGGGGCGATTACCCTCTCAATACACAGCGCGCACCCGTCCAACGGGTGCGCGCCTATGGTAATATCTGCTATTCTCTGTTTACACAGTCTGGAAGAAGACGCTGAAGCGGCTTCCCTTGCCAATCTCTGACTTGACCTTGATGGTGCATCCGAGTCGGTTGGCTATGACTTGGCAGATGGGCAGTCCGAGGCCTGTGCCTTGGATGAACTCGTCTTTCTTGTAGAAGCGGGTGAAGATCTTTTCAATGTCTTCGTCGGTGAGTCCGATACCAGTGTCCTCTACATACATCTCAACTTTGTTGCTGCTCTGCAAGTATTGCCATCCGAGGGTGACCTTGCCTTCTTTTGTGAATTTGCCTGCGTTGGAGATGAAGTTGGAGAGAATCTGGACGATGCGGTTGAGGTCGACGTTGATGGTGATGTCGTATTTGGGTTTCTCGTAGATAAACTCCAGATGTTTGGGTATGAGCTGGGCTTTCTCCTTGTAGACTTTCTCGAGTATGTCACTTACGGAATGTTGCTCGATGTGGAACTCCATTTGGCCAGACTCTATCGACGTGAGGTCGAGAATGTTGTTGACCAGTGTGAGAAGTAAGTCGTTGTTGGTAGAGATGGCATCCATAAACTCTGCTTTCTCTTCAGGTGAGAACTCCATATCGGGGGAGGTGAGCAGGGAGGCGAAACCTACGATGGCATTGAGAGGAGTGCGAATCTCGTGGGTCATGTTTGCTATGAAGGCTTCTTTCATGTTGGCGTCTTCTGCCATCTTTCGTGCCTCGATGAGTTCTTGCTCGCGCGCTTTGAACTCGTCTATCTTGATGATGATGCCGTACGACTGGATAAGTTCTCCATCTTCGTCGAGGATGGCTTTGCTGCGTATCTGGTACCAGTGGTATTCGTTTTGGCCGTAAAAGTCTGCTTGGAGTTCTTCGGTGAAAGATATTCCGTTGCTCGACATTGAGAGTCCGTTTTCAAATACCTTGTGGCTGTTGGGGTGCAGCATGGACTTCATTTCGTTGATGGTGATGGGGTGTGGAGCCTGTTTGTAATGTTGCCAGAACTGGTCGCTGAACCTGAATTCTCTGCCCTTTCGTTCCCATGCGAAGGCAAGGCTGTCGCTTGTGGCCATCTGGTAGAGCTGGATGCTTCGTTCGTGGGCTCGCATGGCTGCTTTTTTCTTTCGACGCTCATGGAAGATGATGATGATGAGTGTGAAGAAGATGCCTGTGAAGATGACGATGGATGCTACGATGACGGTGATATAGAGAGTGGGGTGTTTCTCACTCCATGTGAGGTTGACCACATTGAAGCCTTCGGGCAGGTGGTCGATGGCGAAACCGTATGTTTTTGCTATGTCCCAGTCGATGTAGTAGTCTTGCTTGTGTATGCCGTAGGGGATGTCGTGGGGTGGCACTCCTTTTAGGATGAGGGTGGCATATTCTGCCACTTCTCTTGCTATTGTTTCGCCTGAGGCAAAGTAGCCGCCTATGAACTTGCTGTTAGGTGCGCCAAATCCATACCATAATGCAGTAATCATGGGCTTGTTGCTTGCCACGCTGACCATGTTCATGGACTCCTCGTCATATTTCATCTGCAGGTAGGTCAATTTGGACTGCGCATTCATGGCGAACATCATGTTGTTGTCGCCGAGGGAGTCTTGTTTTTCGTGTTGGGCGGTGTTGGAGGCTATGTTGCGCAGGGAGAAGGGTGTTATGGAGTATGGTCCCTCATTTATGGGCTGCAAGACTCGCGCAAGGGGGTGTGTCCATTCGGTGTTGTCGATGATGTCCTCGTGTCCCTCCAGCTGGTGTTGTATATTTTTCTTCACTATGCGGTCGAGTGCGCGGTTGGACAGCATGGTGTAGGCGGCATAGGTGCCGCAGAGCTGGGGCATGATATATATGTTTTTGACCACATCGGTGCTGTCTTGCAAACCTGTGATGTTGGGGTACTTTTCGAGCATGCCCCAGTTGGGGTGGAAGACACTGCCGAAGACCATGGGGACCTCTTTGGTCATGGGGTGGTAGCTGTGTAGAGTGGAATAGGTCACCTCGTCGCCGATTGTCAGGATGACGTCGGGCACACCTTTTTTGCTGGCTTCATCGAGAATGGCAGTTGCTACGTCGAGTTCGGCCTGATAGTCGTTGGCCAGTGCGTCGAGATAATAGTAGTCGATGTTGACGTTCTGTCCGTTGCTGCTGAACGTATTTTCCAGTTCTTCTATGAAAGCGGGGTAGCCATAGTGATGCTGGTCGTAGGAGAAAATGACTACGACCTTGTGTTCGTCTCTATTGCGATAGATTATGGTAGCGACGGTTGTAAGTATGGCAGCAAGTATGGCTGCAAGCGAGATGATGAGTGTTTTTCTGTTCTTCTTCTTCTTCTTCTGCATCTGAGATTAGGGTAAGATAATTGCCTCTCGTGAGGGGTGAAAGTTAATTGTATATTTGCATTCAGTTGTAAATCGGTTGCAAATTTACAAATTTCTTTGTGTTTCAGACTTCTATTTAGACAAAATATTAAAAATTAAGTATAAATACATGTGAATATGACCTTTTGATACAGTCATCTGTAACTTCTGAACTCCATTGGAGTCTGTCCTGTCACTTTCTTGAAAAGGCGGATGAAGTATGAGTGGTCTTTGAATCCGAGGCTGTATGCCATCTCCTTGATGATGGTGTCTTCAGTGAGCAGCATGATCTGTGCCTTCTCTATCTTCTTGCGGTTGACGAACTGAAGAGGGGAGATGCCGAAGTTGCGATGAAACAGGCGGATGAGGTAGGGATTGGAGATGCAGGCTGTGTCTGCAAGGTCGTTGATGTTGATGTCCTCATATATGTGTGTGTTGATGTAGTCGAGCACTCGGATGAGTCTCTCGTCTTGTGTCCACATTCGAGCTTGGGCTTCTTTCATGAAATGGGAGAAGAGCATCAGGATGGCACTACGCAGGCGCATCTTTTGCCACAGATCCATGTTGTTGTAACGTTTGACATATCCGGTGAAAGTTTTTGTGTTGTCGTAGGAGCGAGGATCGCTCTCTGGCAGTCGTGCTTCTGGATGTTCAGCGCACATGCTGCTGAAGAGCAATGAGTCTATTTCGTCGGCTTCCACCTCGGTGGGGAAGATGTAGCGGTCGAAGATAGCTGTCTCGTTCTTGAATCCTTCGTAGATGTGGAGATAGTAGTGGGTGAATGGTCCGTGGCACTCATAAGAGTGAATGGTGTGGGCAGGTATTATGTAGAGATGATTCTGCCTGAGATTTACCGTCTCTGTTCCTATGTGAAGTTTTGCCTCGCCTTGGGTGACGAGGTATATGCGTGTGAAGGGGGAGGCTATGTTCTGCCAGTTCCAGTCACCATTGTGGTGGGCTATGCCTACATTGAGCATCTGTAGGTTGAGAGATTCGATAGGTATCTGCATAGGGTAGAAGAGCGTGAGAGGTATTGTTACTATGGGATGGTAGTTGTTGTCAGTGGATAGAGGACACCGAGCATTTGGTAGCTTAGCTTATACAAAGTTACCGTTTTCTTTGATTTCTTCAAAGGAAAACAGCAAATATCGATAAAAAAAGCTGTTTTTGACTGATTTATGCCTCATGTGTCGAGGAAAAGGGCTATATTTGTACATTCAAAGAGGGGGTGTCCCCTTGTATACAATTCATAAACTGATTAGCTCATCCACATATTATTCCTGATTAACTCATCCAAATATTATTCCTATGAGAGCTTTTTATATATATATAATGTGTATGTTGTCATCATGCGCATTGGCTCAGAACGCGAGCACATCCAATGGCAATAAGTCGGGTTCTTCTTCCGCAAAAATTCCAGAAGTGGCTACTTATGAGCTCACGCAGACTCAGCGGCAGACCATCGATGGCTTTGGTGCGAGCGACGCTTGGAGCATGTGGCAGATAGGATGCTGGGACGATTCCTTGCAGACAAAGGTGGCAGACTGGCTCTTTTCTCAAGACAAAGGCATAGGACTCAGCATCTGGCGATTCAATGCAGGAGCCGGCAGTGCTTCGCAAGGAGACAGTGCTCAGATCAACCGCGATACCCGTACCGAATATTTCGACCGCCAGAAGGGACAGAGACGCTTCCTTAAGCTTGCCAAGGAACGAGGTGTGCCCACCTTCCTCGCCTTCTTCAACTCTCCCCCCGTCCATCTCACCCAAAATGGACTTGCCACCAACACGGGACGCGGCGGCACACTCAATCTGCGCCCCGACGCATACGACGACTTTGCCGTCTACATGGCAGACATGATGGCCCGGGCAAAGAAGGAAGACGGCATAGAGTTTGACTATATCAGTCCCGTCAACGAACCCGATGGCCATTGGAACTGGCAGGGACCCAAACAAGAAGGTACACCAGCCACAAACCGAGAGATAGCACGTGTGGCTCGACTGCTGAGCACCGAACTGCTTAAGCGCCAACTCGACACAAAGATTATCATCAACGAGTCGAGCGACTTACGATGCATGCTGGGTGTATATGAGGCAGACTGGCAGAGGGGAAACGAGATACAGTGTTTTTGGAATCCCGACTCTGCTGACACATACGTGGGCAATCTGCCCAACATAGCGCATATACATGCCGGACACTCCTACTGGACGAACACTCCAGTGCTCACTCCCGCTCATCCCGATTATGCCACGACAGGTCTCTATGGTTACCGCCGCCGATTGGCAGACGCTCTCAGCAAGGTCGGCATCGACTTCTGGATGAGCGAGCTCTGCATCATGTCCAATGATGAGGAGATACACGGCGGTGGAGGCTTCGACTTCTCTATGGAAGTGGCTCTCTATGTGGCTCGCGTCATACATTACGACCTGACAGTAGCCAATGCGCGCTCATGGCAATGGTGGCGAGCAGCAGGTGGCGACTACAAGGATGGTCTGCTGCGCATGTATGTCAAGGGCGAAAGGCTCGGCAGAGGAAAGGGCAGGGTAGAGGCTAATGATGTGCGCGACTCCAAACTGCTTTGGACACTTGGCAACTTCTCTCGCTTCGTGCGTCCAGGAGCTGTGAGAGTCGAGGTCAAAGGCGACATGTCAGCAGACGGACTCATGCTCTCGGCATACCGCAATGCCAATGGAAAACGTGTCATCGTAGCCATCAACTACTCCGACCATCCACGAGACATACGCATCAACGCAGCAGGCAAGCAAGCAGCTGCCTACCGCACATCCGACACACCCGGCGAAGACCTCAAGTACATAGGCAAGGTCAACCTCAAGAAAACAACACTGCCAGCACGCTCCGTCACTACTTTTGTGATGTGAGAAAGAGAGAGAGAGAAACGAAAGACCTCAATGATAAGTAGGTGTGCAAAATGATTTTTATAATCCTTGCACCGCCTACTGCGCA
>JAEDNQ010000062.1 GCA_016302435.1 Bacteroidaceae bacterium
TAGTATCAAAAATAAAAGAGTGATCATGTTTAAGAGATACATCATGGACAGCCTTGAGGCATGGAGGGAAGAGGATGAATGATGTGATTGGAAATTTCAGATAATCAATAAATGCAAGAATTGTTGAAAAGGGTGAGTGCGTGGATGGCTTCCCACTCCTCTACTTATGTTATTGCCGCTGCCGTTATGGCTTTTCTGCTTCCTGACACGTTCTGCTGGGTCAGGGGCGATGTGTCGAGTGTCATATTGGGTGTCATCATGCTGACCATGGGGTTGACCCTGACGGCTGATGACTTCCGCATCTTGTTTAGTCGTCCGATGGACATCTTCATTGGTGCATGTGCTCAGTTCACGCTCATGCCTCTGTTGGCCTATGCGCTGACGGTGGTCTTCGGGCTTAATCCTTATCTGTCGATCGGTATCATTCTGGTGGGCTGTTGTCCTGGCGGAGTGTCGAGCAATATCATGTCTTTTCTCTGCCGTGGCGACGTGGCCTTTTCGGTCGGGATGACGACGGCGTCCACGCTGTTAGCTCCGCTGATGACTCCGCTGCTGGTGTGGTGGTTGGCTGACACGCGTATTGAGGTGGACACATTAGGCATGTTTCGCGGCATACTGCTCATCACCATTTTGCCTGTGGCTCTTGGTTTTGTTGTCAACCGCTATGCAGGTCGTCAGAGGTGGTATGGGGACGTGAGGCAGGTGATGCCTGGAGTCAGTGTCACGTGTCTGGCTCTCATTGTCGGAGGTGTGGTGGCGCAGGTGAAGCCGCAGCTCATGCAGCACGGCATGGGACTTTTCTTGCTGATGCTGGCTGTCGTCTTCTGCCACAACACGTTGGGCTATATCCTTGGTTACAGTGTGGGCAGGCTCTTTAGGTTCTCCACAGCGAAGAAGCGCACCATATCTATTGAGGTGGGCATGCAGAACGCTGGCATGGCGACGGTGCTCGCCACTGCTTTCTTTGCCAACGACGCTGTCTTGGCTGCCACGCCTGAGGCTATACTGTGTGTCGTGCCCTGTGCCATCAGTTGTGCGTATCACTCTATTTCTGGCACTGTCCTGGCTGGCTTGTATCGGCGCTATGGGGAGAAGGAGTGAGAGAGTTCCTGTAGTCGCTCGGGGACATCCCAAAGGCATCTTTGAAGCATTTGGCAAAATACTGTGAGGAGCTGAAGCCGACCTTGTAGGCTATCTCGGAGACGGCAAGGCGGGTGGAGAGCAGCATGCGGCGACCTTCTTCCAGACGGATGGAGCGCACGTAGGTGGTGAGGGACTCGAGGGAGGAGTATCGCTGGAAATATCGGTAAAGGTTGGAACGGCTCATGCCCATGTCGGCAGCGAGCCGTTCGCTGTCGTAGGACTGGTCGTCGATGTGGCGCTTGATCTGTGTGGTCAGGCGTTCCATGAAGAGTTGGGCTTCCTTGGTTGTGATGTCGTTCATGGCTGAGGAGGCTTCTTTTGTTGTATGGCCTGCTGTGGCTTCTGTGGAGGGCAGGGTGGTGGAGTCTGCTGATGAAGGTAGGTATGTGGTTGCTGCCGAATCCGTTTGTGTGGTGGCGTTGGCTGCTGTTGTGGAGGCGGCTGTGGCGGCTCCTTCCACTTGGGTGGTGGCTTGAGCGGCGGTGCGTCTCCTTCGCAGGTAGGCTCTCATGATGGCTATGAGGCTAAGTGCAAAGATTGTGAAGGAGAGGATGGCATACCAGCGGGCATACCAAGGGTAGGGCACTGATAGTGAGGTGAGAGGCTGGGCTGATGACCATCGGCCGAACTCGTCGGTGCATCTGACTTCCACGACGTAGTCGCCGCAGGAGAGGGAGTCGAAGCGGAGGGTGTTGTCGCCGGGGGCTGTCTCGCGCCATGAGGAGGGTGTGCGCCAGAGTCCGTCTTGGGGAACAAAGCGGTAGGCGTAGCGCACCTCTGGGGCATGGAGGTGGTTGAGACTGGTGACGTGTGTGGAGTCGACCATGAGGATAGGCTGGTCGGGGTTGGCCTGGTCGAGGGCGAGGCAGGGGGTGAGGGTGCAGAAGGCGCCGATGCCGCCGAGGCAGATGGTGTCGGCGGAGATGCTGATATGGGTGAAGCAGTCGACTTCTACGCCTGTGTCCTTGGCATAGATGATGCGTCGGGCTCCTGTCTTGGTGCTTGTCTCGGTGAGGGATGTCTCGGTGAGGGTGTATATGTGGCCGTGGCTGTCGGTGATGAGGGGGAAGGAGTTGGGCTCTGTGGAGTAGCGGAGCTGTCCGTCTTGCCAGCCTACCTGGTGGACTACTCCCACGGAGTCGGTGAGTTGGCTTACCTTGCCCTTGCGGTAGTCGTAGGAGAAGACGCGGCGGTCGGTGCCTATGAGCAGGCGGCCGTCGCCGAGGTCGTTGAGTGAGGCTATGTAGGTGGGCATGAGTGCCGCCGTGTCTTCTGCCCAGCAGATGCGCATGTCTTCGTGCCACACGCGGATGAGTCGACGGCCGGAGCATGTCCACACGCCGGGCTTGTCGTGGCAGCGCGAGAGCACCTTCTGTGTGGTGAGGGGGGTGGGGTAGGCGTCGGTGGCCATGAAGGATAGTTGGCCTGTGCGGCTGTTGTAGAGCGAGAGTCGGGTGCGCCGCTGGTATATCCAGTAGTAGTCGCCCTCCTTGACGACGCGGTCGACCATGACCTTGTAGCCCATCTCCTGGCTCATGGCTTCCACGGCGTCGCGCCTGATGGACCCTGCTGCCCACTCTAAGACGAAGGATTTGGGCGAGGAGGCTGGCACCCAGATGTTGCCGCGCCTGTCGGCAGAGATCTTGCTGATGAGCTTCTTGTCCTGTGGAAGGAAGGCATGGGTGCTGAGCATGGTCAGTCGTTCGCCCTCCATGCTGTAGAGGTAGAGGTCGTCCATGGTGCTAACCCACATGAGCTGGCGCTTGGCGTCGATGACCATATTGTTGACCTCCTTGCAGAAGAGGTGGTAGCCTCGGGGCATGTCTTGCTGCTCTATGCGGCCGTCGGGGTGGTACTTGACGATGCCTTTGCCCCAGGTGCCAACCCAGTAGAAGCGGTGGCTCGGGTCTTCCGCCACGTAGCTCGCTGCCACGCTCAAGGGCCAGGGCATGGGGCGCAGCTCTTTCTCTCCCTGGGCAATGGTGTATATGCCTCCTCGGAGCACTGTCATCCACAGTGTGCCTCTGCTGTCGACGGTCAGCTCCTTGACTTCGCGCTGGGTGTCATTGCCTATGTAGTAGGAGGCTTGTCCTTGGCCTCTCAGGTCAAAGCGGACGAGGGAGCGTCCTGCTCCTACCCATACATGGTCGCCGTCGGCTGCCATGCAGTTGACCTTGCGTCGGCCTATGGCTTCGTGGTTGACGCGACGTATGGAGCGGCGCTCCTTGTCGAGGACATAGATGCCGAGGCGTGTGCCAAACCATATCTGACCCTCTTTGTCTTCGGCAAGGCATGTCACCTCGTCGCTCTCCATGACCCCCATGCCGATAGTCTTGCTGCTGTAGGTCGTCACGGTGTAGCCGTCGTCGCGGCATAGGCCTTCGCCTGAGGTGGCGTACCAGATGAAGCCCAGGCTGTCTTGCATGATGAGCTCTATGTTTGTTGTGGGCAGGAAGGACTTGGGCGAGAGGGTGTGGAATCTGATGCCGTCGAGTGAGGAGCTCGGGCTGATGGCCTTGACTGCTGTGGGAAGGCATAGGAAGAGGCAGAGGGCTACACATATCATATAATATATGGCTTGGCTGTGGCGAAACTCGCCGTTGCAAAGCATGGCTGTCCTGCCCGTCAAACCATCGGCATGGCTCGGCGAGGTAGAGGGGGAGAGGACGGGATGTTGGGGCGAAGATGTGTATTTTGTGTGTAGCATAGGGCTTCGTATAGGTGGTTGCAAGTGTAAAATCGTCGCAAATGTACGATAATTTTGTGCCAACAGCAAGGATTGGGACGATATTTTACAAATGAAGCTAAAAATTTACCATTAAGAAACGCATTTTGGTCTACCTTTGCAACCGGATTCGCAGTCGAAGGTGACACAACGGTCTTGACAGACGAGCCGTGGAAAGTGCATCGTGACTTGTTCTCGGCAGGGGCTGCCATCCGCATTAGGTCAAGCCACTTAACCAATAATGCAAACCATAATACAAAGTAGTTTAGTTAAAACAAAAAACAAAAGCAACCAAACTACATTACTAATCAATCTTTTCTTTATTAACGTTTTCTTTCACTCAAAAAATGAAAAGGACCCTCCAAATTACTAACCAATGGGGAAAGCCAGCCAGCCTCGCTGCACTGGCTTTTCTTGCCTTTTCGCCCGTGTATGCCCAGCGCATGCAGCAAGAGTTAGGGCGAGGTGTGGTGGCCGTGCAGAACGGCAGCAGTGTCACTGTGACCTGGAGACGACTGGCTCAGGAACCAGAGGACGCAAGATACAACATCTATATAAGGAAGGCAGGAGCGGCTGACTACACCAAGCTCAACGCGCAGCCGCTCAGCAACACCAACTACAAGACCACCACCTCGAATATTCCTGTGGGTGCTGACGTGGCTGTGAGCATCGTGACGGGCGAGGGAGAGGGCGCTGTGGAGCATGGGCTTAGCCGCCCCTTCACGATGAAGAGCTACGACATTCGCAACATGTACATGAGCATTCTCTTCAACAACAGCCCTCTTGACAATAAGGATTTCGACACTAAGTTCTGCTGGCCTGTCGACCTCGATGGCAACGGAGAGTATGACTATGTCGTGGACCGCAACTCCGTCAACTCTGACCGCCACTACCTTGAGGCTTATCTCGCTGACGGCACTTATCTCTGGACTGTGGACCTCGGACCCAACGAATGGAGCTCTACGGGACAGGACGACCAGATATGTGCCTATGACATCGACTGTGACGGCAAGGGTGAGGTCATCGTGCAGACGAGCGATGGCTCACGCTTCTGGGACAAGGAGAAGGGCACATGGGGCCTCTATGCCAACGGCAGCGAGACGGCAGACACCGACGGCGACGGCATTGTGGACTACAACGCCCAGACGAGCAGGAATGCGCCCAAGTACTTCTCCGTCATCGACGGACTGACGGGAGCGGAGAAGGCTTGTGTGGAACAGGCCTATGACGAGGCGTACAACAGGACTAACAAGGCTTCGCTCATGGGCGATGAATACAATAAGCACGTGGGGCATGTAGGCATCTTCTATCCTGACGGCATTCACCCCGCACTGGTGATGGAGTGGCACACGCGCACCAGCTCGGGAGCTCACCAGTATCGCAACTCTGCCTTCTCCTACGACTTTTCTTCGGGCTCTGCCACCAACTGGCACCAGCTCTTCATGGAGAAGACAGGCGGTGCTACCTTCCACCAGATTCGCATTCTGGACGCTGACGGCGACGGACGTGACGAGATGAGCAGCGGCGCCTACTGCATGAATCATGACGGCTCTACGCTATATAACTCCGGCATCTCACACGGTGACCGCCACCGCACCTCCGACATTGACCCTGAGCGTCCTGGCCTGGAGACTTTCTCCATACAGCAGGATGCGCCTGACATGCTCGGACAGATACTCTTCGACGCTGCAACGGGAGAACCAATAAAGAAATGGTATCTGTCTGCAGTAGGCGATGTGGGCAGGGGCGAGTGTATCGACATAGACAAGACGCATTTAGGCTGGGAGATGTGGTCGACGATGGACGGTGTGTACAGTGCCAAGGGCGACCGCATAGACGGACTGACCAATACGTACCCTACGGAGGGTATATGGTGGGACAATGAGCTCGACCGTGAGATAGTGCAATCGTCTGACAGCCACTATAATGTATATGTGCAGGACTACTTCAACGGCAGGCTCATAGAGATAGCCAAGCTGTCGGGCTACAGATACATCACGAGCTATGGCAAGAGGGCTAAGTTCTGGGGCGACATTGTCGGTGACTGGCGTGAGGAACTGGTTCTCAACCATATGGAGGACGGTGTGAATGTGGGCATCGTGGGTTTCTCCACTGACTACACAACAGCTGCCAACAACATTTACTGCCTGCAGCAGGACCCTCACTACCGTGGCGACTGCACGACAAAGGGATATTACCAGTCGCCCAATACGGGTTTCTACCTCGGATATGACATGCCTCGTCCTCAGCTGCCTCCATGTATGGTCACAGACCTCGTGGCTAAGGCAGGCGGACAATGGACAATGTTCGACAGGACTGCCGCTGCTCCTTATGCCGACGGCAAGACGCTGCTCCTCGACCTCACTCTCGGCGACGAGAAGGTGGAACTGGCTGACGGCTCATGTCCGGGCACTATCTATGCCATGCCTGTCAAGGGACAGACGGTGACACTCGCTGCCAATATGGGCGGTGAGGCTGACATCTGGAAATCTCAGCAGGGCACTCTCGTCTTGGAGGGCAAGTGTGGCTCTAAGGGCAAGGTGATTGTCTCGGAAGGTACGCTGCAGGTAGACGGCACAGTTGAGGGACTGATAGACCTCAGGGCGAGAGGCACGCTTGCTGGCAGTGGCACTGTGGGCGGCGTTGTGCTCGAAGGCGCCATGAACTATGAGGGCGGACGCATTATGCCATCTGCCACGCTGACGATAAAGAACGACTTCCTCATCAATAAAAAGACATATATAGAAACAGACATTGACAAGGTATGTGTGGTCAAGGTGGAGGGCAACCTCTCGCTCTCTGCACCTCTTGTGCTGACCATCAACAGTGCCAACCCTCAGCCTGGGGAATATAAGATAGTGGAATATGGAGGAGAATGGACTGGCGACCTGGCAAAGGTCAGTGTCAGAGGACTTGTGGGCATAGCCACAGCTGTTGAAATCCACGACAATGCTCTCTGGCTCGTCATAAAGGCTCAGAGGGATGCTGCTCAGGGTGTCAAATGGACTGGAACGGAGAGTACTTCATGGGACTATGACACGCCCAACTTCGCCCTCGACGGTGAGTCCACGACTTTCGTGGCGCAGGATGGCCTGTATTTCGGCGACGAGGCAAAGACGAAGACTGTCAAGGTGAGTGAACTAATGCCTGTGGCGCGAGTGGAGTTCGACACGGAGTCGACATATACGCTGACTGGCGACGGAGGCATCTCTGGTGAGGGCATGCTTGTGAAGAATGGCAATGGCAAGCTCGTGCTCAATGCTGTCAAGTCGGACTATACGGGTGCGACGGTCATCAATGCGGGCACTGTGTCGGTGAAGGATCTGGCTGACGGAGGGCTTCCCTCTAGTCTCGGAGCTGCTTCGTCTGACGCTGCCAACCTGCGCATAGGCAAGGCGACCCTTTTAATCAACAACACCAACGCAGCCACTAACCGAGGCATCACGCTCACCGACACGGCTACCATCAGCATTGCCTCGGGCACTGTGGCTCTCAAGGGCATCATCAAGGGCGACGGCACGCTGCTGAAGAGCGGAGCAGGACAGGTCAACATCACCTATACGAGTGCCAACTCGTGGGCTTCGACCATACTGCAAGGGGGCACGCTGGCAATGGGCACGTGGAACACTACTTTCGGCAAACCGACCAGCACTATCCACGTGACGGGCAACTCGACTCTTGCCATGTTTGACTGCAACTCCTCCAGCACCATACCTTCTGTGCAGAATGCCATCGACATAGACAAGGGCAAGAAGCTGACCTTCCGTGCTGGCAGCCGCTGCAAGGTGCAGGGCTCGCTGCTTGGTCAGGGAACGTACTCGATAAGTTTCCCTTATGTGAGAGGCGACGTGTATACCAACTGCTCGAAGTTTGAGGGTGTATACGAGGTAGCATCGGGACAGTGGCGTCTGCGTCAGGCTGTCGACCTGTCGAAGGCTACGCTGCAACTCGGGGCAGGGGTTTATGCCGCTGGCTACAGCTCGGACAAGAACGAGGGCAGCTATACTCATAAGATAGGTTCGCTGACATCTACAGCTTCTGACTGTACGCTCTCCACAGGTGTGTGGAATGTGGGTTATCTCTCTGAGGACGGTACATACGCAGGTACGTTCAATGCTTCGGCTACTCTCAACAAGTATGGCGAAGGGCGCCTGACTCTTACGGGCGCAAGTGCTGGCAAGCTGAATGTCTATGCTGGTGCAGTAGAAGCAAAGAACTCCAAGGCTCCTGTCACCTCGGGCTCCATAACGGTTCGTGACAGCGGTACGCTCGAAGGTTCGGGCATGGTGGGCAGCGTGACGGTCAACAAGGGTGGCACGCTCGGAGCAGGAAAGGGGACATCTATTGTCCTTGGCACTCTTACTGTTGACGGTTCGCTGACGATGAGTGCAGGTGCTGTGCTGCGTGTGCGCACTCGTTCTACCGCTACAAATACGCTCTCCGATGCTTTCGTGGTCAATGGGGCAGTCAAGCTCACCGATCCTGTCATCGACATCACCAACCTGACTGACAATTATCCGATTGTGGACAATGCCACCATCACCATCTTCAAGGGCGATGGCGAGATAACTCTCAATGGCGAACCGACCATCACTCCGTCTGTGCCCAAGGCTGGAAGGCTCTGGGACACCTCACGCTTAGCTTCTGATGGCATCATTTCTGTTGTGCCCGACCCTGTGGGCGTTGGCTCTGTCTCTGCCGAAGGACTCTCTGACGGAAGTGGCATATATGACCTCAATGGCCGTCCTGCCAAGGGTGTATCTGGCGATGGTGTGTACATCATCAGGGGAGAAAAGAGAAGAGTGGGGAAGTAGGAGTGCTAAGGGGTATTCAAGAAAGAATACTTCATCAGCAAAGGGATTCAAAATAAGAATTGTAATTAATAGAACCTACCTATAATCAATCCTTTTGACGGTGGAAGCAAGCATATTGAACCCACCTGTATATAGTATAAACCGCATAAAGAAACTATATCGATGTTCATGAAAAAGATTTTTCCAATATTGGCCCTTATCACTCTGTCCCTGTCTGCTCTCGCTCAGACAGGGCAGAAAGGGACATCCGTAAGGACTAAATATAACTTCAACGGCAACTGGCAGCTGCACTATCCGTCGGCTTGTATCAATACTGGTGGGCAGACGCGTACGGTGACACTGCCGAGGGCATGGAATGAGGACTATGCCTACAGGGTGAGCATATCAAGTCTGCCTGATGACACATGCCGATATACAAAGACTTTTGCTGTTCCAGAAGAATGGAAGGGCAAGAAGGTGTTTGTGGAGTTTGAGGGAGCGAGACAGGCTGCTGAGGTTTGGCTCAACGGTCAGTGGATTGGCCTGCACGAAAATGGCGTGATGGCTTTTGGCTTCGACCTCACACCTTATCTCCGCTTTGGCGAGGAGAATGTGCTGGAGGTGCTGACTGACAATGACTGGGCTTATAAGGAGAGGGGGGCAAGCCAGGAGGGCGAGACGCTTGCGGATGGCAATGGACTGCCGAACAACAGTCTTGCTCCTGCTACCTACCAGTGGAACAACAAGAACTTCAACATGAATATGGGTGGACTGCCCAAGAATGTGTATCTGCATGTCACTGGCAAGGTATATCAGACTCTGCCCCTATACAGCAATCTCGGCACTACGGGTGTGTATGTCTACGGTTCCGACTATGACATCCACGGCAAGAGGGTGACGGCTCATGTAGAGTCGCAGGTCATCAACGCGTCTGACCGACCTGCCAAGGTCAAGCTTCAGGTTGAGGTGACGGACAATGATGGCAAGAGAGTGGCTTCTTTCTCTGGCTCGCAGACTGTCATCGCCGCTGGCGACACGGCTGTGCTGGCTGCTGAGAGGCGGCTGAGCAATGTGCATTTCTGGTCTTGGGGCTATGGCTATCTGTATAATGTGCGGTCGACTCTCGTCGTGGACGGCAAGGCGGCTGACGCTGTCGACACGAGGACGGGATTTCGCAAGACGTGCTTTGCTGAGGGCAAGATATGGCTCAACGACCGCTGCCTGATGGTGCACGGATATGCTCAGCGCACCAGCAACGAGTGGCCTTCGGTCGGCATAGACGTGCCTGCATGGATGTCGGACTACAGCAATGGCCTCATGGTGAAGTCGGGAGGCAATGTGGTGAGATGGATGCATGTCACTCCGTCGAAGCAGGACGTGGAGTCGTGCGACCGTGTGGGACTTATTCAGGCCATGCCCGCTGGCGACGCGGAGAAGGACGTAACGGGGCGCCACTGGAGCCAGCGTGTCGAACTGATGCGCGACGCTATCATCTACAACCGCAACAATCCTTCTATCCTCTTCTATGAGGGAGGCAACGAGTCTATCTCGCGCGAACATATCTTGGAACTTATTGCTCTGCGCGACAAGTATGATCCGCATGGCGGACGTGCCACGGGCTCGAGGGAGATGCTCGACATCGACGAGTCGGAGTATGGAGGTGAGATGCTCTATATCAACAAGTCGAAGAAGCACCCTATGTGGGCTATGGAATATTGTCGCGATGAGGGCTACAGGATGTATTGGGACAACTATTCCTATCCCTTCCACCAAGCTGGAGCTGGACCTCTCTACCGCCGGGCTTCGGCTTCTGTCTACAACCGCAATCAGGATGACCTCGCTCTTGAGCAGGTGGAACGCTGGCACGACTACTATGTGGTGAGGCCAGGCATGGGCGAACGTGTGTCATCGGGCGGTGTGAAGATTATCTTCTCTGACACGAACACTCACAACCGCTCGGAGATGAACTACAGGACGAGTGGGGTGGTGGATGCCATGCGCATAGAGAAGGATGCCTTCTACGCTCATCAGGTGATGTGGCAGTCGTGGGTGGATGTGCAGCATTGTGCCTCTCATATATTGGGACACTGGAACTATCAGGATGGTACTGTCAAGGACATGCATGTCATCTCTACTTCGCCTGTCGTCGAACTCTTCGTCAACGGTTCTTCTGTGGGACGTTCTACAGTGGCTAAGCACTCTTTTGTCCACACTTTCCCCAATGTCAAGTGGGTGAAGGGTGAGGTGAAGGCTGTGGGATATGCTGCTGACGGAGTGACTGTGGAGTCGGAATGTGTGCACCAGACGGCTGGTGAGCCTCATGAGCTGCGTCTGTCGCTTATGCAGAACCCAGACGGCGGCATGAGGGCTGACGGAGCTGACCTTGCCATAGTGCAGGTGGAGGTCGTCGACAAAGAGGGCAGGCGCTGTCCTCTCGACAATCGCTATGTTCGCTGGCATCTTGAAGGTGAGGGCGAATGGCGCGGTGGCATAGGCAAGAGTCCTGACGGCGACAACTATATAATGTCTTCTGTCCTCCCTGTGGAGGCTGGCGTGGCAAGGGTGCTGGTTCGCTCCACTACTCACCCTGGCACCATTAGCCTGTCGGCTTCGGCTCTCAATCTGCCCACAGCCGTTCTCTCTTGGGAGACGAAGGCTGACGATTGCCGCATAGACGAGGGACTGTCCACTTATATAGCTTCGGCTCATCTGCCCGTTGTCCTCGACCGCGGTGAGACACCCGCTACTCCTTCTTATGTAGACAGGAAACAAAGTGTGCGCATTCTGTCGGCTACGGCTGGAGCAAACGCTTCGTCTGCCAGCAGCAGCTGGGATGACAACGAACTGTCTGAATGGAAAAATGATGGTCGCCTGTCCACAGCATGGATAAAATATGAGTTGGAACGCGAGGCTGCTGTCTCGGAGATTTGCATCAAGCTCACGGGGTGGAGGCAGCGTTCTTATCCTTTGGAGATATTGGCTGATGACAGTGTAGTGTGGCGCGGCAATACTCCCAAGTCTTTAGGATATGTAAGTCTGAAGATTGAACGTCCCGTAGCCGCTCGCTCTTATACCATAAGGCAGATTGGAGCTGCTACCGACAAGGAGGCCTTTGGCGAGATAACAGAACTGGCTGGAGGTGCTGCTGCTGAGCTCGACCTCTATAAGACACCTGGCAGTGAAGATGTCAAGGGCGAACTGCGTATTGTGGAATGTGACTTCCTTGTGGAAAAATAGTGTGGAAAGAGAAAAGGTGATGAATCATTTCTGTTCTCTTTCACAAATGTAAAAATGGCCATGTGAGCAAGTGCTCGCATGGCCGTAATATATATATAATGTGTACCAGTTGGCGGATACTCTTTTGTATCAGTTGATGGATA
>JAEDNQ010000063.1 GCA_016302435.1 Bacteroidaceae bacterium
AATGCCAATATATGTATAGTACAAACGGTTGGGAAAGTTTTAATTAATGAATAGATAATTAGTTTGTTATGCTTTGAAAATTAACGAAAATGAGTGTGGGTGTAGCAGCTTTTAGCTGCTACACCCACATGTTATTTGTAGCTCCTGCAAAGGTGGAAACTTTGTCTGTCAATCTTCAGACCCTTGCCTATCATTGTGGAGTCTGTCAATCTTCAGCTCCTTGTCTGTCATGGTGAAGTGGGCAGAGCCGCCTTTTGCCAGACTGCCGAAGAGTATCTCGTCCATGAGGATTGGGGTGAGGTGCTGCTGAATGGCGCGATCCATCTCTCGTGCACCGTAGCGAGCGGAGAAGCCTTGGGTGAGGAGGTAGTCATGAGCTTCGGGCGAGAGGGTGAGGGTGACATCCTTCTTGGCAAGGCGAGAGGAGAGGTCGCGGAGCTTCTTGTCGAGGATGAGAGATGCCATGTGGGAGTCCATGTCGTTGAAGATGACCGTGGAGGAGAGGCGGTTGAGGAACTCGGGCTTGAAGGTCTTCTTGACGGTAGACATCATGGCTTCGCCCTTGCTCTGGCCTCCGCCAAAGCCGATGGAGGCTTGGCTGGCATATTGTGCGCCGGCATTGCTGGTCATGATGAGTATGACGTTGCGGAAGTCGGTCTTGTTGCCCTTGTTGTCAGTGAGGTTGGCATAGTCCATGACTTGGAGGAGGATGTTGTAGATGTCGGCATGCGCCTTCTCTATCTCGTCGAGCAGGAGGACGCAGTTGGGCGTGCGTCTCACCATGTCGGTAAGGAGTCCGCCCTCCTCATAGCCGATATATCCTGCAGGAGAGCCGATGAGCTTGGAGACAGTATGTTTCTCGGTGTATTCGCTCATGTCGAGACGCACGAGTTCTATGCCCAGCTCTTTGGCGAGCACCTTGCAGAGCTCTGTCTTGCCCACGCCTGTAGGGCCTACGAAGAGGAAGGAGGCTATGGGCTTGTCGGGGTCGGTCAGTCCTGCCTTGGACATCATGACTGCACGAGCCACTTGGCGCACTGCCTGATCTTGTCCGTAGATGTTTTGGCTTATGTTGTCGGCTAAGCTGCGGAGGTTGACATTGCTGTCCTCGCTGAGAGCCTTGGCGTCGATGCGGCAGACATCGGTAAGGATATGGCGTATGATGTCCTTGCCGATAGTCTGGTAGCGGTCGGCCTTTCTCTGTCCCTTCTTGTTGAGGAGGGGGTGGACCTCAAGGTATGCTCCTGCCTCGTCGATGATGTCTATGGCCTTGTCGGGCAGGCGACGGTCGTTGATGAGGCGCGCGCTCTGTTCCACAGCATATCGTATGGCCTCGTCGGTGTAGCGCACATGGTGGTAGCGTTCGAGCGACTTGACGCGTGCGCTCACTATCTCGATGCTCTCCTCGATGGAGGGCTCTTTGATGTCGATGAGCTGGAAGTGGCGCGAGATGCTCTTGCTGTTGGCTATGGAGCGGTTGTAGTCCTTGTATGTGGTGGAGCCTATGATGTGCAGTTTGCCTGCGTCCATATATGGCTTCATGATGCTGGCAATGGAGACGTTGGTGTTTCCGCCGTTGGTTTCCATGATGGCGTGTATGTCATCTATGTATAGCAGGATGGAGTCGTGTTTTGATACTCCTTCGAGTAGTGTCTTCACCCTCTTCTCGAGTTCGCCATGGTAGCTGGTGCCTGCTATGAGGCTTGCTATGTCGAGGCCGTAGACCTTACGTCCTGTCAGGTGGAAGTCTGTGGACTTGTCTATGAGATTTGTGATGCCATAGATGAGGGCTGTCTTGCCCACTCCTGGTTCTCCTATGAAGATGACGTTGCTTTTCTCCTTGCGAGAGAGGATGCGTATGGCTCTGTCCAGTTCTTTTTCTCGTCCGACGAAGTGTTTGGCTGCCATGTTGTCCGAACGGTTGAGACAAGTGAGGTAGGTTGCCCATTGTGGCTTTTGTGTGGTCTTTCGGTCGTTAGACGGGTCATCGTCAGATGGGTCATTGTAAGATGGGTCATCGCTTGAGGACTCGATGGGCAGATTGCTTGGAAAGATGTTTCTAAGGTTGTTGCCACCGATGATGTGTATGCCAGACTTGCTTCCTTGATTGAATTCCTTTATCTTTTCGAGGAGTCTTTCTGTGCTGGAGAGTATGCGGTTGACCATCTCCTTGTTGACGGGTGTCATTCTTTTGCCGTTGATGAATCCGTCGATTTCGAAAAGAGGCATGTCGGATGTGCTTATTTCCTCTTCTTCATCGGTTGTGCCTTCTTTCCTTTTGTAGTCATTGATGTCGTCCTGATAGAGTTGCAGTAGCTCGGAGTAGAGTTTGTTGGGGTCGGGGTCGAATGAGTTGAAAAGGATGGAGCAGGCATGGGTGTTGGGAAGATTGTAGATGGTGCCTATGATGTAGGGTATGGATGTGGGCTGCTTGTACTTGACCTTGAAGGCTGGCTGCATCTTGACCAGTTCTTTGTTCTGGTTGTTGTCGCCCATGTCTATCTCTGCAACCATCTGCATGGCTCTTTCGAGTGTGTCCTTGAAGGTGGATTCGCACAGGTGGGTCATGTCGAAGAGGACGGCGAGGTCGTTGGCGATGATGTGCGCTGAGGGCTCGTTTTCGCTGGCTATGCGTTGGACCTCAATGTGGTCGAGGAGCTGTGAGCGCACGAGCTTAACTTTCTCGGCGAATGTTTCATCTTTTGTGCTGAGTTCGGGCTGTCCTAAGATGTTGTAGAGGAAGACTTCTACGGTGATTCTGTTCAGATGGATTTCTTCAGCGTGTCGTATGGTGTCATCTATGGCCTGTTTGACTTTGGCTGTGCTCTTGTCTGTATTTATGGTGAATCCTTTTTCTTTCATAGTGCGGTGGTGTTAGTGTCATTCAAGAAGTGTGGCGGTGGTGGTGTCTGAGGGGGTGTGTGGGTATGAGTTGTCAACATGATACGGCACCATCATCAGTCGCTTGTGGTGGGGCTGGTGGTGGTGCCGTATAGTGTGGGGGTATGTGTCAGCTATCGTATTCGGTCGAGAGAGCGTACGAGAGCCTCGTCTTTGCGTATGCCTTGGATGGCGAGGCAGTTGAGAATGACGCTGATGACCTGCAGGGCTGAGATGAACTTGATGTGGAGTGTCGGCGTGAAGCCTGCGGGTGCTGCCTGCTCCAGATGGAGCTGGTAGTAGTAGGCAAAGGCTGCATAGGTGGCAATGTAGCCGACGAGGAGTATGGTGCTGACGATGGTCAATCTCAGCTGGCGCATGCGTTTGCGGAAGAGCATGATGCTCATGGCTGAGAGGAAGATGACGATGAGCAGCAGTATGCCGAGACACCAGGGACCACTAATGGTGTCGAGGGCTTGGAGTGGTGGATAGGCGTTGAAGGTGAAGCTGCCGAAGTCGGCCACGACCTTGTCCGCTACAGTCCATTCAGCTGAGGTGGATATGAGCCCTACAAACGAGAAGATGAGGACGAGGGCTAAATAGAGAGTCTGGATGCGCTGTATCATGGTGGGTGTGGAGTGTGTTCCCTGTGAGAGAAGGACATGTGTGCAGCCCCGGATGGGGGCATGCGTGTGTCCTGGCTTCTGTAAGAGGGAAGGGGTTAGCGTTCAGTCTCTTTTGCAGGATTGCGGAAATAGATTCTGTCCTCAAGAAACTCTTGTGTGGCGATGAGTGTTGGTTTGGGCAGACGCTCATAGTAGCGTGAGATCTGTATCTGCTCTTCGTTTTCAAACACCTCTTCGAGAGTGTCGTTGTGTGCACCGAACTCTACGAGCTTCTTGTTGAGTTCTTCCTTCATCTCTGCTGCTATCTGGTTGGAGCGCTTGGCGATGATGGCTACGCTTTCGTAGAGATTGTTTGTGTCACGGCAGAAGTCCATGAGGTTGCGTGTGACTGTTGTTGAGGGTGCGTTTGTCTTCTTGAAATCCATAGTTGTTGTGATATGTTTGTATGTCGTTGATAATCTTGATGCCAGTGATGGCGTGGTGTGGCTTCTGTGGGAGGGGGGGAGTCTTACTCCTCTGTTTTGGCAGGGGCTCTTTTCTTTGACTTGGTGGTCTTGGCGAGTGCCTGCTTGTAGATATTGTCTGCCTCCTTGATGTACTTGCTCTCGGGGAACTCGTTTTTGAATCCGAAGTACTCGTCGATAGTCTGGCGGAAACGTTCGTCTGCTCGCTCCTCCACACTGTACTGAGCCAGTTTGAATCGGCAGCGGAGTATGAGCATGTAGAGGTCTTCGCGCTTGCGGGTGTAAGGGAAGGTCTTGAGGGCATTCTCTGCTGTGATGATGCATGCCTCGTAGTTGTTGCCGCCGAAGATGGTGTTGCCGTTGTAGCTGCCCAGGTCATAGTAGAGTTTTGCTCCGAGATACTCCTTGTCGACGAGGCGGTCTTGCAGTTCGTATATCATGTCGTTGACATCTGTGCGGTGGGTGGAGTAGGGGTGGAAGTCGAGAAACTCCTGCAGGGTGTTGAGGGCGGCATAGGTGGGCGACTGGTCAAGACGCGGGTCAGGACTCTGAAGATATTGTGCCTTGCCGCAGTAGAAGCGGGCCAGTTCGGTGTACGGTCCCTTGGGGTATGTCTTGATGTATCGTTCCAAATACATGGCGGCTGTCTCGTAGTCATTGATGTGGTAGTAGCACATGGAGAGCATGAAGAGGCACTCTTCGCCCTTGTCATATCCTTTCATCGGGATGACAAGTCCTTCTAACAGCTGGTATGCTCTTGAGTATTGTCCGCAGGCATAGTACTCTTTGGCGGCTTCGTATTTGTAATCGTAGTCGGAGGATTTCAGCACCTGATTGTATGAGTTGCATGCACTCAGCACGATGGCTGCTATCGCTCCTGCTGATAATATCTTTTTCATTCTAAATTGCAATTATGAATGCAAAGTTACGCTTTTTTGTTGAAGTATGGACGGGGTAAGGCGCTATTTTTGGTTTTATTAGCTAAAAAACATTGGTTTTTGGGCAGAATGTTGTAATTTTGCATTCTGAAAGTTCTGTATAAGACCGTATTTTATGGTGGGTCAAAGAAAATCTCCACCGTTCAAGGGATTAATAATTTTGGTGGGTGACGTTTGTCTGATCCACCTTATCAGATAGGAGCACAATAAGAATGGATTTTAAACTCGTGTCGCAATATAAGCCTACTGGCGACCAACCTCAGGCTATTGAGCAGCTGACAGAGGGAGTGAAGGAGGGTGTGGCAGCCCAGGTGCTGCTCGGAGTGACTGGCTCGGGCAAGACGTTCACCATGGCCAATGTCATCAAGAATGTGGGCAAGCCAACGCTCATCTTCAGCCACAACAAGACGCTGGCTCACCAGCTCTACACGGAGATGAAGTCTTTCTTCCCCGAAAATGCTGTGGAGTACTATGTCAGCTACTATGACTACTACCAGCCTGAGGCTTACATACCGTCTACGGGCACGTATATTGAGAAGGACCTCGCCATCAATGAGGAACTGGACAGAAGCCGGCTGGCTGCCACGTCGGCCTTGCTCTCCGGACGCAAGGATGTCATTGTCGTCTCGTCGGTGTCGTGCATCTATGGCATGGGTGCTCCGACCAGCTTCGCGGAGAATATCCTCTCCATCCACGTGGACGAAGACCTTCCGCAGGAGTCGCTAAGACGCAAGCTTGTGGACATGCTCTATGTCAACAATGACCTTGCCGATGCCGATGAACTGGAGAGAGGGCAGTTTCGCGTGAAGGGAGAGGCTGTGGACATCTATCTGGCCTATGACGAGAAGATACTCAGGGTGCTCTATTTCGACGACACCATCGACTGCATACAGGAACTGGATGTCAACACGCTCTATCCGATCACCTCCTATGAGGAATATCAGATTTATCCTGCCAACCTCTTCATGACCAGCAAGGAACAGACGCAGCAGGCCATCATCGACATTGAGCGAGACCTCAAGGAGAGGATAGATTACTATATGGACAGGCATGACCCAGAGAAGGCAAAGCAGATAGAGATGAGGGTGAACAACGACCTGGAGTGGATAAGAGAGACGGGACATTGCTCAGGCATAGAAAACTACTCGAGGTATTTTGACGGAAGAGCGCCAGGAGAGAGACCCTACTGCCTGCTGGACTTCTTCCCCGACGACTTCCTGCTCATTGTCGACGAGAGCCACCAGTCTATCCCGCAGGTCAAGGCCATGTGGGGTGGGGACAGGAGGCGAAAGGAAAACCTTGTGGACTATGCCTTCCGTCTGCCTGCTGCTCTCGACAATCGTCCGCTTACGTTGGAGGAGTTCGAGAGCCTCACGCCTCAGACCATCTATGTCTCCGCCACTCCTGCCGAATATGAGCTGGAGAGGGCAGAGGGCGTGGTCGTAGAACAGCTCATACGTCCCACGGGACTGCTCGACCCGCCTATAGAGGTGAGACCCAAGCAAAACTTCATGGACGACCTCTTGGAGGAGATACATCGGCGCATAGAGGTCGACGAACGTTCATTGGTCATCACGTCCACGAAGCGTCAGGCTGAGGAGGTTTCCAGCTTCTTCAATAATGTGGGGGTGAAGGCCAACTATATCCATTCGGATGTGGACACGTTTGACCGCGTGGAGATAATCAATAAGTTCCGCGCAGGAGAGTATGATGTGCTCATCGGCATCAACCTGCTCAGGGAGGGACTGGACATACCGGAGGCTTCGCTCGTGGCCATTCTGGATGCCGACTATCAGGGCTTCCTCCGCAATCATCGTTCTCTCGTTCAGATTATTGGCCGTGCGGCGCGCAATGTCCACGGACTGGCCATCATGTATGCGGAGAGCATCACGGAGACCATGCAACGCACCATCGACGAGACAAACCGACGCCGCAGCAAGCAGAAGGCGTATAATGAGGAGCATGGCATCACTCCTTCTCAGATACGCAAGACGCAGAAGGCTATCAATGAACATAAGAAGATTGACTATCAGGGAGATGCTTATATAGAAGAGAATGCTTCTCTCGCTGCCGAGAGCCAGGTAGACTCTGTCTATGCTGCCATGTCGCCCGACCAGCTCAAGGCTGCTGCCGAGAGGTGCAGGAAGAAGATGAAGGAGGCAGCCAAACAGCTGGAGTTCCTTAAGGCTGAAGAATACCGGAAGGAGATGGTGAGATTAGAGGATATGCTCAATGGCATGAAGCCTCAGCAAGGGTAAAAGGGCTTGCAGTCTTACAAATCAACAAAGTCCAGTCGGTGGGCTTGGGACATGTGCGGTCTTTGCCACCGGATTTCCATCATCAAAAGTAAAACAAAGTCCCGTCCTTTCTGTCAGCAGACAGGGAGGACGGGACTTTCTATCTTGGTGTGTGTGGTCACATGCCTTAGTCCACAAGGTGGTTGGTGTTCTGGTCGGGGAAGACGACTTTTGGGGTGAAGGTCTTGGCTTCTTCGTAGTCCATGAGGGCGTAAGACATGATGATGACTATGTCGCCCACCTGCACCTTGCGTGCGGCTGCTCCGTTGAGGCATATGCAACCGCTGCCACGCTCGCCTTTGATGACGTAGGTGTCAAAGCGTTCGCCATTGTTGTTGTTGACGATGAAGACTCGTTCGCCTGCTATGATGCCCACGGCATCCATGAGGTCTTCGTCTATCGTGATGCTGCCCATGTAGTTGAGGTTGGCTTCGGTCACCCTCACGCAATGGAGTTTGGATTTGAGCACTTCTATCTGCATAAATAAGGCGTGTTCAGGGTTCTATTTGTAATTGATGTTGTCAATGAGTCGGATGGGCTTGGCTCCGCAGAAGACGGTGATGCAGCCCTGCACGTGCTCAGCCTCGTCCCACAGGCTGACGCTGGCGAGAGTAGAGGCGTTGACGATGTCGTAATACTGCACTTCGAGACCGTCGACAGCATTGATGGCATTGATGGCATATTGCTTTGTCTCTGCCACAGTGTGCGACTTGCTGTATGCCACGCTCTCGCTGAGGGCTCGGAAGATGGCTGGTGCTATGGCGCGCTCCTCTGGGGCGAGGAGGGTGTTGCGGCTGGAGAGGGCGAGGCCGTCAGCCTCGCGCACGATGGGGCAGGGGCAGATGGTCAGACGCTCGGCCCAAGCGGCCTTTTGCTGGCGGTAGTCAGCTACCATGGCGTTGATGACGGCTATCTGCTGGAAGTCTTTCTCGCCGAAGTAGGCTCTGTCGGGTTCGACAAACATGAAGAGCTTGCTCACTATCTGGCATACGCCGTTGAAGTGGCCAGGGCGGAATGCTCCTTCCATGACGGTGTCGGTGGGAGGATATGAGAAACTGCGTGTGTCGGGCTCTGGATATACCTCGTCAACGCTTGGGGCGAAGACATAGGTGGCTCCTATGCTTTCGAGCAGACGGCAGTCGGCCTCAAGTGTGCGTGGGTATACTTCGAGGTCTTTTTTGTCGTTGAACTGTGTGGGGTTGACAAACACGCTGACGACAGTGGCATCATTCTCTTTGACGCTTCTCTCTACGAGCGATGCATGTCCCTGGTGGAGTGCACCCATTGTTGGCACAAGGCCTACGGTCTTGTTATCTTTTCTTAGGGCAGAAACTGTTGATTTGAGTTTCTCTACTGAATTGATAATTTCCATTTTCTTAGTTGTTGATACATTAGAGCCGATGTGGCTCTTTTTGTCAAATGTGGGTGCAAAGGTACGAAAATATTATGAATTGATAGCTTTTATATTTGAAAAATCCAAGTTGAGACTCTTTAAGAGTGTCTGCAACTTGGATTTTGCTATATCATGTGCACTTATACGCACTTGTGTGGGGTGTACAGGTGTGTGCGTGGGGAGGTCACGATTAGAGTGGATAGTTGTCGAAGTCGTAGAGGATGGTGGACAGGTAGCGCTCGCCTGTGTCGGGGAGGAGGGCTACTATTGTCTTGCCTTTGTTTTCTGGCTTCTTGGCTATCTCTGCAGCTGCATAGGTGGATGCGCCCGATGAGATGCCGACGAGCAGACCTTCAGTAGCTGCAAGTTTTCGGCTTGTGAGGATGGCTGCATCGTTTGCCACCTTAAATATCTCGTCTACTGCATTGCGGTCGAAGGTCTTTGGCACGAAGCCTGCTCCGATGCCCTGTATCTTGTGAGCTCCTGGAGCTTCGCCGCTGAGTACGGCAGATGATTCTGGCTCTACGGCAACAATCTTGACATTGGGGTTGAGCTCCTTGAGACGGCGGCCGATGCCGCTGACAGTGCCGCCAGTGCCTACTCCTGCCACGAAGATGTCTATCTTGCCGTCAGTGTCGCGCCATATCTCTTCTGCCGTAGTGGCATAGTGGGTGGCTGGATTGGCTGGATTCTCAAACTGCTGGAGGATGACAGAGCCAGGGATGCTGTCGCGCAGTTCCTCAGCCTTGGCTATGGCTCCCTTCATGCCCGCACTGCCTGGTGTGAGCACTACTTTGGCTCCGTAGGCCTTGACGAGGTTGCGTCGCTCTATGGACATGGTCTCAGGCATGGTGAGAATGAGGTTGAGTCCCTTGACGGCGCTGACGAAGGCTAAGCCCACGCCCGTGTTGCCAGATGTTGGTTCGATGATTGTGGCTCCAGGCTTGATGATGCCTTTCTGGAGCGCGTCTTCTACCATAGCGAGTGCTATGCGGTCCTTGACTGATCCTGCAGGATTGAAGTATTCGACCTTTGCGATGATGTTGGTCTGTAGCTCTTCCTTTGCGGAGAAAGCGTTGAGCTGAAGGAGTGGGGTGTTGCCTACGAGCTCAGTGAGTTTTTGTGCGATTGTTGCCATGCTGTTTTTGTTTAGTGTGTTTGATTTTGTGTTGTTTGTTGTTGATCGAGATAGTTTATTTAGCTTCATTAGCCTTTATAGCTTTTATGGCTTCTACAGCTTTTATGGCTTCTACAGCCTTTATGGCTTCATTAGCATCTATTAAATTGGGCAGCTGCATTGTGGTGCAGCTGCCCATAAATGCATTTGCGAGGCAAATGTATGGCATTTTATGTTATTGACCAAATTTTTTTAGGGAAAAATGGCATTTAGGGTCTTAAATAATCTTTTTTGTGCGAGCTTCGACCACATTGATTACATAGTCGCCAAGTTTCTCGCATTCGTTGATGATGTCGATGTACATGGTGCCGAGGGCGTAGGTGTACTTGTGGTTGTCGACGTTGAGGATGTTCTCTGCCTTGAGACTGTTGCGGAGGGTGTTTATCTCGTGCTCAATGCGGATGGACTCATTGATGGTCTGTCCCTCGCGTCTGCCCTGCATGAGGAGGTTCATTTCTGTGAGGGCTTTGTTGGTGAGGTCCATCATTGTGCGTATGTTTTGTGTGAGTTCGGGTGTGAGCTTCATGTTCTCCTCGTTGCGGCGGCTGAAGGAACGGGCGAGATTGAAGCATGCGTCGCCAATACTTTCGAGTTCGCTTATCTCGCGCATCATCTGGCGAATCTTTTCCTTGGTGTCGTCGCTGAGGTGGGCATCGCTGACCTTCTCCAAGTAGCCGGCAATGGCCAGCTCCAGTTCGTCGGAGAAGTCTTCTTCTTTCTGTATCTGCTCAAACATCTTGTCTGACTTGTTCTTGTCAGTCTCATCGAGCATCCGTCGCACGTTGGAGTAGAGGTTGCAGATGAAGTCAGCGAAGCGGCTTGTCTCCTTTTGAGCCTGGAGGACACAGATTTCAGGGGTTTGCATGATGTTGTTGCCGATGTACTGGAGGCGGAACTCCTCTTCGCCCTTCTTGGCCTTGTCCTTTATGAGGGTGAGGCAGAGGCGTTCTATCTGAGGGATGAACCCGATGAGCAGTGCGGTGTTGGTCACGTTGAAGCAGGTGTGGAACATGGCCAGCACTATGGGCAGACGCGCTACCTGACCAGCACGTGTGGGGTCGTATCCTGCCAATGAGCATACCATGTCGACAAAGGGGTAGAAGACACAGAGAATCCAGACGACTCCTATGAGGTTGAAGAGCAGATGGGCCAGAGCCGCACGTCGGGCTTGGCTGTTGGCTCCGAGGGCGGCAAGGTTGGCTGTTGCTGTAGTGCCAATGTTTTCTCCCATGACGAGGGCTATGCCGAGGTAAATGGGCAGCACGCCTGTGGAGCACAGGAGGATGGTGATGGCCATGACGGCAGCTGAGGACTGCACGATGCATGTGATGAGAGTGCCTATGCCGAGGAAGCAGAGGATGGTCATGTAGCTCGATGTGTCGAAGGAGGCGAAGAAGTCGACGACGGCCTGGTTGTTGCCAAGGTCCATGGACTTGCCTGCTGTGCTCAGCATGACGAGAGAGAGGAACATGAACGAGATGCCGAAGAGGAAGTCGCCCACGTAGCGGTGGCGGCGGAGGTAGATGAGGATGATGCCGATGAAGAATGCTGGGTAGACTACAGACGTGAGGTCTACGTTGTAGCCGAGGGACATGATCCAGGCGGTGAGGGTGGTGCCGATGTTGGCTCCCATGATGATGGAGATGGCCTGGGCGAGAGTGAGAAGTCCCGCATTAACAAACGAAACAGTCATCACCGTTGTAGCCGATGATGACTGCACTGCACATGTGACAAGTGTGCCTGTGAGCATACCTGTCAGTCTGTTTGTTGTCATAGTAGCAAGGATATGGCGAAGCTGTGGACCTGCCATCTTCTGCAGGGCTTCGCTCATGACCTTCATGCCGTAGATGAGGAGCGCGAGTGCTCCCATCAGTTGGGTGGTTACTGAGAAGTAATCTTGAAATGTGTTCATTATTGTTGTTGTTAAGATTGTGTCTTTGCCTGTGGCACGTGTGGAGTGTCGCCGCAGAGTGAGTGGTGTGTGGGCGAGGTGCACTTTGCCAAGGATTTTTCAGTGCAAAGATAATTCGTTTTGATGAATATACGAAGAAAAAGATGTTACGAAAATGTTACAAGGTCAAATTGGCGGCTTTGAGCGTGGTGTTTTTTTCTTGTTTTGCTGATTTGGGGTGGAGCGGATTGCAGGTGTGTATGAATAAAGGCTCAGTCACGTGGTGGTGTCTGAGCCTTGGTGTATGGGTGTATGTGGAGAAAGTTCTCCCTCATGATAG
>JAEDNQ010000064.1 GCA_016302435.1 Bacteroidaceae bacterium
GCTGAACTTATTGTATATTTGAATAACCACAAACAAATTTAAGACTTCCTCGAAATCCTTCCGACTTCCTCGAAATCCTTCCGACTTCCTCGAAATCGACTTCGACTTCCTCGAAATTAAAGTAATGGAGCTGTCGACGGAATATCGGTACAGGCTGTTGAGGGACACATTACACATAGTGGAGAGGGACAGCGTGCCCTACGAAGTGGTCAGAACGGAAACGAGGGAGGTGGGAAGGCCTCTCTCGTGGTTCGATAAGCTGGCAAGGGCGGTGTTCTGGATTGTGACAGGAGCTGTGGTGATTGGCGTTGCATCGTGGATGGCAAAAAAGGGTGGCGCAAAGCACCCATAGCCCCCCCTAAATACAAAACGGCTGCAATGTCGATGACACTGCAGCCGCATTTGATTATTATGCTTACATCTCTATGACTCTTGTGCCGTCTTCTTGCTGGGTGATAGTGACTCGGACGGCATCGGCAGGGAGGAGATCCTCGATGAGTTCGGGCCATTCCATGAAGCAGACGCAACCTGAGTAGATGTAGTCTTCATATCCGATGTCGAGGACTTCTTGCAGGCGCTTGATGCGGTAGAAGTCGAAATGGTAGATGGGGGAGCCTTGGCCGTCGAGGTATTCGTTGACGATGGCGAAGGTGGGGGAGTTGATGACATCGGTGACTCCGAGTGCTTGGCACACGGCCTTGATGAATGTGGTCTTGCCTGCTCCCATTTTGCCGTAGAAGGCGAAGACTGTATTGTCGCCCATGGCGGCTATGAACTCTTGGGCTGCAGGGGTGATGTCTTCTATAGAGTGTATGGTGAGTTTCATTGATGATTATTGATTACTGATTATTGATTACTGATTATTGATTACTGATTGCTGATTACTGATTGCTGATTACTGATTACTGATTGCTGATGAATTAATGCTTACAGTCCCTTTTTGCGTTTGCTCTGGAGTATGACTAACGGGACGAGCATCTCTTCCATGCTGATGCCTCCGTGCTGGAAGGTGTTTTTGTAATAGCTGACGTAGTAGTTGTAGTTGTTGGGGTAGGCGAAGAAGTCGTCGTTTTGGGCGAAGATGTATGTGGTGCTGATATTTGGCGCTGGCAAGTAGGCTGCTTTTGGGGTCTTGAGCTCGTAGACTTGTTTGGCGTTGTAGCTGAGGTTTTTGCCGAGCTTGTAGCGCAGGTTGGTGTTGGTGTTTTTGTCGCCTACGACTTTGATGGCATTGTCAACACGTATGGAGCCGTGGTCGGTAGTGATGACGATTTTGTGGTCGGTGAGCGATAGGAGGCGGAAGAGTTCGCGCAGGGGTGAATGGCGGAACCATGAGGCTGTAATGCTGCGGTATGCTCTCTCGTCGCTGGCCAGTTCGCGCACCATGCGTGATTCTGTGCGCGCATGGCTGAGCATGTCGATGAAGTTGACGACGAAGACGTTTATGTCGTTGGGCAGCAGGCTTTTGATCTTGCCTGTGAGTTTTTCTGTCTCTGAGGAATTGTTGAGTTTAAAGTAAGAGAAGGTGTTGGTGCGTCGGTAGCGGTCGAGTTGTGTCTGTATGAGTGCTTCCTCGTTGAGGTTCTTGCCTTCTTCCTCTTCTTCGTCGACCCAGAGTGAGGGATACATCTGCTGTATCTGGAGTGGCATGAGGCCAGAGAAGATGGCGTTGCGAGCGTATTGTGTGGCTGTGGGCAGTATGGACATGCAGAGTTGCTCGTCGAAGATGAAGTCTTCTGCCAGTTCTTTGGCTATCTCGCGCCACTGGTCGTAGCGGAAGTTGTCGAAGACGATGAGGAAGACTTTTTCTCCTTGGTCGAGCAGGGGGAAGATGGTGGTCTTGAAGATGTCGGGCGACATGACTGGACGGGTGGCGCCTATCTGCACCCAGTCGAGGTAGTTTCGCCTGATGAATTTGGCGAACTCCTTGTTGGCTTCGGCTTTCTGGGTCTGCAACAGGTCGGCCATCTCGCTGTCGGTGTCGGACAGTTTGAGCTCCCAGGAGACGATTCGCTTGTAGACGTCTTTCCAGTCGTCGACTGTGTAGGAATCATTGATTTGCATGCCTATGCGTGCGAAGTCTTGGCGATAGCCGGTGTTTGTGACCTCGGTCACTATCTCTCGCTTGTTGAGGTGCTTCTTGAGGGTGAGGAGTATCTGGTTGGGGTTGACGGGTTTGATGAGGTAGTCGGAAATCTTTGAGCCTATGGCTTGGTTCATGATGTCTTCTTCCTCGCTCTTGGTGACCATGACGATGGGGACAACAGGGTTGATGTCCTTTATCATGGTCAGTGTCTCGAGTCCGCTGAGTCCTGGCATGTTTTCGTCGAGGATGATGAGGTCGAAGGCTTTCTCGCGGCAGAGGTCGATGGCGTCCTGTCCGTTGGTGGCGGTGACCACCTGATAGTCTTTTTTCTCTAAGAAGATGACGTATGCCTTGAGCAGTTCTATCTCATCGTCTACCCATAGTATTGTGCCGTTCATAAGAAATGTGTGTTTAGAATATAAAGTTTTCTTCTTCCTCCTCTTCCTCTTCTTCTTCTTCCTCCTCGGGTACAGGCAGTTCGGTTGGTTCGTCGAGTGATGAGGGCTGGTCGTGGTCGATGATGAGGGAGCCTATGCGGTCGAAGTGGAGGTCGTAGAAGTTGAAGTAGTCGGCGAAGCTTAGGCCCTTCATGATTTTCTTGAGGTTGTCCTCACTGATGATGAAGCTCTTGAGGCCTTGGAGCTTGTAGGCCATGTCGGCGTTGTTGAGGAGGCGGTGCATGTAGATGTAGGCCTCGTCGTAGTTGAGGAAGGTGCGCACCTGGAGCATGTCTATGCCGTCGCCGAGCTCGATGTTGATGTCGAAGTTGCGCACGGTGAAGGATGTGAAGTTGTAGCGCGCCATCTCGTAGAGGAGCTGGTTGGCGTCGATGGAGTCGTGCTCATAGGCTATGGCGAAGACGAAGTCGCAGTTTTTCTCTGCGCTGAAGGTTGTGTCGAGAGCCAGGGAGTCCATGGCGTCTGCTATGGACATGCGTCTTTCCCAGATGCTGCCCATCTCAAATCGTCCTGACTGGAGCAGACGTCCTTCGCGCAGTCCCTTGACGTAGAGTCCGGCGAGTTCGCTGACGCTCGACTTGGGGTATTTCTCCACCACAGCCTTGAGCTCTGAGAGGAAGGTGTCCTGGTCACCCTGTTCGAGGTGGCTGAGGGCATTGAGGAACATGAAGCGTGGTCTGTTCTCTCCTTCGGGATATTGCTCTGCCATGTCGGTGTTTTTGCTGATGACGGTGGGGTAGTCTCCTGCTTTGAAAGCATCGTATGCCACGCTATAGACGGAGTCTTCTATCTGTCTGCCATAGCGTCCCTTGAACTCAAAGTCGGGGTCAGCAATGAGTCGCGCATGTTCGTTGTCGGGGAAGGTCTCGATGAGTTTTTGTCTGTATGTCTCAGCGTTGTCAGTATGTCCTATGCGTGAGTAGAGCTGGAACATGTTGTAGTATACCTCGTCTGTCTTGTCGAAGTCGGGGTAGTCGGTGAGGATGCGCTGGAAGGTTCGCTCGGCTAAGGGGAAGTTGTCCATGCGGTCTTTGTAGATGATGGCGGATCCGTAGAGTCCTTCGACGAGTGCGGCATGTGAGGCTTGCATCTGCTCTTCGGTGAGCGGTATGTCTTTGAGGTAGTACTCGGGACGGTGGGGGTCGTTGGCATATTCCTCCGCCTTGATGGAGTCTTTCTCTGCCTTGGTGAGTTTTCGGTCGTCGTCGGCTTGTGGAGCTATGCTGTCAGAGGCTATGCTGTCAGAGAGGGTGCTGTCGGCTGTTGCTTCGTCGAGGTTGGCGAGTACTGTCTTGTTGCTTCGTCGCCAGTCGTCTGCCAGCTCTCTCTTGCCCCACTTCTTCTCGAACTCCTTTTTGCCGGCTGCAACGGAGGTGGCATTGTAGAAATACCATACGGCTGTTTGCTGGTTGTTTGTATTGACACCGGGACGCTGTCCGTTGTTGGTGCCAGGTCGGTTGGTCGTGGAGTTGTTGTTAGTGGCGGCATCGAGTGCTTTCTTCTCCTCTTCTTTCTCTTTCTTTTTGAGTTCCTCTATCATGAGGTTTATCTTCTTCAGTCGGCTGACGGAGTCGAGGGCAGCCATCATCTGGAGGCTGTCTTGTAGCTCTACGGCGGAGGCTGACGGCAGGAGCTCGTCGAGAATCTTGCTTCGTTCGTTGGCTTCCTTGTAGTCGTCGCGGTCTTTGTCTAAGAGTCCGATGACCTGGGCGTAGCATTTCTGTGCGTCGACAAATTTCTCCTTGTCCCAGTAGAGCTGGCCGAGGTGGAGCATGACGACGCCCTTTTCTATGCCGTTGCGTGTGCTCTTCTCCACTCCGTCCTTATAAGCCCAGATGGCCCGTGTGGTGTCGCCATTGGCGAGATGGATATTGCCAATGGCGTAGTACACCTGGTCGAGGTATTCTTGGTTCTTGTCGTTGCGCGCCATGGCTTTGAGCTTGCGTATCATCTGCTTTGACTTGCTCTTCGACATGGATTCTGTCATCTGTATGCGTGCGTTGAACTCTATGTCGTAGGGAGGGTTGCGCCTGATGACCTTCTTGTAGTATCGGTAGGCTGTGGCATCATCGCCTGTGGCATGGTAGAGCTGGCCGAGGAGCATGTAGAGTCGTGTCTTCTCAAGGCTGGTGTGTTGCATCTTGAGTCCTTTCTCTATGTGTGGTATGGCTTCGGCATATTGGCGCTGGCGAAGGTTGATGTCGGCGAGGACCATGGACATGAGGGGGTGGCAGCTTGTGGGGAAGCTGTCTCTCTGGGCTCTTGCCACGAGGTCTTCGGCATCGTAGTACCACTCGAGCTCAGCATAGCAGCGGGCTTCGAGCAGTCGGGCTCGTGCGACAAGATTGGGCTTTGTCTGGTATAGGCGCTGTATGTAGGCGAAGGTGGAGGCTGCCTCCATGTAGTCGCCTTTGCGGAATTGTGCTTCGCCCATGAGCATCCATGCCCTCCACAGGAAGGGGTTGTATTCTTTTTGGCTGAGCCATGCTTTGTCTTTAGCTGTCTTCGGACGTGTCTTCTTCCATTCGGGGCGCTTGGTGATGCTGTGTGTCTTTATGGTCTTCTGGCATTTCTCCACCGCTGTGCCGAAGTTGGCTGTGCCTACCTTTGAAGTGGCTTTGTTGCCGGTGATGTAGAGTGGAATGATTTCTGTGTAGTTGTCCTTGTTGGCTTGTTCCTGCTGGTATACTCCATCCTTGTATGCTTCATGTCCGTTGAAGTATGTGTTGTATCGTGCCTTGAAACCTTGGACATTGCGCGAGAGGGGCGTGTTCTTGTTGGTCGAACATGCCCAAAGGAAGCAGGATGCTATAAGGACGAATGTTATGTATATAGTATGTTTCAAGAGGTCGTATGTGTGGGTTATTGCTTATGGGACATAGCTTACCAATATTAGAAACGTTGGTTTATTGTGTTTATTGTGTGGGGCAGCATATTTTTCCGTGAAAATTTTTTTTCGTTTCCTCATTAAACCTTTTAGTGCATGCAATGTCTTACTGATAGATTTCGGGTGAATAAAGTTCTTCCGAGACTGTCACGACGGTGTTCATGAACTAACTGACGACAAACATATAATGACAAACCAACAATCAAACAAACCAGCAACTTAACATTGACAACTATGAAAAGGATAATTGTATCAGCATTTGCCTTGCTGCTCATCACTGTGGCAGCTGTGGCTCAGGACAACAATGGCAGACAGCGCCAGAGAATGAATGCGCAGGAGATGTATGGCCGCATGGCCGATCGTCTGGCCAAGCAGATGAAGCTTGAGGACGACAAAGCTGACGCTTTCAAGGTGCTTTATGTCGACTATCAGACGACACGCAGCAATGCTGCCAATCCCAAAGGGGAAGACGAGAAGGACGAAAAGGTCAATCTCAATAAGATAACCGATGAGGAGGCTACTGTGCTTATCAACAAGCAGTTTGCTGCTCAGGAGGCTCAACTCAAGGTGGACAAGGAGTATCTTCCCCGCTTCCTCGAAATCATCACTCCTGCTCAGGCGGCTCGTGTGTATGTGAGACGCGCCGGTGGCATGGGCGGTAACGAACAGGGCACGAGAGGTGGACAAGGTCGTCAAGGCGGCTTTGGTGGCCCTGGAGGTGGCGGCGGCTTCGGCGGCCCTGAAGGTTTCTAAGGTAGGGATTTATAGAACCCATCTTAACCCATTGGGTATTTCTTCATAAGTACATCATAAGTAAATATAGACATACCAATAATCATTAACTAACTCTGTTATATCAGTGGGGAAGTGGATGTGAATCCAGCCTTCCCCTTTATTTTTGTGCTGTGGCTATGCGTCTTACAGCACTATTACGCGTATGTTGTCCTTCATCTGAAAATGTTCGGTGGCTTGTCTGCATTGGGAGTCGGAGACAAGGATGAGGGTTTGCCTGCCCGACTTGGTGAGTGGCCCGAGACACATGCCTTCGTAGTTGGCATAGTCTTTATTGCCGTGCCGTGTGACGGTGGTGGTGAACTCCACGAGCAGTTCCTTCTTGGCAAAACAGCTGTCGGGCATCAGGCGCAAGGAAGTTGTGTCGGTGAGGGGAGTGAGGTGGCGCGTGTTGACGCTGAATATCTTGATGAAGCATGCGCTACCGTCGTAGTCCTCTGGCATGTACAGCTCGCGCTCCATGACGAGCAGGGTGGAGTCGTTGAGAACTGTCATGGATGGTACTCCGTAGCCGTAGTATTTTGTAGCATGTGTGGTTTGCGGAGCGTCTGTCCTGTAGGCGTATTGCGCGAGCGGTTGCAGGTCTGCCCCGAAGCTCTGCAAGCGGAGCAGGGTGGGTACGGGGTTTTTGACCGATGTGCGCGCTTCTATGTCGTGTCTCAGCCCCTGTTCGGTAGTTGTCCAGAAGATGCCTTGGCTTCTGTCGTAGGCGAGGGCTTCGAAACCGCAGTTGCCAAATATCTTGGTCGTGCCGAAGCAGGGCGGCACTTCGAGCTGGCGCAGTGTGGCTCTGCCCTTCATGTCCATCTCGATGATCTGCTGGTCGTTTTCGGCGGAGATGAAGACAGAGTTGTCGACATATACTATACCTTCCGCATCGCGTGCGCCCACATCAGCTATGGTGTCGCCGTGGAAGCAGATATACTCTACGTGCTTTATGTCGCCCGATGGATGGAAGCTGATGTCTATTTCGTGCCATCCGTTGAAGTCTTCTTTGTCGCTGACAAGGGCATAGCGGCTGCTTCCGATGTGGGTGATGCCGCTGTAGTTGCCGCCTGGCACACCCCAGTGGTGGAGGTCGTGCTGCTGGTGGATCTGTGGATGAGGGACTGGCTGTGATGTGGTGAATGATGCTGAGCAAGCAGTAGCTGTGAGTGCTGCTGCCAGGATGGCGGATGGTGGAAGTATGGTAGGTCTCATGTGGTGAGAAGGGATATATGTGTGTTGTGGCGTTCTTTTATGGTAGCTTGATGGGGGTGCGGGATGGTGATGGAGGTAAATGGGCTGAGGACTGCAGCAAAAAATATAGGGCTGAAGCCCGTGGTGGATTTCAGCCCTTTTGTTGTCTCATGAAAATAGATTTACCTGTGTAACCTATTCCTGTGTCTCTTTTGCTGCATTAAGCGAGCTTAGAGATATGCTTGGCTGCACCAGACTTGAGGTTGGCAGCCTTCTTCCAGTGGATGATGTTCTGCTTAGCAAGCTTGTCGAGCATCTTCTGGAGCTTTGGGAACATTGCCTGCGCCTCAGCCTTGTCTGTGGTCTTGCGGAGGTCGCGGAGGTAGTTACGCATTGTCTTGGCGTAGTAACGATTGTGGAGTCTGCGCTTCTCGTTCTGACGGAGGCGCTTGAGACATGACTTGTGATGTGCCATTTGTTTGTTGTTGTTTGAAAGTTGTTGAAAAGTGTGTTGATAGCAGGAGTTCGATGTGGTATGGCCATTGACCTCGCACCCTTCTCCAAAATAAAAGGGCTGTATCTTTCGATGCATCCCTTGTATTCAGTAGCCCATAGCAGAGTCGAACTGCTCTTTAGAGAATGAAAATCTCTCGTCCTAACCGATAGACGAATGGGCCAGCCTGTGGAGCTCAGCTCCGAGCAAAACTTGTTGTTTTTGTTTTGCGAGTGCAAAGGTACGAACTATTTGTGAACTGACAAAACATTTTGGGCTTTTTTTTCAGTTTAAGGCAAATTTTTCTTGTTTAGGCCCTTTTATCTGCCGAAAAATGCCTAACTTTGCCGTGTTTTATTGCAGAGACACGAATTTGCCCTTTCTGCAAGATTCGGTTTACGGAGGGGACTTCTTGCCCCTGCCTTATATATTTACATCGAATACACACACATGCTCGAAACATTCAGGGGCATAGTGCTCCGAACAGTCAAATATGGCGACACCTCTCTTGTGGTAGACCTCTACACGCGCGAGTATGGTCGCAAGTCCTTCACCACCTCGTCCGCTCGCATCAAGCGGTCTGTGTGCGGTGTGTCCTTCTGGCAACCGATGTCTATGCTTGAAATGACAGCCGACATCAGGCAGGCTTCCTCTCGTTTGCCTCGACTGACCGATGTGCGCAGCTACCGTTGCTACTCCGACTTGCCTTATTCTCCTGTCAAGTCTACTCTCGCCTTGTTTCTGGCGGAGTTTCTTTGTGCAGCCTTGAAGGACGAGAGAGAGGACGGGGCTCTATACCAGTATGTGGAGTCTTCCCTCCTTTGGCTTGATGCGGTGAGGCAGCCGATGGCCATAGCCAATTTCCACTTGGTCTTCATCATGCGCCTCACTCGTTTTGTAGGCATCTATCCCAACATGGAGGGTGAGGGAGAGTATTTCGACCTTGTGTCGGGATGCTACACACGTGTGCGCCCAATACATTCTCATGTTCTTGTGGCAGACGAGGCAAAGGCTTTGCCACTGCTCTATCGTATGAGTTTTCACAATCTCCATCTCTACTCCTTAACGCGGCACGAACGCATGAGGGTGCTTAGTGTCCTCAATGACTATTACCGCATACATCTGCCTGGATTTCCTGAACTGAAGTCGATAGAGGTGCTGCACGACCTCTATTCTGCATGAGGGAAATGGCTGTGGGGGGCGGCTCTCCTGTAATGCAATATATATATTATGTACGTGCGTAAGTGTGAGTGTTGGCAAAAGATATTATGCCAGACAGAGCCCTCGTTGAGTGTAAACCCATAATTATTAATCTTTTTGACGGTGGAAAGTTGTAGAACCCACCTATAAATACACATCACATATATGTCTTTCGACCCTAAAGAACTAAAAGAAAAATACAATCCTGATGGCTCAGTGCTGTGGAGGATGCAAGAGCGCATGCTCGAAGTGCTTATGGTTATAGATGGAATATGCCGCAAGCACCACATACCTTATTGGCTGTCAGGAGGCAGCATGCTCGGAGCCGTGAGGCATGGGGGCTTCATTCCGTGGGATGATGACCTTGACATAGAGATGCTGCGTCCCGACTTCGAGAGACTGATGAAGCTCTTGCCCTCCGAACTTCCAGAGACAATGGCTCTCCAGTGGCATACCACTGATCCCAACTACTTCTTCCAGTTTGCCAAGGTGCGCGACCGCCGCAGCCAACTCTTCGAGCGCAACGGCTATGACAAGGTGTGGAAAGAGCATGGCATCTGGGTTGACATCTTCCCTTTGGAGCGGGTGCCACTGTGGATGCACAAATTGTCCAACGCAACTTTTGGTCATACATACAAGATGGTGCGCACGTCCGATGACATATCCGGTGTCATGCCTAAGGTGAGGGCGCTTGCTGCCTTCAACCGCAATGTCATCTTCCCTATGCTCAGAGCTCTTGCCGCCATTCTGCCTTGCCGCTACTATGACTTCGGTCTTGGCATTCCCTATTTCCAACATAGCTTGAAGTCCGACTATATGCCTGTGAGATATGTCAAGTATGAGAATGTAGAAGCTCCGATAATGAAGGAAGCGGAGAAGTGCCTCTCTTATCGCTACGGAGACTACATGCAACTGCCCAAAAATCCTGGATCGGAATATCATTCGGAGGATATAGAGATATATTGATTTGTCTGAAGTCATTCGCCCGCAATTGGCAATCACTCATCAGTAATCATTCATCACTCATCACTCATCAGTAATCATTCATCACTCATCAGTAATCATTCATCAATGTTGGATTCATACACGACGATAAAGAAGCGATTCAATAAGGGATGTGTCGACTACCGCCTCTTGGAGGACGGTG
Organism: Bacteroidaceae bacterium; assembly: GCA_016302435.1. GTDB lineage: Bacteria > Bacteroidota > Bacteroidia > Bacteroidales > Bacteroidaceae > Minthosoma. The sequence continues at coordinate 10,243 of JAEDNQ010000064.1, forward strand.
ACCGCATCCTTGTTGCTGTGTCGGGAGGCAAAGACTCACTCTTGTTGGCAAGGCTGTTGGCCGAGCGTTCTCGCATCTTCCGTCCGTCGATACGTGTTGAGGCTGCACATGTTGTCATGGACAATATCCCGTATGAGACAGACGCAGAGTATCTTGAACGGTTTTGTGGCGATGCTGGATTGCCTCTTCACATTCTCCATTCCCGTTTTGACCAAAGTACTGATTTGCGCAAGACTCGTTGCTTCCTGTGTGCGTGGCATCGCCGCAAGGCTCTTTTCACCTTTGCCGTCGAGCGAGGTTTCAACAAGGTAGCCCTCGGCCATCATCAGGATGACATCCTCACCACGTGGCTCATGAACATTGTCTACGAGGGGTCGGCAAAACCTGCCATGCCGCCGCGCCTCCGGCTCGAACATTACCCCCTTGACCTCATCCGCCCCTTATGCCTCGTGAGCGAGTGTGACATAGTGGCTGCAGCTCACGACCTGGGCTTTGTCAGGCAGAAAGTGCCGTGCCCATACGAGGAGGCATCGAGGAGAAGTGATGTGAATGCCATGTTTCGCCAGTTGGAGAACCTTAATCCTGAGGCGCGATACAGCATGTGGAAGGCAATGAATGGCGTGCGGACCTACCTAAAGAATTATTAATAGGGAGACTGTTTTGACAGTCTCGTAAACAAATATTTGCGAATGAAAATGACAACTAAACATGTTTTTAAGGCGTTGATGCTATGCTTGGCAGTAGCGCTCAGCTTAATGTCGTGCGAACAGTTGGAGTGGGATACGGAAGATGCCGATGCAGATGATGTGCCCACGACAAAGGTCACATTGACAGCATCTTTGTTTTCTCAGATTCCCTTTGACGAACAGTCCAGAGCTGTGGGCAGCATAGATGCTGTTTGTTCAAAATTATCCTTTGTCGTGTTCGATGAAGAGGAAAAGGTTAAGGCCGTGCATCAGGTGGTAGGTGCCGAGTCTTTTGGTAATGTTACCATCGCTCTCGCTCCCGGCTCATATAAGGTGGTTGTCATTGCCCACAACAGTGCGTCTACTGCATCTGTGGCAGCCGACGGGCGCACCACCTTCGCTGATAATCTGGTCTCCGACACTTTCTATGCTTGCAAAGAACTGGAGGTGGGAGAAGACCCAGTGTCTCAAACCATTGAGGTTGAGAGGGCTGTAGCCATGATTCGGATAGTGCCGACAGATGCTCTTCCCGAGTCGGCCAAACGATTAAAGTTTTACTATACGGGCGCATCGAGCACCTTCGACCCTTTCACAGGCTTTGGCTGTGTCAACTCTCGCCAGACGGTATACGTGGATGTTGTCGCAGGGCAAGACAAATATGAACTCTACACATTCCCTCACGCGCAGGTGGACAATATAGACCTTGCAGTGACGGCACTTGGAGATAATGACAAAGTGGTTGCAGAACGCAAGTTCGAGGATTTGGAGGTGACGGTCGGAATGATTTCCCAGTATAAGGGTAGTTTGTTCAGTGAGTCACTATCCGACGGAGGCATCAGCATCGTCGCTGACCCCGAATGGAAGGGTGTGTATGATATTGAACCGTGAGAGACCTATCCCCTTCCATCAGAAATATTTTCCACCGTTTGTTTTGCCATGTCATAAATATCTCGTAAATTTGCCGCCAAATACAAGACATAGTGCCACACATAACATTTTCGGATATGGAAACCAAGCAACTGAAACGACTGCCCGTGGGCATACAGACATTCTC
>JAEDNQ010000065.1 GCA_016302435.1 Bacteroidaceae bacterium
CCATTGAAGGGTGTGGGCACTAATGAAAAGAGCGCGGGCGGCGATGTCTGAGGGGAAAGGAGAATCCTTATTTGGCAGACAATATCTCGGTTATCTGTGGCACGTAGTCTTCTATGTCGCCTGCTCCGAGGGAGACAAGAACGTCGAAGTCTGCCTTGCGAGCCACATCGAGTATGTCAGCCTTTGTGATGAGGTGTCGCTCCACTCCCGGGCGCAAGTTGTCGTAGATGAGTCGGCTTGTCACGCCTGGTATGGGGAGTTCGCGAGCTGGATAGATGTCGCAGAGGTAGACAGCGTCGAGGCCAGAGAGGGCATCGGCAAACTCGCGGTAGAAGTCGCGTGTGCGAGTGTAGAGATGCGGCTGGAAGATGGCAGCTATCTTCTTGTCGGCATATATCTCTCTGACTGACCTTACGCTGGCTGCTATCTCGTTGGGATGGTGGGCATAGTCGCTGAGGAAGACCATCCTGTCGTTCTTCACCTTGAAGTCGAAGCGGCGGTCTACGCCGGCAAAGGTCTTCATGCCCTCTCGGAGCTCGTCTTCTGTGGCTCCATTTAGGATGGCAAGTGCCATGGCTGCTATGCCGTTGTCGATATTGATGCTGACGGGCACTCCAAGCTGTATGTCTCTCACCACGCCGCCGGGGTGTACGAAGTCGAAGACTATCTCGCCGCCTCCTATGCGTATGTTTTCTGCATGGAAGTCGCCTTCACTTCGAGAGTATTCGTAGATGGTAACGCCTTCCTGCACATCGGGCTGCATTTCCAGTCCTTTGTGTATGATGAGCGCGCCTCCCTTTTGGATGAGCGTGGTGTATTTTCTGAAGCTTTCGAGGTAGGCCTCCTTTGTGCCGTAGATGTCGAGGTGGTCGGGATCGGTGGCGGTGATGACTGTCATGTATGGGCTCAGCCAATGGAAGGAGCGGTCAAACTCGTCGGCTTCTATCACCACATACTCACTTTCGGACAGGATGTAGTTTGTGCCGTAGTTTTTTGATATGCCTCCGAGGAATGCGTTGCAGTCTACATGGCTCTGATGAAGCAGGTGGGCTGCCATGGTTGATGTCGTCGTCTTGCCGTGGGTGCCTGCCACACAGAGTCCCTTGAGCGACTTGGTCAGGGTGCCGAGCACCTGTGCGCGCTTCTGCACCTCAAAGCCGTTGGTTCTGAAGTACTGGAGCTCCTGGTGGTCGTCGGGGATGGCTGGTGTGTATACTACGAGGACTTCATCCTTCTGCTTGAAGCAGTCGTCCACTTCGTCAATGTTATCGTCGTAGTGTATCAGTGCTCCCTCTTCTATCAGTCGCTCTGTCAGTGGGCTTGGGGTCTTGTCGTAGCCACCGACCTTGTAGCCTTTGGCAAGGAAGAACCTCACCAGCGCGCTCATGCCGATGCCTCCTGCACCGACGAAATATACTGCTTTAATATCTTCGAGATTCATCAGTCTTAATGTTTATTGGCATATTCCATTGCCAGTTTGTAAACTTCCTCAGCTATCACGTCGGCTGAGTTGTGGAAGGCGAGTTTCTTTGCGTTCTCGCTCAGAGAGGCTAAGCGCTGGTCGTCTGCCACTGTCTCAAGGGCTGTTTTCACCAGCGTGTCTTTTGCCTGTGAGTCGAGGACGAGTATGGCTGCGCCTTTGGTGGAGAGGGCGAGGGCATTTTTCTTCTGATGGTCTTCAGCCACATTGGGCGAAGGAACGAGCACGCATGGCTTGCCGAGCAGACAGAGCTCGGAGATGGAGCTTGCTCCTGCGCGGCTGACCACGAGGTCAGCTGCTGCATAGGCATTGTCCATGCTGCTGATGAAGTCCATAACCTTCATGTTGCCCACTGGGGCGGCTATGGCGAGGGCTCCAGCTATGCTTGCGCTGTAGTATTTGCCGGTCTGCCAGATGAACTGGACATCGCTCTTGCGTATGTCGTCGAGGTGGCTCAGTATGCTCTCATTGACAGTTCGAGCTCCGAGGCTGCCTCCGATGACGAGCACGGTCTTCTTGTTGGGGTCAAGACCGAAGCTCTTGCGCGCCTCTTCTTTTGTGACACAGGTCTCCAGAAGATTCTGCCTTACGGGGTTGCCCGTCATGATTATCTTGTCAGCAGGGAAGAAGCGCTCCATGCCTTCGTAAGCTACGCACACTTTCTTGGCTTTCTTCGCAAGTGACTTGTTTGTCACTCCTGCGTATGAGTTCTGTTCCTGTATGAGGCAGGGGATGCCGAGCGAATAGGCGGCATTGAGCGTCGGGGCAGAGGCATATCCTCCCACTCCTACAGCCACCTGGGGCTTGAAAGCGCGAATGACATCCTTGACCATCTTCTTGCTCTTGAAGAAGTCCATCATGACTCCTATGTTGCGCGGACTCCAAAGCGGTCTCACAAGTCCCCTTACAGGCAGTCCTTTTATTTCGTAGCCTGCTGCGGGCACTCTCTGCATCTCCATTCTTCCTTCTGCACCGACAAACAGTATCTCAGCTTCGGGATGCTGCTTCTTGACAGCATTGGCTATGGACACGGCTGGGAAGATGTGGCCTCCCGTACCACCGCCGCTGACTATCACTCTTAAAGGTCTATTTGTATCCATTTTTACAAGGGGATTGTACTGATTGATGATTTTTAAATTACAAATTTACAAACAAATGACGGAACATGCACCATAAAGTGGGGCAAAACTGATTTAATGCCAGTCTTTTTGCCCTCAGAGGTGTCAATTTGATTTCCGAAGAGCCTTTTTCATCCCTACTAACTATATGTAGCCCAATAGGGCTCATGCATCCTACGCCATCGCTCCGTCTGTGAAGTATTCGCTTGTCTCGCCATTGGGCACCGCCTCTACTGGCACGGCTTTTTTCTGTTTCTTCTGAGCATAGCGGCTTACGCTGAGTATCATGCCAATGTAGAAGCTTGTGAGGATGATGGACGTGCCTCCCTTGCTGATGAATGGCAAAGGCTGACCTGTCACCACGCCTGGGAAGACGGCAACGCTCATGTTGACCAAGGCCTGCAACGTGATCATCATCCCCAAGCCTAAGACAAGGAAGGCTGGGAAGAATGTCGTGCACCGCTGTGCTATCCATGCCACGCGCATGAGGAGGGCCAGATAGAGGAAGGCGACAAATATCGCGCCACCAATGCCCAGTTCCTCAATGATGATGGCATATATGAAGTCGGACTCCGCATGCTGAAGGAAGTCACGCTGCACGCTATTGCCTGGACCACGGCCGATGACGTTGGAGTTGGCAATGGCGATAAAGGCGTAGCTCTTCTGCGAGTTTTCGTCAGCGAGCATTTGCTGCGCCTCAGTCTTCACAGCTTTGTCAGGGGAAGCAGTGTCGTCTCCCACCATGCGCAAGATACGGTGCTTGACCGTCACGACTCGCTTGAGCACCTGCACTTCCTTGAGGTCTTCGTCTGGCACGACCATGGAGATTGCCACCACGACAAGGCCGAGTGCCGTCAAGGCAGCCATTCCCTTTAGCATGAGGTCACGGGGCACATGGCCTACGAACATCATCACTACGATGACCATGGCCAGCATGAGGGCAGTGGACACGTTGTCCATGAAAATAAGTCCGCATACGAGTCCCATGAGAGAGAATATCAGCGCAAAAGCCATATACCTCTTGCCTTTGAATGCACCGACTATCCTGCGTGGCTTTCCTTTGATTATCTCTATTTTCTCTGTCTGAGTTTTGGCGAGTATGACGGCCGTAGACGTGATGAGGGCAACCTTGCCAAATTCAGAAGGCTGGATGGAGAAACCCATCACTCTTACCCAACGGTGAGTGTCGTTGATTTCCGTTCCTCCGCCTAAGACGGCTGTATAAAACAATGTCCCTACGGCGATAAGCAATAGTGGGACGGGCAGCAGCATGAACCACTTGCAGGGGATGCGGTGGAACACCAATATCAACAGTAATCCTCCAAGCAGACATCCTGCTTGGTTCATCACAGTGTTCCAATGTGGTCCACCATCGAAGGTGAGGCGGCTGGAGGCACTGTACACTTCCACCAGAGAAATCATGCAGAGGAAGAAGTATATCATCCAGATGCCCTTGTCGCCCTTGAAGAGTTTGCCGGCTGATAAATATTTAAAGATATTTTCCATGTTATAAGTGGGGGCTATTTATTCCCACAGACAATTGTTTTTAAAATTAACGGGTTGAGGTGGGTTCTATTAATATAACCGTCCATAATTCTATTGAGGTACAGTCTTATGGTAGCTTTATAGATTGCGAACGCACTCCTTGAACTGCTCGCCTCTGTCCTCCATGTTTTTGAAGAGGTCGAAGCTGGCGCAACAAGGGCTCAGCAGAACAGTGCTGCCCGGCCTGGCCATCTTGAAGCACTCGTCCACACAGTCTTTCATGCTCTTCACGTCGGCGATAGGTATGCCAAAACTGTCGAAGGCTGCATGTAGCTTGGTGTTGTCTACCCCGAGGAATACAAGTCCTATGCACTTTTCTCTGACGAGGTTGAATATCTCCGAATAGTCGTTGCCCTTGTCCTTGCCGCCAAGGATGAGGACTGTAGGTGTGCGCATGCTGTCGAGGGCATACCAGCAAGCATTGACATTGGTGGCCTTGGAGTCGTTGATGAACTCGACGCCGCGCACTCTGCCAGCCTTCTCCAAGCGGTGCTCCACACCCTCGAACGTCTTGAGTCCTTCGCGTATCTTCTCATTGCTCACTCCTGCCAGGTCGGCGGTAATACCTGCGGCAAGAGAGTTGTAGAGGTTGTGCTTGCCTCTCAGGGCCAGTTCCTCCTGTTCCATATTGAAAGGAGTGGGCCATTCGATGACGTACTCGTCAGCATCGGCATAGGCGATAACATCTTTTCCCTTGAACTCGCTGAAAGGGCAGAGCTTAGCCTTGATATTGTATTTCTGCAGCTCTTGTGTCACGATGGGGTCATCGTGCCAGAAGACAAAGGCATCGTTTTCTGTCTGATTTTGCAGGATGCGCATCTTTGAGTCGACATAGTTCTGCATCTTGAAGTCGTAGCGGTCAAGATGGTCGGGAGTGATGTTCATCAGTACGGCTATGTCGGCCTTGAAGTCATACATGTTGTCGAGCTGGAAGCTGCTGAGCTCTATCACATAGTAGTCGTAGTGATCCTCTGCCACCTGCAGCGCAAGGCTCTTGCCTATATTGCCTGCTAAGCCAACATTGTAGCCTGCATTTTTCAGTATGTGGTATATGAGCGAAGTGGTAGTGGTCTTGCCATTGCTACCAGTGATGCATATCATCTTCGCGTCAGTGTAGCGTCCGGCAAACTCTATCTCTGATATGATTGGAGTGCCCTGAGCCTTGAGTTTCTGAATCATTGGGGCATTCTCTGGTATGCCGGGACTCTTGATGACCTCATCGGCACTGAGGATAAGGGCCTCCGTGTGCTTGCCCTCTTCCCATGCTATGCCGTAGCTGTCAAGCTGCTGCTTATACCTGTCCTTGATTGTTGACATGTCACTGACAAACACGTCAAATCCCTTTTTCTTTGCCAAGACAGCGGCTCCAGCTCCGCTCTCAGCTGCACCAAGTATGACTATCCTTTTCATTTTCTGTATCTTTTGGTGGGTTCTTTTTTTACCTGTCGGTATGATCAAATTTATTTTTTGAAGCTGATCCGATTCTGTATTGAAGCTGATCCGATTCTGTATTGGAACAGATTCGACTGTATATGAATTTCAGTTGAATTACCTTATCTTCAATGTTATTATCGTTATTGCCGCGAGAAGAATGGTGACAATCCAGAATCGTGTGGTTATCATCGATTCGAACAGCAGTCCGTGAGGTCGCTTGATGATATATTTCACGCCGTCTTCCATCTTGTGGCGGTAGTGGTCGTGGAATGGAGCTCGCTTGAACACTCTCCACTTCTCTCCTCTCGCATTGCCCTTCTTGGCATACGCCACCTGCAGCATCACCGACAGGCTCTCCATGAGGAAGATACCACAGAGGATAGGCAGCAGGAGCTCTTTGTGGATGATGATGGCCGTGACCGCTATCACTCCTCCTATGGCCAAACTGCCCGTGTCGCCCATGAACACCTTTGCGGGATAGGCATTATACCACAGGAATCCCACAAGCGCACCGACAAAGGCGCAGAGGAACACGAGCACTTCGCCTGACCCCGGTATGTACATCACATTGAGGTAGCTGGCAAACTGTATGTGACCGCTGACGTATGCCAAAATGCCGAGCGTGACACCTATGATAGCCGAGTTGCCTGCACACATGCCGTCCATGCCATCGTTGAGATTGGCTCCATTGCTGACCGCTGCAATGACAAAGGTCGTCACGAGGACAAAGAGTATCCATCCGCATGCTCGCTTTGTCTTGCCGTCCTTGATGAAACCGAAGACCTCATAGTAGTCGATGTTGTTGCTCTTGACAAAGGGCAAAGTCGTCACCGTGCTCTTGCGCGCCTCACTCTTGTGATACACTTCCGTCTTCTGCCCTATCTCCCTCTCCACATTCTCTCTTACCACAGCGTCGGGACTAAGCCACAGCGTCAGTCCCACGCAGACACCAAAGACCAGTTGTGAGAGCATCTTCCAGCGAGGTGCAAGTCCGTCTTTATTGCCTCCGAGCTTGATTTTGTCATCGAGGAAGCCAATGATGCCAAAGAAGGTGATGGTGGCTATCAGCAACAGCATGTAGACATTGTCGAGCTTGCCCAACAGCAACGCTGGCATAAGGACAGCTGCCACAATGACAACTCCGCCCATTGAGGGCACGCCTTTCTTCTGCACGCCATAAGGGTCGATGCTGGCATCTCGCGCTGCCTCTATATGGTTGCGGCGACGCATGAATTTGATGAAGTATTCTCCGGCCACCATGGAGATAATCAGCGAGAGTATCAGCGATGACAGCGCACGGAAGGACACATAACTGAACATGCCCGCACCAGGGATGTCAAGGCTGTCCAAATAGTTGAATAAATCGTATAACACGGCTATGAGTTTTTTCTGTTTTTTTTGAATGGTAGCTATAGAGCGGTAGTGCTCGTCTTCCGAGCCTTCCGGATTTTCCGGACATTACGGACATTACGGGCTTTCCTGACATTACGGGTTTTCCGGACATTCCGGGTTTTCCCGAGCCTTCCAGACATTCCGAGACCATCCGAGCACACTGCTCTCTCTTAGAAGCAGGCTCTCACTTCCTCCTTGTCGTCGAAGTGGTGCTTTACTCCCTTCACGTCTTGGTAGTCTTCGTGTCCCTTGCCAGCAATGAGGATTACATCTCCTGGCTTTGCCATCATGCATGCAGTCTTGATGGCTTGACGTCGGTCAACGATAGCGATGACCTTTTTCATATCCTCCTCCGTGAGCCCTGCCAGCATATCGTTGATTATATCCTGCGGCTCCTCAAATCGAGGATTGTCACTGGTGATGATGACGCGGTCACTCTGCTTGACAGCTTCTCTTGCCATGAGTGGGCGCTTGCCCTTGTCTCTGTTGCCGCCTGCACCACAAACGGTGATGACCTCCCCTTTGCCTTCGAGCACTCCGTGTATGGCATTGAGCACATTTTCGAGTGCATCGGGAGTGTGAGCGTAGTCAACGATGGCTGTGTAGCCAGATGGGGAGCGAAGGGCCTCAAAACGACCGTTGACGGGGTGCATGGCACTCAGAGCCACAAGCACTTCGTGAGGGTCTTTGCCAAGCATAACGGCTGCCCCGTACACTGCCAGAAGGTTGCTGACATTAAACTTGCCTATGAACTGCACACCTACTTCCCTGCCGTTTATCTCAAGATACATGCCCTCGAAGTGGCACTCTATGATCTTGGCCTTGAAGTCGGCCGGGCTCTGCACCGAATAGGTCTTCACCTGCGCCTTGGTGTTCTGCACCATGACCATGCCGTTCTTGTCGTCAGCGTTGGTGATGGCGAAGGCTGTGGCTGGCAGATTGTCGAAGAAGAGTTTCTTGGCTTTTATATAGTTGTCGAAAGTCTTGTGGTAGTCGAGGTGGTCGCGGGTGATGTTGGTGAAGAGTCCTCCAGCGAAGTTCAAGCCTCCTATGCGGTTTTGGACAATGCTGTGGCTGCTCACCTCCATGAAGGCATATTCGCATCCTGCCTCAACCATCTTGGCCAGAAGCGCATTGAGGGTGATGGGGTCGGGCGTGGTGTGCTCCGTGGGTATCATCTCTCCATCTATGTAGTTGGCAACGGTGGACAGGAGTCCTGCCTTGTGTCCCATGCGGCGGAACATCTCATAGAGCACTGTGGCAATGGTTGTCTTGCCATTGGTGCCAGTCACTCCGACCAGCTTCAGCTTGCTTGTCGGATTGCCATAGAAGGCAGTAGCGACTGAGCCCGTTGTCTGCTCCGTATTGGCCACCTTGACATAAGTGACACTTTCGTCTGCATCTGCAGGTATCTCCTCACAGAGCACCGCCGAGGCTCCCTTCTCTATCGCCTTGCCTATATAGTTGTGTCCGTCGGCAGCAGTACCTCTGACAGCCACGAACAGATAGTTCTTGTCCACTTGACGCGAGTCAATCTGCACACCGCTGATTTCTCGTTCCATGTCTCCCTTGACCTCAATGATGTCAAGTCCGCTTACAAGTTGATTCAGTTTCATACACATCTACAGAATGTTGTGAATAATTAAGATGGGTTCTATTAATTCGCTTTGTCAGGTTTGTGGCGACTGTCTTTCGTGAGTCAAACGCCAACTCACCTTTGTTGAGTCCTTGATGGTGGAAACAAACAGATGGGTAAGATTCCACCGCCTCAGTTGAGTTCCAGAGTCACTGTCTGCCCGAGCACTATCTTCTGTCCGCCCTCCACGCTCTGCTTCTCCACTTTTCCCCTACCTCTGATACGCACTTTCATGCCGTGCGACGTAAGGGCGTAGACGGCGTCTCTTGCTCCCATGCCCTTGACATTTGGCACGAGATCGGCTTCTGTCTTTTCTGGGCTGAAGGTTACCTCAGTGCCAGTGTTTTCTGCTGTGCCCCATTCGTAACCTTTGGCTCCCACGGAACGCACTCCGAGGTTGTCGAGCACATCCTTGGCCGATGCCACATCGCCATGCTTGACCTCAGGCACATACACAGCTGTGGTGTCCTTGGCCAAATTGAGATTGGTGGTCACATTCTTTGAGTATATCCTCTGGGCTATCTTGGAGAATACGACACCTGCCTGAGCTCCACCGCTGGCTACATAGTAGCCGTGGCGTATGGCGACTATGCACGTGTACTTTGGGTCTTCTGACGGATAGTAGCCACAGAAGCTGACCAAGTGTTCGCTCTGTCCGCCTCGGTATCCGCCTCCCGATGCCACCTGTGCTGTACCAGTCTTTCCGCTTACATGGAAGTAGGGGTTGCCCGCCTTCTTACCTGTTCCTTTGGGGTCATTGACAACGCGGTAGAGTATCTTCTGCATGTTCTCCAATGTCTGCTTCTTGCATATCTGAGGCTTTATGACCTCCACAGGAAACTCCTCCACCATCTCTCCCTTGCGCTCCAAGCCTCTGGCAAAACGAGGACGCACCATCTTGCCTCCGTTGGCTATGGCATTGTAGAAGGTGACGGTACTGATCGGCGGTATCTGAGTCTCATATCCTATGGACATCCATGCGAGTGCCGTCTTTGACCAGTTGTCCTTATTGGGGGTGCGTATGACGGGATTGGCAGCGCCGTTGAACGGAAGTCCGAGCGGAGTGCCTATGCCCACTCTCCTGAGTCCCTCAACAAACTTGCCTGGCTGGTCGTGGTAGTTCTCGTCGATGAGCCGGCTCACACCGATGTTACTTGAGAACATCAGAACCTGCTGCACATCAATGAGTCCATAACCTCCTCTGGTCCAGTTGTGGTCTTTCATGTTGGCACCATACATCTTATATATACCATGTCCCGTCTCCACAGTGGTGTTTGGAGTGATGTAACCATCGTCCATGGCCACCATGATAGATGCCGTCTTGAATGTGGAGCCTGGCTCCATGAGGGCAGCCAGGGCATAGTTGCGTGCCTCGTAGTAGTTGCCGTCATCATAGCGCATGAGGTTGACGATGGCTTTGACATCCCCCGTCTTCACTTCCATCAGAACGACAACCCCCATCTGGGCATCGAGCTCATGCAGTTTCTCTCTGAGAGCACTCTCGCAGATGTCCTGCATGCTCACGTCTATCGTGCTCACGAGGTCATAACCGTCCACAGGCTCCTTGTCCACGATGGAGAGATATTTGGAGAGGACTCGCTTGTTGTGTTTCATGCCTGGCACACCTCTCAGCACAGAGTCATAGGCCTGTTCGAGTCCTGAACGACCGGAGTCTATGGCTCCAAACATGTCGCCTAACGTGCGGCGAGCGAGAGAGCCGAAGGGTTTGTTGCGGTTGTTGCGCGGCACGATGGTAAGTCCGCTGGTATACCTGTTTTTCTTATCGAAGACGGGCAACTTCATGAGCTGGTTGTACTGTATGAAGTTCAAGACCGTGTGAGGAGTGGCGTCCATATACCTCTTTCTGCCCTCAAGCCCTCTCTTGTAGTGGTCGAGATACTCCTGCTTTGTGTGCCTCGGACATATTTCGGCGAGGCTGCTGCAGATGGTGTCAAGTGAGGTCAGCCACATGGAGTCTTTCTCATGTAGCTGCTTGGCATTCCATACTTTGACTCTCTTCCCGTCGGGAGCAATGGAGTCTTTCATTCGCTCTATGCCCGAGAGGAAATCTACGTACACCTTATAGTCGGGCAGGCTGCTGGCCATAAGCTGCCCATCAGCACTCATAATGTTGCCGCGAGCTGCAGGGAGAGGTTCGGGACGTCCCACACTCACTTCTCCGAGCTTTGTCCATTTCTCTCGCTCCACAGTAGCCACGTATGTAGCCATTACGATGACTGCAAGCGTCAGCACGGCAGCTAGTGCGATGATGACGCATATGGGCTTATTTATGTATTCCTTGTCAAATTTCATTATTCTTAGTGTGTATTAGGTTGCTCTCCTTCTGGTTTTGCCTGTTCGCTCTCAGGCTTCACGCCCCTGCTTTTGGGCGAAGCCTTTTCTCCTTCAGATGAAGCTTCTGTTTCCCCTCGTGCCGCCTTCTCGCTTTCGGGCTTTGAGGTTGCGGCCTCTGGCTGCGAAGCTGACGCGGCTTTGTTCTCCCCTCCTTCTTCATTCTCCTCTTCCTCACCGTTGGACTCAGAGACTCCAGTCTGAGCCGAATCGACCATCACTTCCCTGATGTCAGCCTCTGCAGCCTTTTCCCCTTCTTCGCCCACACGTATGAGATAAGGAGGAGTCACCGAATTGTGCAGCAGGCTGTCTTTGGTAAGGCGAAGTTGCTTTTCTATGTTCGACTGCCTTATCATGTTCATCAGCTCGCTCGACTGCGTGAGCACATTGTACTTCACATTCTGCAGTTCTGTCCTCAGACTGTCGATGAGTATCACATCCTGCTGGCTATCAAAGCGGTTGAACGTATATCCCAACGTCAGCAATACACAAAACATCATGAAGGCTATCTGCTTGATGACGAACTTGCTGCGGAGAAAATCACCTCCAAGGATTGACTTGAAGGTAAGCTCACCTACTTCATCATCGTCGTCCTCATCTGCATATTTGCGCATAGCCTCTATGGCCTGGATGGCATCTTTAGCCTCCTCGCTGCGCTCCTCCAAGGGCACTTCGCCAGAGCTTGCAGCAGCACCTTCTTCCAATGCCGCACGATGGGCTCTGTCGAGCATGTTATCTATATTGTCTTTATCTTTTGCCATAGTTGTGTGTTCTTTTTTATTATAGAGAGGAAAACGACTCCACATTTCTGACATTTCGGCC
>JAEDNQ010000066.1 GCA_016302435.1 Bacteroidaceae bacterium
CTTTACAGACAGGAATTCAATATTATTTATAACTTACAACAAATATGATACAACAATTTGCAGATTGGCTTATCTATGACCTTTTTGGCATAGACGCCACAACACGTTTAGGCGAAGCACTCAACTTCTTCGTCTATGACTCGCTGAAGATCATTCTTCTGCTCTTCCTCATCAGCACGGTGATGGGCGTGGTCAATGCCTATTTTCCTGTCGAGCGACTGCGCAACTTTCTCAATTCGCGCAAGCTCTACGGATTGCAATATCTCATGGCATCCCTCTTCGGAGCAATCACACCCTTCTGCTCATGCTCATCGATTCCGCTGTTCATCGGTTTCGTGAAAGGCGGCATACCATTGGGCGTGACCTTCTCCTTCCTCATCACCTCACCACTTGTCAACGAGGTAGCAGTGGCAATGTTGGCCGGTACATTCGGTTGGAAGGTGACTGCCATCTATGTCATCAGCGGCATCTTGTTAGGAACGATTGGTGGATTTATCCTCGGCAAGATGAAGTTGGAGAAACACCTCAGTCCTTGGGTATTGCAGATCCAGCAGATGGCAAATGGTGTACAAGAAGAAATGACCACCGAACGCATCACACTCATTAGACGAATGCCGCAGATTATAAAGGAAGCCATCGGCATCATCCGTGGCGTCATCCTTTACGTCATCATCGGCATCGCCATCGGAGCCACAATGCACGGCTATGTGCCAGAAGGATTCTTCGAGGAGTATCTGAGTGGCGAACATTGGTATGCCGTACCATTAGCGGTTATCCTTGCCGTACCGATGTATGCCAACGCTGCTGGCATCGTCCCTGTTGTCGAAGTCTTCGTAGCCAAAGGCGTAAGCCTCGGTACTGCCCTTGCTTTCATGATGTCGGTAGTAGGCCTCTCGCTCCCCGAAGCCACCATGCTCAAGAAGGTGATGAACATGCGCCTCATCGGCATCTTTTTCGGAACGGTTGCCCTCGCCATCATATTGCTCGGATGGCTGTTCAATGCAATATTGTAGTTAGGACGCATTCCTCTTTACGGATTTGCAACAGTTTGATGCAACAATTTGTGCTAGAAGATGATTCACATTAACTTTGGCAGTGAACACTAATAGTCCGAATGCCATTCTGTTGGCATTCGGACTATTTAACAAATACTCTTCAATCTCATATTGATATACCACCTTCTTTTCTCTTCTTTGACGCTCCCAACCCATACTTTTGAGTACCATCCCAATTAGTGAGTTGGTCAGCACATCCATTGGAGCCGCCTAAAGAGACGTATGTCTCTGCGTTGCATGACATGTGATCTACGAATGCACAGAAGTTGCTAATGGCAGACTCTGAGAAATCAACCTCTTTTGTAGCAAATAACTTTGTCCAACTACAAACGCACTCTTCACGAAAATCACTACAATCTTTCCACGAAAGACCAGAAAGAAAGTTTTTTACGGATGCTTCAATTCCATCACTATTGAAGAGCGAGTGATTATGTTTGGAAGCAGATGCCATTATACCATAATAGATTGATGATGCCTCTTTCTGGTTAAATGAGGTTCTGGTGGTCAGAGCAAAGGCACGGAGTGCAGATCGTCCTTCTGATATGAACCTGTCTAGAACACCATTGTGTCTTGTGATTCGTGCTTCTGCCTCACGTTTTGCTTCGGCAGCAATACGTGCTTCACGTTCCTTGCGCTCTTTCACCTTCTTAGCAGCCTCGTTAAATTCGGGCTCTTTCCACAGAGCGTTCCACTGCATAGAAAGATTCTCATGAGCAGAACGAAGGTTGCCCAATTCTTTCTCAGCCTTATCTGCACGAGTCTTCTCTGCAATTCTGGAGTTACGGAGTTTCTGGACCGCATCTTCATCAATCAAAGTCAAGCGGAATTTGAGACCATCGATCTCCTCTGTCAGATTGGAAACCTTGACATTGAGTTCATTAATCTCAGCATCCTTCTCTGAAACAAGACTATCCTTGTCCTTCAATTCCTTTGCAAGATTCTTGTTGCTGTCCCATGTCATGCGGAAGTTCTGACCGATAGACTCAGCCGTTGGTTTTCCGCCCTTCCACTTCAAACCTGAAGCTTTTATAATGCCATCAATAGTTTCCTTAACACCAGCCTCGTATGACTCCTTGATCTTTTCTGCTTCTTCTTTCTTGAACTTGCCTGGCTGAAAGATCTTGGCAAGGAAACCTGATTGAGCAGTCTTCAGTTCCTTCTGGGCTTCATTCTTCTGATGCTGGATGACAGCGGTCTCGGCTTCAATCTCTGCTTTCTGTCGTTTTGCTTCTTCGATAGCCAGTTTTGCCTGGCGCTCAGCTTCAAGTGTTACCTTGTCCTTATGCTTGCGCTCACGCTTCTCTTCATCAGAAAGCTCTTCATACGGGATGCCACGTTCAAGTCCGTACTTGTAACCAACCACATCATGATAATCAGTATGAAGTTGGGAAAGATATTCGGACTTCTCCTTCTTTGTCTCACCCCACACCTTTGCGTATGACACACGTTCAACCATGCCCTTGGTTGCTTCACGCTTGGTGTAGTTGCCTCGCTCGTCCTTTGGCAAAGCCTTCCATTCCTTGGTGGTGAGTTCTACATCAGGATTGTCATTGCTGACATACACACTACCTATGCGTCCACGTTTCTTGACCTGTTCAACAGGAACAGTGAGGACATGTGCATGGATGTTGGTCTCATCACAATGAACACTGAAACCGATGACGTTTTCTTCGCCCCATTTACGGCAAGCAAACTTGTAGGTGTCCACAGCCCATTCTCGGATTGGATCCATAAGTTTGATGTGACTCTGGTCTGCATTAGGGTCGGAAGTGTCAAGCTCTTGGTCACCGAAAGCGAGTCGCTTCATCACATCACGGTCACCACTAAAGATAATGTCCACAAGACAATTGGGCGTGTTCTGTGAAACCTGTTCTGGATTGTTCGCATCCTTGTATGGTTTGAAACCAAGTTCTTCATAACGCTGCTGTAGTCGAATGTACAAAGGCACAGGATTAGAGCCAAGAGGCTCTATCTTTCCACCTTTCGTAATCTCAAAATTGAGGTGCTTGCGAGAGAAGTTATAATGGTTGTTCTTCTCCTTCTCTACGTTCTTTAGCTGGTAACGTTTTTCGTCCCAGCCTCTTCGCTCTGCCTCATTGCTAACTTGGACAGGAAATGATTTTCTATCTTTGCCAGCATGTATTGAGGCGCGTGGAATATGCTCTTCCATATTCGTGATTTTGTATTAGAATCCAGTGATACCACTGGCAGTATGTGTATAAATGTGTCATCGGGTCTCGGGCAGAGCCTGAGCATAATTGGACTTTTTAAGGGAGCCATCGTAAGTGGTGATTCTAAAAGTCCCTATTATGTTTAGGACTTTTAGAAAAAGTCCGCTGTACGCCCTGGGCGTTTCTGTATAGCCTGCCCGTCAGTTCAGGAGAATCTCGTGTACTGTTATGTATGTTCGACATCATGATGCTTCTGATGAATTTGGAGTTAGCTTGCGATAATCATTATGTTCACATCGCTCCAGGCGCCCTTGAAGAATGAAGGTGTTAATCCACTTGCTGGTGGTGCTTGGGGAGAATCCTAAATCGGTTGATACTGCAACATACTGAGGACGGCTGAAAGAATCCGGAAGTGCTGCATAAAGCATCTCCATCTTGTCTTTTTTAGTAAGAATCTTGCCACCTATGGTTGTCGCAACATCAGTCTTTGGCAGATGAGAGTAACAATATACGGTGTGATAGATTAGAGTGTCACCAAGAGCCATCGCGATTCTGAAGTCTTCCTCTTTGCAGCGAAGAATAGTACGAACATCTTTCTGTGCTAAGGCGGATGGATTTGGCGTTTCATCCATAAAGCGAATAGCTGTCAGTACCATTATCATGCGGAACACGGCAAAAGCCAAGCGTCTGACAACACCCTGCATATCATTAGAGATGTCTTCAACAGCCTCCTTGTTTACCAATCGATAGTGCTGATTGAACTCTTCACATAGATCTTGAGGAATAACGACTCTATAGTTTCCACCACGGAAGAAAGTCTCACGCATTCGTTTGTATCTAAGTCCCAACTGATAGTAAACATCACGCAAAGAGGAACTATGTTTTCCCTCGGAAAATGAGCTCTCAGAAAGAACGTCACGGAAGTCCATTTTGAAAGGAATGTGATAGCATGTGATTCGAGAGAATGTTCCGTCCTCAGCTTTTGGAGTAAGCGTGTACAACTGTTCTGGAGTGCCTGACAGACAAATAGCCAGCATTGGATGCTCAACAAGTCGATCCTCGTTTTCCTTACGACGCTTAATGTCAATGGGCTCATGATGGTAGGCCTTACGAATGATTGTTGTATAATCACCAAACTCAGACTTCAGAACAGCAGTCAGGGTATCGCACTCGGTGTCAAAGATTAGACCGATACCGTCATTATAGTCCAATTGTTCTATGACAGATGCAGCGCTACTGTTCGTCGGAATAAAAAGGGTACGGCGATGTGGTTCCTCTCCAGAGAAGGTATTGCCATCCTGCTTTGCTTGTCTCTTCTCGGCCTTATATTCACGTATCTGCTGGTCAGAAATCTCACGAAGTTCCTTATGGATAGGAGCCACCAGTTGACGACAGTAATTCAATGATCCCTTACCCATACCTGCATCTGCCATGACAAAGAAGTACAACATCGGTCCCCAATCATCATGATTATATTCACCAACGACATTGTGTAATGTAATGGATAAGCAAGTCATTGCACCCATGAGAATCATATCTCTATCGTCCGGAGAAATGCAGTTGTCAACAACCTCTTTCAAGAACGGAGGGAGTGTTTCATAAACAAAAGAAGGGAAATGAGGGAGTTCTTCTTCGTCATAAATCCATTTGCCGCCAATTTCACATAAATGGACATTTGGATTTTTGGCTTTATGGATATTTGCAGATTGAGGCTGTGGTGCTTTATCACTATCTCCATTTTTCCAAAAATCCATATTTCCAATGTGGGCATTTTTGATTTCTGTAGGTGGTACATCAGGTTTGGCATTGGAAATATCTACGCCTCTATCCTTTGCCATTTGGAAGAAAGTGCCGATAGTTACACCAGAACCAGTAGAGGCAAGACATTTATCATATTGTTTGTCAGTCTCGGCATGGTTGTATTTCGCATTCACCTTGCTGACACGATGAAAGAAATCACGCCCAGATTCTTTGAACTCGCTTGCAAGGGCAAAGCCTACCTTTACCCAGGCGTCATAACCTTCTGTGATGTCAACTCCACTTTCCTCAATGAGTCCAATTACACGGTCTACCTTATCATAAGTACATTCGCCCCCTATATTATTATAAGGAGTCATCTGCTGTGAGGCGTTCTTAGCTGCATTGCTATTAGAAGGGGCATTCTCCCACTGCTCTGGTAAAAAAGTTTTCTTTTCTGACATATTCTGGATATTTTGAATTTATGTATGCTTCAGGATCGTAAGGAATGAAGCACGAGCGTGCCACATCACTCCCAGATTTGTCTGGCTCAGGATAACCAGAAGCAACAAGATAGTTATAAACTGCATTGTAGAAACGACTGTGTTCCCAGCCTTTACGCTCAATGTCTATCACCCACTTTAAGCCATTGCCTGATGGTGAACGGAAGAGTAGTTCAGTCTCAAAGCAATCATCATGAAGCAGTCTTTCCCTCAACGACGGAATGTCTGCTACATGGTCAAAGTCAATGCAAAGCAATTCCGAATGCAACAGGAGGTGATTCTTGTTGCGAATGCGGAATGTACCTGAGAACGTACAAAAGTCAAAGTTTTCTGCTTTGTATTTCCTCGCTGCATCTTTATCGATTATTGCACGTAAAGTCTCTGTTTGCCTTTGGGCATAAGGACCGACAATGTAGCGATAGATGTCAGGAATGGTGATACACCTAAGTGGTTCTACGTTTCTGATTGGTTTCCTGAAGAAAGAGAAGGAGTGATTTTCTCCCTCTCGTTCTCCAAGGAAATCTTCATAGATGGACAGGGCATTATCCATAATTGCGCGTCGCCTCCTTTCTGCCAGATAAAGGATTATTAGAAACGTATGCCCGTGCTTGGTCCATAAGATCCTTACCTGACGACATACCATCTTCTGCTAACCATGCATCAATCTCAGACTTGATAAAGTACAGTTCTCCTTTTTTATGATAAGGTATCTTAGGAGGCTTAGCAGATACCCATCCATAGACCGTTTGCTTCTTCGGTTTTGTTGGCAAATAGTCGCAAAGTTCTGTAATGTTAAAACGAACTTCTTCTACTACAGGCACGCAATTATGATTGTTCATATTGCCTACCATCGTTTCAAGGTTGCCGATTCGTTTGAGTATCTCGCTCAAAGCTTCTGGCATGGTGTCGAATGTGATTTTTTCCATATTCTTATTGATTTTTTCGATGAATTACATCGCAAGAATACGGAGATAAGCAGAGTATGTAGGGGTATATGATAAATATAGTCTATTATAGTCGTAAGTCACTAATTGTCAATGAATAAATAATCAATATTAATTTCGCTACGAACATACAACGTAAGTATTCGTAACAGAATCGTTAAGAATATAAAGCAGAAAAAAGGCTACCTAAGCATTTTACTTAGATAGCCTAATCGATAGTTATGAATTTTTATTTGGATGAATTGCCTGATATGTCATTATCAGGTTCCTCTTGTTGGGTATTGTTACCAAAGTCAATTGTGAAAGCATCTGCAGCAGCTTCTTTTTTCTTGTCCACAACTTTGGCATACACCTGCGTGGTTCTGACGTTAGTGTGTCCCATCATCTTGCTTAGGGTAAAGAGGTCAGTACCTTCGGTCAACTGTATTGTAGCATAGGTATGGCGAAAGCAATGGAATGTGATATGTTTGGTAATGCCAGCAGCTTTAATCCATTTCTTAATCGGACGAGAGATTACCGATTTGTCAGGGATACCTTCAAAAACAAGTTGCTGAGGTTCTCTCGGCTCACCACATAGTTTATATGCCTGAGGGCTGATAGGCATATACTCCACACCACCCGTCTTCTTCTGGTCAAAGTTAATACGATGATGCTCACCTTCCTTGGCCAATTCAGCCCATTTGAGTTTTGTGATGTCGCAGAGGCGCAATCCTGTAAGTGCAGAAAATAGGGCTGCACGATACAAAATAGGATTATCGCATGGTGTCTGAGCTAGCTGGTTAAGTTCTTCAAGGCTTAGGTGCTCACGTCTTACCTCTTCTTCAGGAACCCCTTTTACCTTTGCGGCAATATCAACTGTGATATAACCGTCAATGAATGCCTGATGTACTGCACATTTGAATATGGCGAAATAAGTATTTGCTGTGTTCTGTGATAGCAATCCTTTCCTCTTGTCTCCACGTGGAGCCGTTAGGAGATACATTTTGAAGTCTTCCATCAATTTCTGACTCAACAGAGAGAAAGGAATATAGTCACTCTTGGCAAACATACAGAGATAATCATATACACGATTCCAGTTAACGATGATTGACTCAGAACTGCGTGCATGTTTCTTTTTCGACAAGTCTTTGACAAACTGAATGAAGTTTTGCTTGCCTTTTTCATTCAACTCTGCCTGAGCAGCATCTGTTTCTGAATACAATGAGGCATTGTCATACTCATGTTGACGCAATGCTCTGACGTTGTCTGCAAAGATACACGATTCTTGATCTACAGCAGAACGGCAGATGATAATGCCATTCTGATTACGCTTGGGCAGATAACTGACAGTACCATCCTTATCAGTTTTACATGGCTGCGACTTATCCCATACTGGAGTGGTTATGTCACGATGCAAATTTTCTCGAATGCGCTGTGGCTTATCGCTACCTGGTTGATAGATGGGATAAATGTCAAGATAAAGATACCATCCCTCATGAAACTCTTTCTTGCGGAGTTTCACTGATACTTTTGTTAATGCGAGTTTTCTTCTCATACGTCGGACTTATATAATTTATCAAATTCTTCTTTGGGTACATACACATAGTTGCCAATCTGTCTTGATGGGATGCCATACTTTCTTACCTGAGCCCACACTGAACTATCATTGATTTTGTACTTCTGGCATATCTCACCAATGGTGTAGCAATTCTCAGGCTCCATGTTGTAGAGTTTTGGCAAGGCATACTGCCTATTGATGGGTTCTTCTCGCAATGGGAATTTGCCCAAGAGTTCAGTCTTGCTGATGCGAGTTAAGCGAGTACCAAGATTGATACTTTGTATTTCTCCCTTACGGACTAAACGATGTAGGGTCTTTTTGCTTACACCAAACAATGCCTCCGCTTCTGCAATGGAGATATAATCCCTTGCATCAGGAATACGTTGTTTGAGTTCATCCAATCTCTGCAAGCGTTTCTCTTCTGCCTTTTTTCTTGCACTGGCAATCTTCTGGCATTTTGGAGAACAATACCTGGAGTCCAAAAACTTTGCGAGAAATACATTCCCACAGATAGCGCACCTGCGCTTGATTTCAACTTTTAATGTAGCCATCTTTTACCGTATATCAAATTAAGTTCCCACAAGGGGATATTAGGGACACCACGTCTAAAGTTTAGTGACGTGCCAAATCTGTGACAAGAATACGGTAAAACTTGATAAAAGTCCGAAAATCCAACAAAATTTAACAAAACAAGAAATCCGTGCAACTCACTGAGCTACACGGACTTCCTTTTGTATTCTTATTTTTGTTTATCGATTCTTATGGCGAATTACTTCACCTCCTCGAAGTCGGCATCCTGCACGTCGTCGGCACCTGCATTGGTTGAACCTGACTGCTGACCGCCCTGGAATCCGGCTCCTGGACCTGCCTGCTGACCTGCACCGCCTGCTGCATACATCTTCTGTGATGCTGCCTGCATAACCTGGTTGAGACCGTTGATGGCAGTGTCTATCTGGGCTATGTCGCCGCTGTCCTTTGCCTTTTTGAGAGTCTCGATGGCTGCTTCAATCTGTGACTTGTCTTCTGCTGGCACCTTGTCCTTGTTGTCATTGATGAAGTTCTCTGTCTGGAAGATCATGGAGTCAGCCTGGTTGATCTTGTCGATGCGCTCGCGCTCCTTCTTGTCTGCATCTGCATTGGCTTCTGCCTCTGCCTTCATGCGGTCGATTTCTTCCTTAGAGAGACCAGATGATGCCTCGATGCGAATCTCCTGCTCCTTGCCAGTTGCCTTGTCCTTGGCTGACACCTTGAGGATACCGTTGGCGTCGATGTCGAAGGACACTTCGATCTGTGGGATGCCTCGGCGTGCTGGTGCGATGCCTGTGAGGTTGAAGATACCAATCTGCTTGTTTTGGTTGGCCATAGGGCGGTTGCCCTGGAGGACGCGGATGGTCACTTCTGTCTGGTTGTCGGCAGCTGTTGAGAAGACCTCTGTCTTCTTGCATGGGATAGTGGTGTTGGCCTCAATCATTGTTGTCATGACAGAGCCGAGAGTCTCGATACCGACATTGAGAGGTGTGACGTCGAGGAGGACGATGTCGCCTACTCCCTCTTCCTTGTTGAGGATGGCGCCCTGGATGGCTGCACCTACGGCTACCACCTCGTCAGGGTTGACGCCCTTTGATGGAGCCTTGCCGAAGAACTGCTCAACGAGAGCCTGTACGGCTGGTATACGGCTTGAACCGCCCACGAGGATGACTTCGTCGATGTCGCTGTTGGAGAGTCCGGCATCGCGCATAGCGTTCTGGCATGGAACGAGGCAAGCCTGGATGAGGTTGTGTGCGAGAGCCTCGAACTTAGCTCGTGTGAGAGTTGTGACGAGGTGCTTTGGCACGCCTCCTGCTGCTGTGATGTAAGGAAGGTTGATTTCTGTAGAAGTGGAAGAAGAGAGTTCTATCTTTGCCTTCTCAGCAGCTTCCTTCAGACGCTGCATGGCCATTGGGTCGAGAGAGAGGTCTACGCCTTCGTTTGACTTGAAGTCTGCCACGAGCCAGTCGATGATGACCTGGTCGAAGTCGTCGCCTCCGAGGTGGGTGTCACCGTTGGTAGCAAGCACTTCGAAGACTCCGCCGCCGAACTCGAGGATAGAGATATCGAATGTACCTCCACCGAGGTCGAAGACTGCAATCTTCATGTCCTTGTTGGCCTTGTCGACACCGTAGGCGAGAGCTGCTGCTGTAGGCTCGTTAACGATACGCTTAACGTCGAGACCTGAAATCTGTCCAGCCTCCTTAGTGGCCTGGCGCTGTGAGTCGGAGAAGTAGGCAGGAACGGTGATGACAGCTTCTGTCACTTCCTGTCCGAGGTAGTCTTCAGCTGTCTTCTTCATCTTCTGGAGGATGATGGCTGAGATTTCCTGTGGAGTGTAGAGACGTCCGTCGATGTCCACGCGAGGAGTGTTGTTGTCACCCTTTACTACTGAGTATGGCACGCGTGCTATCTCTTTCTGCACCTGGTCGAATGTCTCACCCATGAAGCGCTTGATAGAGAAGACGGTGTTCTTAGGGTTGGTGATGGCCTGACGCTTTGCTGGGTCACCCACTTTGCGCTCGCCGTCCTTAACGAAGCCTACTACAGATGGTGTTGTGCGCTTGCCTTCTGAGTTGGCGATAACTACTGGCTCATTGCCTTCGAATACTGATACACATGAGTTTGTTGTACCAAGGTCTATTCCGATAATCTTTCCCATAATATTGTTTGTTTTTTTATTTTTCTTGTTAATAAATATGTTTGTTTTCATGTCCCTACCCTATCGGCTGCGAGCTTTTAAGGCGGTGACGCTATTGCATTAGGACAAATAGCGTGCCAGATGTGGCATGGCATGACAAAAGAATTGTGGCATGTCATGTAGGAGTGCGAATTGCTGACAATATGGCAGAAAATCGGATAACATCAGTTCCTGAGTATGGCAGAAGAGGGATGGTGTGGCATTAGAATATTGAAAATAATTTACAATTTCGCAGTGGAACGTTTGGTCGTATTGGCTAAAAGGTGTATCTTTGCACACAAAAACATAGAAAGATATGACAAACGTATGGATTAGTGCCGCTGGCCTATGCGGCGCGACAATAATTGGCAGTCTGATAGGTTTCGGGATAAAGGAGCTGCCTCACAAGTGGAACGACACAATACTTGGCTACTGCGCTGGCATCATGCTGGCTGCCTCCACCATTGGTCTTATTGTACCAGCCTTTGAGATGACGGACATGTGGTGGTGGGTGGCAGCAGGAGTGATGGTGGGAGCGTTCTTCCTGAATGTACTGGACTACGTGACACCTCATCTTCACCACGTGACGGGACTGGACGAAGAGGAGCACCGCAACAATGCCTCGCTCAACCATGTGCTGCTGTTTGTCATGGCCATTGCCCTGCATAAGTTGCCTGAGGGCATGGCGGCAGGTGTGAGCATGAGCGAAGGGGCGGAGAGTTCTTGGTCGGTGACATTGGGCATAGCCTTGCAGAATGTGCCTGAAGGAATGGTAGTCATTGCTCCTCTGCTCGTGGCTGGTGTGAGCCGCACGAGAACCTTTGTTATTTCCATGGCCATAGGTCTGTTAGAGATAGTGGGCGTATGGATAGGGTATGCGCTTGGCAGTGCTTCGCGGATGATGTTGCCGTTCATGCTGGGCTTTGCCGGCGGAGCCATGTTGTACGTGACGAGCGATGAGATGATACCGGAGACGCATGCTCACGGGTATCAGAAGCAAGCTACGTATGCTATGCTGGTGGGCTTCATGACACTGGTGATAGTGGAGAAGTTATGTTGAGAGAAAAAACTGATAAGTAGGTGTGCAGAATTATA
>JAEDNQ010000067.1 GCA_016302435.1 Bacteroidaceae bacterium
CAGCAATTATGACATCTGCATTTGTCAGCAATTATATCATCTGCATTTGTCAGCAATTATAACATCTGTATTTGTACATATATAAATAATAACGCTTAATACATACCAATATGGAAAAAACATGGAGATGGTTTGGCAAGAAGGATAAGATAACCCTTCAGATGCTCAGACAAATCGGTGTGGAGGGCATAGTGACCGCTCTGCACGACATCAAGAACGGTGAGATATGGACCGTTGATGCTATCATGGACATGAAGAACTACATCGAAGCTGCCGGACTTAAGTGGTCGGTGGTGGAGAGTCTGCCTGTGTGCGAGGCCATCAAGTATGGAGGCCCAGAGCGCGACCAGCTCATCGAGAACTATAAGGTGAGCCTTGCCAACCTCGGCAAGTGTGGCATACACTGTATCTGCTATAACTTCATGCCTGTACTCGACTGGGCACGCACCGAACTCGACCACCCATGGGAAGACGGCAGCACAAGCCTCTACTTCAACAAAGTGAAGTTCGTCTATTTCGACCGCTACATCCTCAAGCGCGAAGGTGCAGAGAAGGACTACAGCGCAGAAGATAACGCAAAGGCTGACGAGATGGCCAAGACGATGACTCCAGAGGACGATGCAGCTTTGGTTGACACCATCATCGTGAAGACTCAGGGATTTGTCAATGGCAACATCACAGAGGAGGACAAGCAGCCTGTGGCTCTCTTCCGCAAGCTTCTGGCTCTCTACGATGGCATCACTCCTGACAAGCTGAGGGAGAACTGGAAGTATTTCTTAGAGCAGATTATGCCTACATGCGAGGAATACGGCATGAACATGTGCGTTCACCCCGACGACCCACCGATGCCTCTCCTTGGTCTGCCACGCGTGGTGACATGCGATGCAGACATAGAGTGGTTCCTCAATGCTGTCGACAATCCTCACAACGGTCTAACCTTCTGCTGCGGCAGTCTCTCTGCCGGAGCTCAGAATGACGTGCCTGCCCTTGCCAGGAAATATGCCAAGAGAGTACACTTCGTACATCTACGCTCTACCAACGTGTTTGACAACGGAGACTTCATCGAGGCTGACCACCTCGGCGGTCGCGCCAACCTCATTGAGGTGGTGAAGATTTTCCAAGAGCTCAATCCCAATGTGCCTATGCGTGTAGACCACGGCCGCACCATGCTCGGCGATGAGGACAAAGGTTACAATGCAGGCTACTCCTTCCACGGCCGCATGATGGGCTTGGCCCAGATGGACGGTGTGATGGCTGCTGTCAAGTATATGAGCGAAAACAAGTGAGGATTGATGAACCTAACTTACGAAGCATATACATGCAACATCAACCATTGACATATAACATCTCTCATAGAAATACAATATCAATCATAGACATACACAACTTATGAGTTCATTAAAAGGTAAGATAGCTGTCGTCACTGGTGGTACTGGTGTGCTCGGCAGCAACGTCAGCGAGGGTCTTCTGCAGGCCAGCGCAACAGTCATCGTAGTCGGCTCACGTCAGGAGACGGTAGACAAGGCACTCTCAAAGTTAGCTCCTGTGGCTGAGGCCAACGCTACCAGTGTAACAGGATATGTGTGCAATGTGCTCAAGCATGAGGACATCGTGGCACTGACAGAAAAGATCAAGGCTGACTTCGGCAGGGTGGACATCCTTGTCAATGCTGCTGGCGGCAATGTCGGGGGTGCCAACATCATGGACGACATGAACGTGTACGAGTGTGACATTGAGGCTCTCCACAAGGTCATTGACCTCAATCTATGGGGCACCATCTATCCTTGCCTCACTTTCGGCAAGATTATGGCAGAGCAGAAGAGCGGAAGCATCATCAATGTCAGCTCCATGGCTGCTTACGACGCTTTGTCGCGCGTGATGGGCTACTCCATAGCCAAGGAAGGAGTGAACGCTCTGACCAAGTGGCTCGCCCAGGATTTTGCGCGCAAGTATGGAGACAAGATACGTGTCAACGCCATTGCTCCAGGATTCTTCATTGGCGAGCAGAACCGCAAGGCGCTGCTCAACGATGACGGTTCGCTGACAGAGCGCAGCCACAAGGTGCTGAACAAGACTCCAATGGGCCGTTTTGGTGACATCTCCGAGCTCAACGGCATCGTCCGCTTCTTGGCTTCTGACGAGGCAAGCTTCGTTACAGGCACAATCATCCCTGTCGACGGCGGCTTCAGCTCATTCTCAGGTGTGTAATCGCAGCGAACAACATTATTTATCAATCCAATGTGGGGCTACTGGTGAGAGTGTTTATCTCTCCAGTAGCCCCATTCGTATACCTATTTCTCATTGCCATCCAGTCGGAATGCCATGGTTTTCTTGCAAAGGCTTGCCATCTTGCCGTGTTCGCAATGTTTCTCGCGTGATGAACAGTTTGCCCGACAACAATAATACAATTGTAAAAACAATTATGCGCACCTACTTGATAAATCCCGAGATCCCTAGCTATTTTGGTTGTTTTTATTTAATTTTCTTTGTGATACCGTTTATTTTATGTATTTTTGCAGCAAAATAGCAAGAATACGGCTTGCACCACTATCAAATACAATTATTATAAAGAAAACTATGCGCACCTACTTATGAGTAGATTTATATATCCTATAGATACCGACCAGTTTCAGAAGATACGTGAGCAAGGCAAGGTCTACGTTGACAAGACAGGCTATATTTATGACCTTGTCAATGTGAAGAAGTACGAGTACGTCTTTCTCGCCCGTCCGCGTCGATTCGGCAAGTCTTTGCTTTGCAACACCTTCAAGGCCTATTTCCAAGGGCAGAAGGAACTTTTTGAAGGTCTGAAGATAATGGAGCAGGAGAAGGAATGGAAGACATATCCAGTTCTCCATTTCACGATGAGCGGATTGAAGAATCTGACGGTTGGCGAGGCGAAAAGCAAGCTGGAGAACCTTCTTTCCGATTACGAAAAGATTTATGGACGCAATACGGAGGAGATAACTCCCGGAGCTCGTTTCCGTGGCTTGATTCACCGTGCTTGTGAACAAACGTGCGAAAAGGTTGTGGTTATTCTGGATGAATACGACGCTCCCATCATGCGTCTCTTGTACGACAAGGAGCAGTTGGAGACAATGCGCATGATGCTCCGAGAGTTCTATCAGGTGCTGAAGGACGAAGGAGCTTTCTTGAAGTTTGTATTTATCACAGGAGTGACAAAGTTCTCCCAGTTGAGCATCTTCTCTGAACTCAACAATATGAAGCAGATTTCAATGTCTGACGAGTATTCAGGATTATGCGGCATAACACAGACAGAACTCGACACAGTTCTTCAGCCTTGTGTGGAGGAGTATGCAAAGGCTTTGCATGTTACTTTGTATGAGGCATACGCTGAGCTGAAGCGTAACTATGACGGTTATCATTTCTCTGAGAACAGTCAGGATATTTATGCCCCATACAGCGTGTTGAATGCGCTAAACGACAAAGCTACGAGACATTATTGGTTCGAGTCTGGCACAATGACTTCGCTTATCGAACATCTGAAGTATTATCCTTTCAAGACTGCTTTGGAGTATGATGGCATGGAAGTTGGACTGAACGAGTTTAACGTGCCGTGTGAGGATGCGGAAACACCTATTCCCCTGCTTTATCAGAGTGGTTATCTTACGATAGACTCGTATGATCCGCTGCTGAAGACATACACTCTCCATTTCCCAAACCTTGAGGTAAAGGAAGGTATGATAAGCGGACTGATGCCATTGATTTTAAATCGAAGCACTGCCGACGGCAACAGTCTGACCCGCAATATGGCATCCTCACTCTTCAAGGGCAACCTTGCTGGAGCACTCTCTGCCCTGCGCTCATATATTGCCAAGATTCCCTACGACATTATCACTAAGCAGGAATGGGCAGACAAAGAAGGTCGAGAATCGTTTTATAAGCTCTTGATGTACATGGCATTCTCCATGCTTAACTCTATTGTTGACACAGAGGTGAAGAGTGTTCTCGGTCGTGCAGATGTGGTAATAAAGACCAAGAATGCCCTCTATGTACTCGAGCTGAAGGTAGATGATACTGTCGACAACGCTTTGGCGCAGATTGACTCCAAAGGTTATGCCATCCCATACGAGGCAGACGGTTGCAAGGTCACCAAGTGTGGAGTGTGCATATCCTCAGAAAAACGAAACATCACGCATTGGCGCGAGGTAGATGAGGATGGGAATATTATTGATGAGCAGAAGTTTTAGGAGGGCACTGCTGTTTGTTTTGTTTGGCGGAGGGTTTGCATCTTCGCTCAATGAGTGACTTTGTTGCCTGCTCTCATGACGCTGATGCCGCTGTCATTGGGCGTGGCAGAGTCCCTAAGGTTTGTTGGGTGAAGGAAGATGAAGCGCGCTCCTGTGGTGTAGTCGCGGTCGAGGTATACATCTCCTTGCAGCGCTTCCGCTATGCTTGAGCAGATGTTGAGTCCGAGGCCTATGCCGCGGAGAGATGATATGCCTTTCTCGAAACGCTCAAAGATTTTGTCTTGCAGTTCGGCAGGCACTCCCATGCCTGTATCGGTGACGGAGAAAGCAATGTAGCCAGGACGCAGAGTGGTGGAGACACCGAGGATGACCTCACCCTGAGTTGTGTGCTTGTATGCGTTGGTGAGGAAGTTGGTGATGACCTGGCAGACACGGCGCTTGTCGGTGTAGAGCATCGTGCCGTCTGCCACGTCTGTGTCGAGGCGGAAGTTGACTCCCTCAGGCAGGCGAGCGGAGACCATGTATGAGGCACTGCGGCAGATCTCGTTGATGTCAGTGTCGCTCAGCAGCAGTTTGTACTTGCCGCTCTCGAAGTCGGAGATATCGAGGATGTCAGACACGAGGGTGGTGAGCATCTCCGTGTTGCTGGTGATGATTTTGCCATATTCTTCCATTTCCTCGTCACTGATGTAGTCGCGCATCTCTTTCATGCTGAGTATCTGTGCGAATCCGCAGATGGAGTTGAGCGGTGTGCGCAGCTCGTGGCTCATGTTCTGGAGGAAACGTTCCTGTACCTGACGCGCATGTTCGGCTTCCTTGACGGCTTTCTTCAGCTTGATGGAGTTGAGATAGAGCAAAACGGACAGGCAGATGAAGCACAGAAGGACGATGAGCACGGTGATGAGCACCTCCTTGAAGTATGCCTTGAGTATCTCCCAGGGAGTAATCTGACGGTCGGTGACGGCATATTTTGTCATGTCAGCATAGATATCCTCTGACGATATGGCCCTGCAGGTCTGATTGATGAAGTTGAGGAGTGTGATGTCATTGTTGGCAATGCCGAATCCTGCCTTCATGGGGTGAGTGAGGGGTATGCGGAAGAGGTCGAGCGAGGGTACGAAGAGGTAGGCCTGATAGGCTGAATATACTATGCAGTCAACTTCTCCCTTGCGCACAGCCTTTTCACATTTTTCTATGTCGTCATAGTAGACTATCTGCCAGTGGGGATAGTAGTATTCGACATATCTGTCCTTGCCGAGTTCGCTTTTCACCACGGCTACCTTGTTGACATCTGCCTCGTTGAGATATTTGTCGGCTGTGATGGCGAACATGGTGGTCTGGAGGAGCGGGTGGGTGATGCGGAGATGGTTCTCCCTGGCATAGTTGAAGTCGCTCATGTAGGGGAAGATGCAGTCAACCTCTCCGCGCTGGGCGGCCTTTATCATCTCTCTGTGAGTGCTGAAGGGTATGGTGGAGAAGTGGAGCTCTTGGTCGGAGAAGAGGGCTGTGGCTTTGTTGATATATGTGGCCAAAGCTCCTATGACGGAGTCTCCCTTGGGTTCATAGGCGCTGTAGGGCAGATTGTTGTTGACATATCCCACCTTTATGTTCTCGTGCTTCTTGATCCACTGCTTCTGTTCTTGGTTGAGTTCCATGACGGTATGGGCATCGACAAACTTATGTAATGTCTGCTCTAAGAAATATGGGTTTGCCGCTTCTATCTCGCTCATGGCCTTGTCGAAGGCTTCTTTGAGGTCTGCTCGCTCTTTGTTGAAGACGAAGTAGACGTCTGAGGATCCGATGGAACAGATTTGCTTGAGTCCCTTGAACTGATATATTTCTGTGCCGACACATGCGTCAATCTTTCCGTCTGTATATAGCTTCATGGCTTCGGAGTCGCTCTTGACGTAGACGACGGTGGCTTTCACTTTGTGGACAGCGAGCCAGTCTCTCAGCACTCCCTCCTGATAGCTGTTCTTTGCCACACCTATGCGCTTGCCATTGAGAGTGGAGAGTTCATCGACCGCCATGTCTTTTCTGCCTCTTTCGGTGAAGATGCTGTAGGTCTCATGGAATATTACCTTCTGTGAGAATAATAAGTGCTTCTCTCTTTCGGGTGTCTTGGTGATGAAGGGCAACATGTCCAACTTGCCACTGACGACATCGCTCATGAGTTGTGTCCATGAACCATAGATGTATTCGTACTCCCACCCTGTGTGGTTTGCCACTTCCTCTTGCAGTTCGAAGGAGAATCCGCTCATGACGCCATCGGGGGAGAGGTAGTTGAGGGTGTTGTCTACCCATCCCACCTTGACTTTAGAGGTTGGTAGGGAGTGAGCCTGTGATGGGTAAATGCACATGAATGCAATAGCGAGCACAGTGGCTGCTATTGCATGTATGCTGGTCTTGAACAGACTTATGTAGATTGATGACTTCATGTTCGGAAGGTAATGATTGCTATTCTGGGCTGTTGGAGTTTTCCTCTTCGAGGGAGAAGAAGGAGCTGCCGTCGAAGCAGTGGGTGCAGATGTCGCACTTTGGCAAGCCGATGGCCTGGACGATGGTCTCGAGTTTGGAGAACTTGAGGCTGTCGAGGTTGAGACGACGTGCTATCTCTGCCACCATGGCCTTGTATTCGGGCGAGTCGGTGGTGGCGTATGCCTTGATGCGTTCGGGGGCTATGGTCACTTCCTTGTCGGTCAGCGAGTCGGTGAGCATGGTGGCAGTGTTGGAGTGTGTCTCCATGTCGCGGATGATGCGGCGAGTGATGAGTTCGAGCTCTGACTTGCTGGCGGAGAAGTTGACGAAGGGGCAGGCATAGATGAGCGGTGGGCAGGCTATGCGCATGTGCACCTCCTTGGCTCCCAGCTCTTTGAGCACCTGCGTGTTCTCCCTGAGCTGTGTGCCTCTGACGATGGAGTCGTCGCAGAAGAGGCATCGCTTGCCTTTGAGCATGTCCTTGTTGGGGATGAGCTTCATTTTTGCCACGAGGTTGCGTATGTTCTGGTTGGCGGGCATGAAAGAGCGTGGCCATGTGGGTGTGTACTTGCTGATGCCTCGCTGGTAGGGTGTCTTGTGGCCTGCGCTGTAGCCTATGGCCATGCCTATGCCTGAGTCTGGTATGCCTCCAACGGAGTCAACCTCCGTGGGGTCTTCTTCTCCCATGACACGTCCGGTCTCGTAGCGCACGTCCTCGACGTTCTTGCCTTCGTAGGTAGAGGTGGGGAATCCGTAGTATATCCAGAGGAAGGAACACATCTGCATCTTCTTGTTAGGCTTGCGCAGCTGTGTCATGCCTGTTGGGGTGAGCTTGACAATCTCTCCTGGGCCTACGAAGTATGAGGTCTCGTAGCCGAGGTTGGGGAAGGCTGTCGTCTCGCTCGTGGCTGCCATGGCTCCCTCTTTCTGTCCGATGGCTATGGGAGTGCGTCCCCATGCGTCGCGTGCGGCTATGATGCCGTCTTCGGTGAGCAGGAGCATGGAGCATGAGCCCTTGACAGTGCGGTAGACATTTTCTATGCCCTCGACGAAGTCCTTGCCCTTGACGATGAGCAGGCCGATGAGCTCGGTTGGGTTGATAACGCCAGAGGAGAACTCTGACAGGTGCATGTTCTCTTGAAGCAGATGTCCTGCTATCTCTTCGAGATTGTTGACCTTGGCAACGGTGACGAGGGCGAAGCGCCCCAAGTGGCTGTTGAAGAGCATGGGCTGCGCGTCTGTGTCGCTTATGATGCCAATGCCCGATGTGCCGTCAAACTTTGGCAGTTCCGCCTCGAATCGTGTGCGGAAATATGTATTTTCAAGATTGTGGATGGAGCGGTAAAAGCCCTTCTCCTTGCTATACGTTGCCATACCGCCGCGGCGTGTGCCGAGGTGTGACTGGTAGTCAGTGCCGTAGAAAAGTTCTGCGGCGCATTTTTCTGTTGAAACGGTTCCGAAAAAACCTCCCATATATTTATGTTGTGTCTTATTAAAAATATGGTGCAAAGTTATGATTTTTTGATGAACTATAAGTTATGATAATGTAAAAAAACAATCTTTTGTATTAAAAAAAGCAACAAATGACGTTCTTCTATGTGGTGCAAACAAATTTTTATCTATATTTGCAATATAAACAAAACACATCGACTTATGGAAAAAAGAGCTGATTACATACAGAGCATAGAGATAAAGGCTTTGTGGAAAGGGGGCAAGCACATCATCTGGACGCTTCAGCCCGATGTCAACATCCTCAGCGGCATCAACGGGGTGGGCAAGAGCACCATCATCAACCATTCGGCCATGATGCTCAGTGCCATCGACCGAGGAGAGATAGTCCCAGAGAGTGCCCCCCAGGGCGTGAAGATAAAGCTCATGCCTGAGGACGCCACCTACATCAAGTTTGACGTCATACGTTCGTTCGACCGCCCTCTGCTCCACAGCGACCTTTTGGAGAAACTCTCCGACTCTCGCGTGAAGACAGAGCTCGACTGGCAGATATACCGTCTGCAAAAACGATACCTCGACTATCAGGTCAACATGGGCAACCGCATCATAGAGCTCCTCACATCGGGCAATCCCGACGACCAGATGCGCGCCGCCGAGGTGAGCCGTCCCAAGACACAGTTCCAGGACATGATAGACCGCCTATTTGCCGACACATGCAAGAAGATTGACCGCAAGAGCAATGAGATACAGTTCATACAAGACATGGGCACCATGACCGAGACCATCACGCCCTACCAGCTCTCAAGCGGCGAGAAGCAGATGCTGGCCATCTTGCTCACCGTTCTGGTGGAGAACAGGGAGAAATACGCTCTCCTTATGGACGAGCCCGAAATATCTCTCCACATAGACTGGCAGCAGCAGCTTATCGACCTCATACGCCAGCTCAACCCAAATGTGCAGATCATCCTCTCCACCCACTCCCCTGCCCTCATCATGGACGGATGGATGAGCAATGTGACCGAGGTCAACGAGATTTCAAACTGAGCAATATTCACAGAACCTTTATTTCCGAACATTGCGAAAGGTGAAATCAGTGTTCTTGAGCCAAATAAACAAACGAGCTATTTCACAAGGTGGATTAAACCAATTTCCGCCATAAGCCAACCAACATCAGTTATGGCACACAATCTTTTATCCAATATCAACTCCGCCTACATAGAGGCAGCCAACCGCCTGAGACCCAAGAGCAAGAAGAAGAAGGTGGTGGCATACGTGGAGTCGTATGACGACATCTTCTTCTGGAGGAGTGTGCTGAGCGACTTTGAAGATGACAACACAGAGATAGAGGTGATGCTGCCCAGCCGGACAAGCCTCAACCGCGGCAAGAAGACAGCCATGATGAACCAGTTGGGCGACGCTCTCGGACGCTACATGATAGCCTGTGTGGATGCTGACCTCGACTACTTGCTGCAGAGCTCCACCATCAGTTCGGAGCGCATGCTCAGCAATCCATACGTCGTTCACACCTATGTCTACTCCATCGAAAACTACTTCTGCTACTCCAAGAGCCTTCACACCGTGTGCGTCATGGCCACGCTCAATGACCGCAGTGTATTCAATTTTGAGGAATATCTGCGCATGTACTCCGACATTGTCTACGAACTCTTCGTCTGGCTCATCTGGCTCCATCGCCATGAGCGCTTCAACGACATGCCCCTCTCTTCGTTCAACAACATAGCATCTGTGGAGCAGCTCAACATACAGAAGCCTGTGGATGCCCTCGAACGCCTGCGGCGCAATGTCAACCGCAAGCTCTCATGGCTCCAGCGCAATGTGCCTGAGGCCAAGGGCAAGCTCACAGCCCTGAAGGAAGAACTGGCCCTGTTGGGTGTGGACAGAGACAGCACCTACCTCTTCGTCCAGGGTCATCACCTGATGGACAATGTGGTAGATGCTGCCATCACTCCCGTGTGCACCATGCTTCGCCGCGAGCGGGAGAAAGAGATAAAGCGCCTGTCGAACGGCAACGCTGTCCAGATGGACAACGAGCTGGCATGCTACTCCCACAGCCAGCTGACCCCCGTTCAGATGCTGCGGCGCAACACGATGTATAAGGACTGTCCCATGTATCAGAGGCTCAAGGAGCATGTGGCTCGGGTGCTTGGCGTCCGATGACTCTGCATGTGCCGCTCACGGTGCTTGGCGTCCGATGACTCTGTACGTGCCGCTCAGGTGCATGAAGGCAAAGAGGCGGAGCAGGCCATCGTAGTATGCGTCGAAATATCCATCCTCGTATGGTTCGTGCTTAGCTTGCCAAAGCGCATCGACAAACTCCTTGCTCTTGGCGTGGCTGCACATGACTGAGGCTGAAGCCATTGTAGCTACGAGTCCGATGGAGTGGCGCAACTTCTTGAAGCCACCCGCATCGAGTATCTCCTCTTCTGCAGGCAGAGTGCCGTCGACTCGGTACTGATCCACATAGGTGTCTATGCCCTGAGAGTAGAAGAAGTTCTGTATCTTCTCTCCATACTGCTGCTGCCACTCCCTGTCGGAGCAGCTCCACTCGTAGTCGAGGGCTATGTTCATGGGCACTCGCCATGAGTCGAAGCGGAAGTTGTTGGCACCGTTGACCCTGCCTCCGAAGGGCGGCATGGGACTGCCGTCATACTGGCTGTAGTCGGCATTGAGGCCTGTCTTGTCGTTGATGGCTCTATGGAGATATTCCCTCGCCTTGGCAGCACACTCCTTCCAGTATTCGCTTCTGCCGTCGTCTGCCCAGAGGCTCCACACCTCGTAGAAGGCTGGTATGTGGTAAGAGGGGTCGGTGAAGCGCGCCCCGAAACCGTCGGGCGTGAATGTGATGAGCTTTGTCTCCGGATCTATGAGATAAGCCTTTCTCTCTCCGCCATTCATGCCCATGCAGCTGTTGAGTATGCGCTGCGCCTCTGCCTTGTAGTTGATGCCTGTGTCATCGCCCCATCTGTTGGAGGCGAAGAGGAGAGCCGTGATGTAATACAGCTCACCGTCGGAGGCAGAGCCCATGGCATTCTTTGTGCCGTCGGTCTTGCAGCTCCAGGCGAAGAAGCCGTCGCGCGCGCCTCCCTGATGCTGCATGTATCGCTTGCTCCATCTCCACAGCCTGTCGAAGATGTCTTTCTTGTCTCGCTGCACGGCTATCATCATGCCATAAGACATGCCCTCGGTGCGAGCGTCATTGTTCTTTATGTCCGACACATACCCCATGGAATCTCCTACTTCGAAGTACACTTTGTTGGGACCGTAGAAGACATCGTGGAAGACCTCTTCCACCTTCTCTTCCACCTCTTTTGCGCCATACCCCATCTCGACGAATACATTGCGGTAACGCCCTGTCTCCATCGCTCCTTTGTTCCACGGAGTGTAGGTCTGGGCTTGGGATGGCATGATGGATGCCGCCATGATGCATGAGGTCAGCATGGTTCTGATTGTTGATAGTTTCATTGTTCGCTGTGATGAAAAATTGGTAAATATGCACTCCTGTTTATGCAC
>JAEDNQ010000068.1 GCA_016302435.1 Bacteroidaceae bacterium
AGCATGAGGGAAACGCTTGCTTGATGTTTTTGTTTCATTGTTATTCTTGTTTTTTACGTGGTTTTACAAGTACACGCTTGTTTTTTTCGTGGTTCGACAAGTACACGCTTGTTTTTTTCGTGGTTCAACAAGTACACGCTTGTTTTTTACGAGGTGCTCAAGCACTCGGAGTCCAAATACTTGCTTTTTGTTGTTGTTGAGGCTCGAATATTGGATTCGGGTGCAAAGTTAAGGAAAAAAAATAAAATAATGGCTTTTTGTATTGTGTTTTGAAAAGATTTTTATAACTTTGCATGTCAAATGATATATAATGTAGCATATTTTTCGATACATGCATGTTTGCGGTAACGCAGCTGTGTAAATAGAGGAAATGCTTAGGGGTAGAATCTGATGAAAAACTAATAAATAAAAAAGTCTTTACATAGTATATATATATGAATGAGTTTACAAAAAAGATAGATTGCTTTGTCCTCTATACAGGCGAAGAGTCAACCGCCATCACTTTGAAGCAGCTCAAAGAAGAACCGATGGTGGGTAAAATATTTCTGATGATGCAAGACGATGTCCCCAATCCTTTTGGGGGATGTGAGGTCTTAAGGATAGACAACTTCCAGAGCACTCGCACGTTGCACCGCATGGCCGATGTTGTTGAGACAGATTATGCCTTGGTGTGCAGAAGTCTCACGTACGTGCAGTTAGGCTATTGCTCCATCAGACGCATGCTCTCCATAGCTGAGAGTGTAGATGCCTCCGTCACTTACTCCGACCGTTATATACTCAAGGATGGCGAGCGCATAGAGTGTCCCACCATGGACTTCTGCTACGGCAGCGTGCGTGATGACTTTGACTTTGGTCCTCTCAGCATCGTAGCCGCCTCATCCCTCCGCAGGTATCGTGATGAGAGCCTTGACACCAATTATAACTATTCTGCCCGATATGACTTCCAGCTCTTCTGCCTGAGGCGCAAGCGCAATGCCTCCCTCTACCACATCAGAGAGTATCTCTACACAGAGGTGGCGAGCGACAAGAGGACGAGCGGCGAGAAGCAGTTTGACTATGTCTTACCTAACAACCGTGAGGTGCAGAAGGAGAGAGAAGTCGTTTTCACCGAACATCTGAAGAAAATCGGAGTCTACATAGACCCTGAGAGCATAGTAGAGGTCAATGTCGACAATCAGAAGTTCGACAAGGAGGCGTCGGTCATCATTCCCGTGCGCAACAGGGTGAAGACCATAGAAGATGCCGTCCGCAGCGCCCTGTCACAGAAGACCTCTTTTGAATATAACGTCATTGTCGTCGACAACCACTCTACCGACGGCACCACAGATGTTATCGCACGTCTCTCTCTGGAAGACTCGCGCGTTGTCCACCTTATACCTGAGCGCACCGACTTAGGTATAGGCGGTTGCTGGAGCATGGCCTTCAATGACAACCGCTGTGGCAGATTTGCCGTGCAGCTTGACAGCGATGACCTGTACAGCGGCACAGACACCCTGCAGCGCATAGTCGACAAGTTTTACGAAGCTCACTGCGGCATGGTCATTGGCTCGTACCGCATGTGCAACTTCAATAAGGAGACCCTGCCTCCAGGACTCATCACCCATAGCGAGTGGACACCAGAGAACGGTCATAACAATGCTCTCCGCGTCAATGGCCTTGGAGCTCCCCGAGCTTTCTATACCCCCTTGCTCCGCAGCATAGGCATGCCCAACACCTCCTATGGAGAGGACTATGCAGTCGGCTTAGCTTTCTGCCGCCAGTATAAGATAGGTCGCATATATGACGAGCTCTATCTTTGCCGCCGATGGGAAGGCAACAGCGATGCCAACCT
This sequence comes from Bacteroidaceae bacterium, assembly GCA_016302435.1. Classification (GTDB taxonomy): domain Bacteria; phylum Bacteroidota; class Bacteroidia; order Bacteroidales; family Bacteroidaceae; genus Minthosoma. Next base: position 1,832 of record JAEDNQ010000068.1, read on the forward strand.
CACCCCTGCTCAGGTCAACGCCAACAATGCCTACAAGGATGGCCTGCGCACCATTGAGATTATCAACCGCCGCCGTCTCAACGATTTTTGGCAGACATGCATGTCGTCTGAGAAAGCTGTTGAACTCTACTACAAACAGCTTCCCCTGTGGCCAGAAGCAGCCAGCAACTACGAGAAGCTCCAGCAGGTGTTGACATCCGACTTCATCGTCGGCAACTCCCATCTTGCAGCCCAGTACAATCCTGCTCGCATTGTGTCCACCAAGGCAAATATTGATCCCGAGTCAGTCAAGAACCGCACCTGCTTCCTCTGCGAGGTCAATCGTTCCCCCATGCAGATTTCCTTCCCTGTATTGAAAAAATACTACCTTCTGCTCAATCCCAACCCGATTCTGCCTCAGCACTTCACCATAGCTCTGCGCCACCATGCTCCACAGAGCATCAAGGACTACTATGAGGACATGATGGAGATAGCCGTACAGATGAAAGACTTCTTCGTCTTCTATAACGGTCCGAAGTGCGGAGCCAGTGCACCTGACCACATGCACCTGCAGGCCGGCACACGAGGCATAGTGCCATTGGAGCGTGACTGGACAAACGTTTACAAGCCTATACGCTCGCGCATATGGCCCATCAGCGAGACAGAATGTCTTGAGGCCATCAAGCTTGAGGTGATAGCAGATAGCACGGGAGTCTTCAGTTTGCGCGACTACCCATGTCCCGGTTTCGTCATCGTCACACGCACCCCACATGCCAACAATGTTCTCTTCAACAAGCTCTACTGCGCCATGTCTGCCGAAGGAAGCGACGAAGAGCCAATTATGAACATCCTCTCATGGGTGCAGCCCAGTTCGACTGACTCCACTCAGCGCATAGTTAGCGTCATCATTCCTCGCTCCAAGCATCGTCCCGACTGCTACTTCATGGAGGGCGAAGAGCAGATGCTCATTAGTCCAGGAGCCATTGACATGGCAGGCCTTCTCATTACTCCTCGCGAGGAGGACTTCCGCAAGATGACAGCATCAACTGTGGACGATATTATAAAAGAATGTGGCATCAGCAGAGATGAAGAGCTTGAGATAATCAAGAGATTCAAATGGGGGGGGTACAACAAGGATAGGTGATACCCTTTGGCATGACTTAACCCATGAAGTTCTCACAGCAATGCAGTCATCATAGGGTGCAGAGCCAAACTGCAGACGCTCTCACAGTGACGTGTGTCCTGCTAAGTGTATGCATATAGGTCCTTGATGCGCTACGATATTCCGCATTATCCTCAGCAGACATTTCCATGAACAACGAACAGACAGTAAGAGTTGGCATCATGAGTGCCAATGAGATACATGTGGTTTTCCATTCAACTTATCTGTTGGATGGAAAGCCTTTTATAGGAGAGTTCACCTTCGGGTGTCCTGACCGCCCAATGCTCTTTCAGCCGGCAGATGCAGAAGGATGCTTCACCCTGTGCGGCGTGACCATAGGAATAGGATTCCACTGGCAGCGGCAGGAAGACCAGAAGTTTCGCGGTTCTCTCCTCCTTCTCAGCGATGGCGGCAAGGCTGTAGCCATAGATGTCGTACCCGTAGAGACCTATCTGACCAGTGTCATCAGCAGTGAGATGAGCGCCAGCGCTTCCTTAGAGCTGCTCAAGGCTCATGCTGTCATCTCGCGCAGTTGGCTGTTGGCCATGATCAACAAGTCGTGCAGTCGCACCCAACCTTCAGATGCTGGCAGGCAGCCGTCGCGCCATGAACAGCTGAATCCAGACAGTGTCATCCGTTGGTATGACAGCGAAGCCCACCAGATCTTCGACGTGTGTGCCGACGACCATTGCCAGCGCTATCAGGGCATAAGCCGCCAAACCAATCAGCATGTGGTAGAAGCCATTAGCCAGACCCGAGGTCAGGTCTTGACATACAGGGGAGAACTGTGCGATGCCCGTTTCTCCAAGTGCTGCGGCGGCATGACCGAGGTCTTTGAGACCTGCTGGGAACCAGTCAGCCACCCCTATCTCGTCACCAAGCCCTGTCCCTATTGCCACACCAATGACAGGCGCATCCTCTTCCAAGTCCTCAACAGCTACGATCAGGAGACCAACGACTTCTATCGCTGGACAGTGAGCTACACCATGTCCCAGCTCTCAGACCTCGTGCGCCGCAAGTCGGGCATAGACTTCGGCCTCATCAGAGACCTCATCCCCATGGAGCGCAGTGAGGCAGGCCGCATCATAAGGCTCAAGATAGTCGGCGACAGGCGCACTGTCACCGTAGGCAAAGAACTGGAGATACGCAAGTGGCTAAGCGAGAGCCACCTCTATTCTTCTGCCTTCGATGTTGAGCACACCGCCGATGGCATAGTGCTTCACGGAAGAGGGTGGGGACACGGAGTAGGCCTTTGCCAGATAGGAGCCGCCGTCATGGGCGACCAGGGCATACCCTACGAAGACATCCTTCAGTTCTATTATCCTGGTACCCAGTTGACCCGCATGTGGTGAGCGAGAGCGCATGCCTTCATGCATACATACTTATTACAAACACTTAGAACATCCTTCCAATAATGGTCATACACGAAGTAGACAAGAATAGGCGAGAACACAATCCTTGGATGTGGATACCCTCCCTCTGTGCTGCTGAGGAGATACCATCTGCTGTGGTCACCTATGTGGCTCTCATCATGTTTCTCCAGTTTGGAGCGTCAGAGTCTTTGGCATCACTATACAGCGCCCTTCTGTTTTTGCCTTGGATGGTCAAGTCCTTCCTTTACACTTCAGCCCGCAGGGTAGAATCGGTGAGGTGGCGCATCATCGTCGTCGAACTGCTCATGTTCCTCATCCTCATGCTCACAGCCGTGACCCTCAGCAACACCATAGTGCGCCATTGGCATCTCTTCTCCCTCATGCTCGTACTGTCGCTCCTCTGCGCTTGGCATGAGCTTTTCTCGCGTCTATACTACAGCCGCATGCTCCATCCCCGTCAGCAGCGTCTCTTCCGCGCCACCAAGACCAGCTCCTCCTTCGCCTCCCTCGTGCTTACCTACGGTCTGCTAATCATCCTGGCAGGCTTTTTCGAGGTCTTCTTCCGCAGCTACAAGAAAGCGTGGGCCATGGAGAGCAGCATTGTGGCGGGAGTGTTCCTTGTAGCTGCTGTAATAAATGCGCTGGTGCTCAGACCAAGCCACAAGAGTGTCTCCGCCTCGCGTGCCAATGCCCCGAGCAACAAGGAAGAAGCCATGAAGACCATAGACAAGTTGACCTCACTGCCCCATGCTGTCCGACTGCTCACGAGCCTCTTCTTCCTTCTCCTGCCCCAAGCCCTCATCTTCAACACCCGCGTCTTTTTCCTCCTCTCGCCAGAGAGCGAAGGTGGACTCGGATGCTCGCTCCAAGATGTGGGCTTTGCCCAGGGAGCGGTAGGAGTCCTTGCCTTTGCCGTCGGCACCACCTTTGGACGCTATCTCATGCGGCGACGCACCCAAGAGACCTTCCATGTCCTCTCAGCAGCCATCCTCCTTCTACCGCCAGCGGCATACATGCTCATGGCACTGTGGCCGCAGCCCGACAACCTCTTTGCCATCTGCACCATGACTTTCTTCGCCCAGTTCTGCTTAGGCTTTGGACTCAATGCGTGCAGTGCGTACGTCAAGTATTTCTCTCGCGCACGCTATACCTACACGACCAACTACCTCTACATACCCATTGTGGCGAGCATGATGCTCATCCCCATGTCCGTCTCGGGTTGGCTCTGCATGCAGATGGGCTATCAGATGTACTTCACCCTCTGTGCCCTGTCCATCCCCATAGTGTGGATGATTGTGTGGCTATGCAGCCCCAACGCAGTCCTCTTCAAGAGAACATGCTGAAAAGGACTCCGTCATCCGTCAACCATAAGCAACTCTATCATCCGTCAACCATAAGCAACTCTATCATCCGTCAACCATAAGCAACTCTTTCATCCGTCAACCATAAGCAATAACCCTCTACACATTATATATAATATAAGCAATGTCAACACCTACCACCGCCACTCGCCACCCCCTCACGTGGGTGCCCTCGCTCTATCTTGCCGAGTCCCTTCCATTTTCTGCCGTCATGCTCATCTCCGTCATCATGTTCAAGGAGATGGGGTTGACCGATAGCCAGATCACTCTGTATACCGGTTGGCTTGGCCTGCCATGGGTTATAAAGCCTATATGGAGTCCCATCATCGACAATCTCAAGACCAAACGATGGTGGGTCGTCAACATGCAGTTTCTTATGGGCATAGCCCTTGCCCTTGTGGCATTCACCCTTCCCACCGATTTGTGGCTCAAGGGCAGCCTCGCCATCTTCATGATCATAGCCTTTGCCAGTGCCACCCACGACATATCTGCCGATGGCTTTTACATCATAGGACTCAGCGGCAAAGACCAGGAACTGTATGTCGGAGTGCGCAACACCTTCTATCGCATAGGCATGGTGATAGGACAGGGCGGACTTGTCCTTTTGGCAGGCATCATGCAGGAGGGCTATTTAGGTCCTGCCGTTCAGTCGGTAGAGGTGTCATGGGCCATTGTCTTCGCCATAGTGGGAGTCCTCATGATAGTTTTGGGACTGTGCCACAGCCTCTCCCTGCCCAAGGTCGAGCATAGCGTGCACGACAGCTTCAGCCTCAGAGAGCAAGCACGTGAGTTCTTGCTTACCCTCAAAGTCTTTCTGACCAAGCCACATCTTATATCCGCCCTTTGCTTCATACTCCTCTTCCGTCTGCCAGAAGGCTTGCTGACAAAGATAGTGCCCCTCTTCCTCACACGCAGCTCGGAAGAAGGCGGACTTGCCATGAGCGATACCGACTTCGGCCTAATATACGGCACGCTCGGAGTCATCGGCCTGCTACTCGGCGGACTCATTGGAGGCTGGTGCGTGTCGCGCTGGGGCTTGAAGCGCTGCCTCTGGCCTCTCGTGCTCTGCATCACCCTGCCAGACGCCGTCTATGTCTATCTCAGCTATTGCCCCACGTCCGACCTTTGGCTCACAGGCACATGCGTCTGCATAGAGCAGATAGGCTACGGTCTCGGCTTCGCTGCCTACACCCTCTATCTCGTCACCTTCTCGCGCGGCGAACGCAGCACTGCTGTCTTCTCCATATGTACAGCTGGCCAGTATCTTGGAGGCGTCATGTTGCCCGGCATGGTCTCAGGCCTCATATCCGAAAATGTGGGCTACCAGCGCTTTTTCCTCATCATCATGCTCCTTTGCCTCGTCACCTTCGCCGTCACCGCATTTGTCAAGATAGAGGACAGGAGGGAGTGAAGGTGGGTTCTATTAATTCCCACCGAAAAAAGACAATCTGACAAAGCGAATTAATAGAACCCACCTGAAAAGAGTCATCAGCGTCCCAAAACGGCTGTTTCCGCCTTTATATTTTGGGTAAATGAAGAAAATGCTGTAACTTTGTCGCACAAAAGCAGAAGCGCACACCTGCTCGTCAATGCCATCCTGCTTGCTTCAGTATTATAAGAATAAAGCTCCCCCCAAAAAACTCCCCACACATACAGATGAAGACATTTATCCATACCCTCCTCTGCTCATGCCTCTGTGTAGCATTGTTCTCATGCGCCGAAGACCGCACTTACGAATATGAGGAAAAGACACAGCACAACCACTGGATGCTCGATGTCATGCGAGACAAATATCTCTGGGCTGAAGCCCTCGCCGACTATGAGCCTTCGTGGAAGGACTTCTTCTCCCAGCCTTCAGACTTCATGAGCGCTCTTGCCAAAAAGGGCGATAATGACAAGTGGTCGTACGTGGAGGTAGACACCATAGAGGCCGACTCCCACCAACGTGGCTATTACAGCCATCTCGACTCCTACGGCTTTGACTTCGTTCTCATCAACGACCCCACGGGCATGACCACACGCTCTGTAGCCCGAGTCCTGACGGTTTATCCCGACAGCCCGGCAGAGAGAGCAGGACTGCGACGTGGTGACTTCATCTGCTCTTTCGATGGCTACAAACTCTCCACCAAGAACATATCAAAGCTCACCAAGGGGGAAGAGAGAAAACTCGAACTGCGCACATTGGCCATCGAACCCATAGAGGGTTCCCTCGTCTGGACCGATACGGTGACACTCACCCTTCCCCAGTCGGAGAAGGTGGAGGACGTGGCATTCCCCGCACATGTCGTTGTGGGCGTGGAGGGAGTCAAGGTAGGCTACCTCATGTGCACTCGCCTTGTTGAGGGCAACGCAGAGGCTGATTCCGCTGACAAGAGCTACAGAAACGCTCTTGACCAGATAATGTCGAGCATGAAAAACAGCCAAGTAGAAGAACTTGTGCTCGACCTCCGTCTGTGCAACTATGGTGACCTCTCCATGGTGCAGCGCCTTGGCAGCAGCATCGTCCCACGCTCGTTGCTCGGACAGACCATGCTTCAAACCCAGTGGAACGAGAAGAACAAGGCCAGCAACATCATTGTTCCTTACGACGCATCGGCCGTCAACCTGTCTCTTGACCGCATCCTTGTCCTCACCAGTGCCCATACTTGCGGTGCTGCCGAATGGCTCATTCAGGCACTGCGCCATGATATGGGCGAGGAAAATGTCATCACCATTGGTGCAGCCACACCTGGGCAAAATGTCATGACAGCTCCCTTGTCCACCATGTACCATGTCACTCCTTATCCATCTGTGGCATTCGTTTGCCTCAGCGACGGCACACACGACTACGGTTCCATCCTGCCAGATGAGCCTGTCGATGAACTCTCTTTCCTTGACCTTGGTCAGTATGGGTCAGTGGATGAACCTCTCTTCCGTGCTGCCATAGAACGAATTTTCTATGTCGAGGAAGAAGTGGAAGACGGTGATGCCGACGATGCGGAAGGAGATGATGCCGACGATGCGGAAGGAGATGAAGCTGGCGATGCAGAATAGCATTCAACCCCGTGTATGAAATATTAGCATGAAAGAACAGAATGGACTGGACAATTTAACATGAATTGTTTCCCGTTTAGTGTCAAAATGGCAGTTAACTTGCTGATGGAACGACTGTTGTATATTGTTGTAACCGAAAACTGAACCGTCTGGGACACGTGAGAAACCACTTCGTCCCTTACGACTTAACCACTAAAACTATCAACAATATGAACTACAACAATCAGAATCCAAATGGCCAGCAACCTACTGGCAAGGAGGTTCTTGAAAAATATGCAACGAACCTCGTGGAGCGTGCTAAGAATGGTAAGCTCGACCCCGTCATCGGACGAGACGAGGAGATAAGACGAATACTCCAGATACTTAGCCGCCGCACAAAGAACAACCCAATACTTATCGGAGAGCCCGGTACAGGCAAGACAGCCATCGTAGAAGGACTGGCAGGCCGAATAGTGAGAGGCGATGTGCCCGAAAACCTCAAGGACAAACAGCTATACTCGCTTGATATGGGTGCCCTCATAGCAGGTGCTAAGTATCAAGGCGAGTTCGAGGAGAGACTGAAGGCCGTTGTCAAGGCTGTTGTCGAGAGCGATGGACAGATCATCCTCTTCATCGATGAAATCCACACCCTCGTCGGCGCAGGTCAGACCAGCGGAGCTATGGATGCAGCCAACATCCTCAAGCCAGCTCTGGCGCGAGGTGAACTCCGTTCTATAGGTGCCACCACCCTCGATGAGTATCAGAAGTACTTTGAGAAAGACAAAGCCCTTGAACGACGCTTCCAGACCGTCATGGTAGACGAGCCAGACGTGCAGGCTTCCATCTCCATCCTTCGCGGACTGAAGGAACGATATGAAAACCACCACAAGGTGCGCATCAAGGACGAAGCCATCATAGCAGCCGTCGAACTCAGCAACCGTTACATCACTGACCGCTTCCTCCCCGACAAAGCCATAGACCTCATGGACGAAGCTGCAGCCAAGCTCAGGATGGAGCGAGACTCAGTGCCAGAAGAGCTCGACGAACTCTCACGCCGCCTCAAGCAGTTAGAGATAGAGCGCGAAGCCATAAAGCGTGAAGGCGACAAGGACAAGCTCGCCGAACTCAACAAGATCATCGACACGCTCAAGGCCGACGAGAAGCGGCAGACAGAGAAGTGGGAAAGCGAGAAAGCACTCCTCAACCAGATTCAGAGCGACAAGCAGCAGATGGAACAGCTCAAATATGAGGCCGACCGTGCTGAGCGCGAGGGCAACTACGGCCGAGTGGCAGAGATACGCTACGGCAAGCTCCAGCACCTCGAAGAAGACATCAAGGCCGTGCAGGCTCGCCTCTCTGCCACACAGGGCGGTGCCGCCATGGTCAAGGAAGAGGTGGAAAGCGAAGACATAGCCGATGTGGTGAGCAGGTGGACAGGCATACCTGTCAGCAAGATGCAGACATCTGAGCGCACCAAACTCGTCCATCTCGAAGAAGAGCTCCACAAGCGTGTCATAGGTCAGGATGAGGCCATAGCAGCCGTGAGCGACGCCGTCAGACGCAGCCGAGCAGGACTGCAAGACCCCAAGCGCCCTATCGGCAGCTTCATCTTCCTCGGCACAACAGGTGTGGGCAAGACCGAACTTGCCAAGGCTCTGGCAGACTATCTCTTTGACGATGAGAGCATGATGACACGTATCGACATGAGCGAATACCAGGAGAAGTTCAGCGTGACCCGTCTCATTGGTGCCCCTCCAGGATATGTCGGATATGAAGAGGGAGGCCAGCTCACAGAGGCCGTCCGCCGCAAGCCATATTCCGTAGTGCTCTTCGACGAGATAGAGAAGGCTCATCCCGATGTGTTCAACACCCTTCTTCAGGTCCTCGACGACGGACGTCTGACGGACAATAAGGGCAGGGTGGTCAACTTCAAGAACACCATCATCATCATGACCAGCAACGCCAAGCGCGAGCAGCTGCGCACCATTTTCCGACCCGAGTTCCTCAACCGAGTGGATGACATCATCACCTTCACTCCTCTTGCCGAGTCAGAGATCAAGCAGATTGTCCGCCTCCAGGTCGACAGAGTCATCAAGATGGTAAGTGCCAACGGCATAGACATGGAAGTGACCGATGCAGCCCTCGACGTGATAGCCCATGCTGGCTACGACCCACAGTTCGGTGCACGTCCTGTCAAGCGCGCCATCCAGGACAAGCTTCTCAACGCTCTCAGCAAGCGTATCATCAGTGGTGAGATTGTACACGACAAGAAGGTACGCGTCCTCGCCAACGGTGATGAGCTGACCTTTGAACAGCCGTAACGGCTATAGCGGACGAGTCGAGCAACATCGACATGCCTGCCTGAAAGAAAGATAAAGTGAATAGATTATATAATGTAACGATTAGATTGATTGATGAAATCGCCATGCGCAAGTGTTCGTGAGAGTGCTGCGCATGGCGATTTGTTGTTTCTCAGTGGTGGCTGTGAATTGTATGCTCTGTCCCTGAGCGGTGTGATTTTGTGTTCCTTTTTTTCAAAAATAGCTTGTTTTAGTAGTTAAAATATATTAAACCAGTTATATTGTATGTCTTTATTTTATAACTTTGTGATGCATCTGTGATACTGATAGGAATACTAACTTTTCACGAAGCCAATCTTTAATGTAAAACATGTCAGCATCATGGTGGCAAAATTTTTATTTATACCACTAACCTCTTTAAAACTAACTTTGTTTTTATATGAGACATTATTTACTCATCCCCATGTGCGCATTAGCTACATGTGCCTATGC
>JAEDNQ010000069.1 GCA_016302435.1 Bacteroidaceae bacterium
TCAAAGGTGATGAACTTATTCATGGTGAAGTATACAGAGCTTGTCACCTGGAGCGATGTCAGAGCGTATCCAGCTTCAGGCATGACTGTGAGCGTTACAGTCTCTCCCTCAGCAGCCTCTGCCTTGTCGGCTATGACGGCTCCGTGTTCGGCTTCGCGGATGGTCACTCCAAATTTCTCTGCCTCGCAGTTGGCAGGTGTGTATGTGACATTATCAATATAGACAGATGCACCGCCAGAGTTTGTAAGTACGAGAGAGTTCTTTCCTGCCTTCATTGAAGCTGTGAAAGAAGTTGTCTTCCATTCGTTGGTGGCAGACTTGTCAATTCTCACGGATGAAGTCTTTCCGTTGACATTAGTTCTTATGGCTGCTGTCTTGGAAGCGGCGGTGTAGCGAATGCTGATGTTGTAGTCACCTTCTTCAGTGAGGTTGAGCTCATGCTTGAGAGCACCGCTTGTGTTTGTGCCCATGTCCATGAAGCCATTGCCTGCATGTCCCCTGACGGAGGGATACCATCCGTAAGGGTCAGTGACACAGCTCTTTATGTTTTTGTAGTCCATATCTTCTGCCTCTATGGTGATAGGACCTCTGTATGTCTCAGGCTGCTTGGGCAGGTCGGCAGTGAGAGGTTTGTTGTCGATGATGTCGGTGCTGCGCTCAGTGGCAGCTCCAGAACAGTTGATGGTGAGGTCGATAGGGCCCATGTGCTTGACATCGAGAGTGAAGGTGCCAGTAGCCTCGTCCCATGCGGGAGTGGCTGTGGCTACGGCTTTACCACGCTTGGTCATGGTGTAGGTTGGTTCGGCTGTGGCTCCAGAGATGACAATCTTGTCGAGGACAACGGCGGTGGTGTCGGTGCGGTAGTTGTTGAGATAGAAGTCGATATGGTCGGCATATTCTCTTACGATGCCCGAGCTGAGTTTGCCGTAGGTGAGTGTGAGTTTCTCGCAGGTGTTGTACTGCAGGGGTATCTCGCCGTTGGCTGTTGTCTTTTTGTTGCTGTAGGTATAGGGTGTGTATGTCACGAGCTGGTTCTTGTAGCGGTTGACGTAGAGGTCTCCCTTGCTCACCTCGGGGTAGTAGCTGTTGAACTCAGCAGTCTTGCGTGCGTCGGTGCTCCAGCGAGTGTTGCGCGCTGACTTGTTCACCTTGACCTGTATTGCCTGTGAGAGTTCGTCGTATGTGCCGTTAGCCACAGGTATAGCGCCGTAGCGTCCTGTCTTCTTGAAGTAGCAGTAGTTGTCCATCCACTGTCCGTTGCCCTTGTTGAAAGGGTCAGTCTGCTTGTAGAGACCGTCGTAGAGCGAGCCCCAGGCGGCGTACTTGTCTTCGTCGTTGCCAGAGGTGACATTATTGATGATGATGATTTTTGTCTTGCCCACGACTTCCTCGCGTGTAGGTATATACATTGTGCCGTCGATAATCTTGCGGAACATGTCTATCCATGCGTTGTCAAAGCTTGGGAATGTGCCCCAGTTGCGTCGGGTGTAGCCATTGACGGTAGAGTTACTGAGGTTTTTGAAGTCTTCTGTCCAGATGAGCTCTGGTCCGTCCCATACGGCACCTCCGTTGACGCATGTCTGCTCCATGACAGTGCCTATGCCTGCAGCAATGGGGTATTTCTTGCCGTTATTATCGCCGTAGAGGGCACTGAGGGCTCCGTTCCATCCGCAGTTGTCATAGCGCACACCGTAATTTTTGGCGAGGCCTGCTATGAAGGGTGAGAAAGTGACACTCTCGTTGTTGTAGAAGCAAGAGGAGGTGGTGTACTTGTAGAGCCAGAGGATTGCCTCAGGATATTCCTTGCAGGCGTTGAGCAGGTCAGCGTTGCGCTTCATCATGCCCACGGGGTTGAGCGGATGAGACCATACGTTGCCGCAGAAGCTGATGGTGAGGAAGCCGCCGTACTTGTGTGACATGGGCACGAGCTTGGCAAAGAGTGCGATGCGAGAAGACTGAGTGCTTGAGCTCTTGTCGTTAGCCTCGTCGAAGCCCCAGAACTGCTCGGCGTAGTTCCATCCGAGGAAGTTGGGGAATGCCTTGAAGAAGTATTCGAAAGTTTCGAGGTCATCGTCCTGTATGTGGGTGTGGCCTCCGCTGGCAGGCTGGCAGGTGAACCACATGCCGTTGGCCTGGCACACTGTTGCCCACGACTTGTATGTCTTCACCGCGTTCTGAGGCATCTTGTATACGTTCTTCTCCGTGTCATACTGGCAGGAGAGTGAGAGGTTGAGACAAACCCACGGCTTTATGTCGTCGGGGATGAGGTTGATGATTTTCTGAGGGTCGGCCTTGTTCCATACGTCAACGTGGATGAGCCACAAAGGGTGTTGAGAGTCGATGGGGCGTCTCTCTTGAGCTGTTGCTGATAGGGCAGCAAAGAATGCTGCTACAGCAATAATCAGATTCAGTAATGTTTTTCTCATAATTGTTTTGATACTATTGTTGATATTCTTGTTGGCATTAGTGTCTGATTGTGTGGTGGAGGTTCGCAAATAATATGTTTGTGAGTGCAAAGGTAGCAGGTTTTTCCATATAACACCGAAAAGTGATGTTACAAATGTTTGCTCGTATGTAACAAATCTTCTTCTTTTATAAAAATTGGTGCAAAATTAATCATGTTTTCATGTCTACCCATTGTGCAGGTCGATAAAAATAGCTAACTTTGCAACATCTTGGCAGGTAGTTCAGAATTTTATCCCTGTGTCCAAGATGGCATGTCGCCTTATACAACTTTGAGTCCCCATGTCAAGACTATGATACAGAAAACAAACTAACATATTATAAACATGGCTTTAATAGAAAGTATCATTGCGCGCGCTAAGTCAAACAAACAGCGCATTGTCCTCCCCGAATCGTTGGAGGAACGTACCCTTATTGCCGCCGACAAGTCACTTGCTGACGACATAGCCGACATCATCCTCATCGGCAATCCAGACGAGATATTTGCCCTGGCCGACAAGCTCGGTCTGAAGAACATTGGCAAGGCCACCATCATCGACCCTGCCACCTCTGACAAGACAGAGGAGTATGCCCAGCTGCTCTTTCAGCTTCGCCAGAAGAAGGGCATGACTATAGAGAAGGCACGCCAGCAGGTGCTCGACCCTCTCTACTTCGGCTGCCTTATTATCAAGAGCGGCGACGCCGACGGACAGATTTCCGGTGCCCTCTCCACTACAGGCGACACTCTTCGCCCTGCTCTCCAGATCATCAAGTGCGCCCCAGGCATCTCATGTGTCAGCGGAGCCATGCTCCTCATCACCCAGACACCACAGTATGGCGAGGAGGGTGTGCTCGTCATCGGCGACGTGGCGGTCACACCTATGCCAGACGCAGCCCAGCTCGCCCAGATAGCCGTATGCACAGCCCAGACAGCCAAGAGCGTGGCAGGATTTGACGACCCACGTGTGGCCATGCTCTCCTTTTCCACCAAGGGAAGCGCCAAGCACGAAGTCGTGGACAAGGTTGTAGAAGCTACCCGCTTAGCCAAGGAGCTCAACCCCGACCTCAAGATAGACGGTGAGCTGCAGGCCGACGCCGCCCTCGTGCCATCTGTAGGCACAAAGAAGGCACCTGGCAGCGACATCGCAGGCAAGGCCAACGTCCTCGTCGTTCCATGTCTCGAAGTAGGCAACATCAGCTACAAGCTCGTGCAGCGCCTCGGCAACGCCGACGCCATAGGCCCTATCCTCCAGGGCATAGCCAGACCTGTCAACGACCTCAGCCGCGGATGTTCAGTGGACGACATCTACAAGATGGTAGCCATCACAGCATGTCAGGCCATGGACGCAAAGAACTGACCCTCTGGGGAAAGTAAACCGTCAGCGACAAGCATCGTGATGCAGACACAGATAACGTGATGCAGACACAGATAGCGTGAAGCAGACACGGATAACGTGAAGCAGACACGGAATCGTGATACAGACATCGCAAGAACAGACACAGACATCGTAAGAACAGACACAGACATCGTAAAAACGGACAATGAAGAAGATATTAGTACTCAACTGCGGAAGCAGCTCCATCAAATACGCGCTCTACAACATGGAAGACCAGAGCGTGCTCACCAGCGGCGGCATAGAGAAGATAGGCCTGCCCGACTCTTTCCTCAAACTCAAGTACAACGGGCAGAAGGTGCAGATAGACCGCCCCATCCAGGAACATACAGCAGGTGTGCAGTTCATCTTCGAAGTGCTCACCACAGGCGAATATGCCGTACTCAAGAGCCTCGACGAACTTGACGCAGTAGGCCACCGCATGGTGCACGGAGGAGAGAAGTTCAACAAGTCAGTAGTGCTCACTCCAGAGGTGATGGAAGCCTTCGCCGCCTGCAACGACCTCGCTCCGCTCCACAACCCTGCCAACATCAAAGGCGTCAACGCCGTCAGCGCCATCCTGCCCAACATACCACAGGTAGGAGTCTTTGACACCGCCTTCCACCAGACCATGCCCGACTACGCCTATATGTACGCTCTCCCCTATGAGCTCTACAAGAAGTATGGCGTGCGCCGCTACGGATTCCACGGCACCAGCCACCGCTACGTCTCCCAGCGCGTATGCGAGCTTCTCGGTGTCAAGCCCGAAGGCAAGAAAATCATCACTTGCCACATCGGCAACGGAGCTTCCATAGCAGCTGTCAAGGACGGCAAGTGTGTGGACACATCCATGGGACTCACCCCGCTCGAAGGACTCATCATGGGCACACGCTCAGGCGACATCGACGCAGGAGCCGTCACCTTCATCATGGACAAGGAAGGACTAGACACCCACGGCATCAGCAACCTGCTCAACAAGAAGTCAGGACTTGCAGGTGTCAGCGAGGGCTCGTCCGACTTCCGCGACATCCTGGCTGGCATAGCTGCTGGCAACGACAAGGCTCGTCTGGCCAAGGACATGTACTGCTACCGCATAAAGAAGTATATAGGTGAATATGCAGCCGCCATGGGCGGTGTGGACATCATCCTCTTCACAGGCGGAGCAGGAGAGAACCAGTGGGAAGTGCGCGAAGGCGCTACCCAAGGCCTCGAGTTCATGGGCATCAAGCTCGACGACGCCAAGAACAAGGCATGCAGGGCCACAGAGGCCGTCCTTTCAGCCGATGACAGCAAGGTGACCATCTGCTGCATCCCCACAGACGAGGAGCTCATGATAGCACTCGACACTCTCGAACTGACCAAGTAATGAGCATCGGGACTTTTTCTTGAACATGCACGACAGCCATTGGAGCCCCGTCTCGCATAAGCCATCGTGCATTATCTTTTTTTCTCCCCCCTCCATCGGCGGATGGAGCGGCACGAGTGCCATTGCAGCACCTGCCGGTCCTTCCGCCTCTTTTACCGACCTATCTCAATCCAGTCAACCCTATCTAACAACATAAAATGAGCGAAGATTACAACGACAACAACGACTTCACACCAGAGGATATCACCAACGATGCCGATACCGCCAACTCCACCGAGCCTTACGGAATGCCTCCCAAGAGTGACTACAATCCAGAGACCATGAAGGACAATATCACTCACCATCTGAGCGGCATGTACCAGCAGTGGTTTCTCGACTATGCCTCATACGTCATCCTCGAGCGAGCTGTCCCCCATATCATGGACGGGCTCAAGCCCGTACAGAGACGTATACTCCATTCCATGAAACGCATGGACGACGGCCGGTTCAACAAGGTGGCAAACATCGTCGGACACACCATGCAGTTCCACCCACATGGCGATGCTTCCATCAAGGACGCCCTCGTCCAGCTCGGGCAGAAGAATCTGCTTATCGACTGCCAGGGCAACTGGGGAAATATCCTCACGGGCGACGATGCCGCGGCTGCTCGTTACATAGAGGCTCGTCTGTCAAAGTTCGCCCTCGACATACTCTTCAACCCCAAGACCACTGAGTGGAAGCTATCGTACGACGGACGCAACAAAGAGCCCATCTCTCTGCCAGTGAAGTTTCCCCTCCTTCTCGCTCAGGGAGTGGAAGGCATCGCTGTGGGTCTCAGCTCAAAGATACTCCCACACAATTTCAACGAGATATGCGATGCCTCCATCCACTATCTCTACAATGAACCATTTCAGCTCTATCCCGACTTCCAGACAGGAGGCTCGATAGATGTGTCAAGATACAACGACGGCCAGCGCGGCGGCATTGTCCGTGTGCGCGCCAAGATAGAGAAGAGAGACAACAAGACACTTGCCATAACAGAGATACCCTATGGCAAGACGACAGGCTCGCCATCCAAGCCGAGCCAGTTCATCGACTCCATACTCAAGGCCATCGAAAAAGGAAAAATCAAGGCTCGCAAGGTGGAAGACCTTACGGCTGCAGGAGTGGAGATAATCATCCATCTCCTCCCAGGAGCATCGAGCGACAAGACCATCGATGCCCTCTATGCCTTCACCGACTGCGAGATAAGCATCTCGCCCAACTGCTGCGTCATCGACGACCGCATGCCAAAGTTCCTCACCGTCAGCGACGTCCTGCGCAAGAGCGTGGACTATACCAAATACCTCATCAAGTGCGAACTGGAGATAAGGCGGGACGAACTCCTCGAACAGCTCCATTTCTGCTCGCTCGAGAAGATCTTCATAGAGGAGCGCATCTACAAGGCAAAGGAATTTGAAAATGCCAAGAGCATGGACGCAGCCTGCGACTATGTCGACCAGAGGCTTCAACCCTTCTACCCCCAGTTTGTGCGCGAAGTAACCAAAGATGACATACTGCGCCTCATGGAGATAAAGATGGCGCGCATACTGAAGTTCAACAAGGACAAGGCCGACGAACTCATCGCGCGCCTCAAGGCAGAGCTCGAGCAGATAAAGCGCGACTTGGCCAATCTCGTGGAGGTCACGGCAGAGTGGTTCCGCTTCCTCAAAAACAAATATGGGGCAGACCACCCCAGGCTCACCGAGATACGCAACTTCGACACCATACAAGCAGCCACTGTGGCTGAAGCCAACCAAAAACTCTACATCAACCGCACGGAAGGATTCATCGGCACCTCGCTCAAAAAAGACGAGTTCGTGTGCAACTGCTCCGACATCGACGACATCATCATCTTCTACAAAGACGGCACCTACAAGGTCATCAAGGTCGCAGAGAAAGTCTTCGTCGGCGAGACAGAACGCTCCAGGGTCGAGAAGCGAAAGGTCGAGATCATCCATGTGGCAGTCTTCAAGAAGAACGACACACGCACCATATACAACGCCACGTACAAGGACGGAAAGACTGGCGTGACGTACATCAAGCGCTTTAATGTGCCCAGCGTCACGAGAGACCGCGAGTACGACCTCACCATGGGCACACCAAAGTCGAAGGTCACCTGGTTCTCCGCCAACAGCAATGGCGAGGCAGAGATAATAAAAATAACGCTCAAGCCCATGGAGAAGCTCAAGAAGCTCATCTTCGAGAAAGACTTCAGCGAGGTGGACATCAAGGGACGAACAGCCAGGGGCAACCAGCTGACGAAGAACGAAATCTTCCGCATACAGCTCAAGGCATACGGCGGCAGCACCCTCGGCGGACGCCAGGTGTGGTGGGATCCCGACGTGCAGCGTATCAACTACGACGACCACGGAGAATACCTCGGAGAGTTCCACAACAACGACCAGATTCTCGTTGTCCTCGACGACGGCACCTACTATCTCTCCAACTTCGACTCCAACAACCACTATGAGCAAAACATCATGCGCATAGAGAAATACAAGGCCAAGAAAGTGTGGACGGCCGTCCTGTGGGACGCTGACAACCAAAATCAGCCCTACATCAAACGTTTCTACTTTGAAGACACCAGGAAGAGGCAGAGCTATCTCGGAGAAAACGAGAATAGCCGCCTTATACTCCTCACAGACACCGCCTTCCCTCGCCTCCAGCTGACCTTCAACGAGCCCGACACCTTCCGCGGACCTCTCGAAGTCGACGCAGAGGAATACATAGCCGTCAAGGGCATAAAGGCCAAAGGCAAGAGGCTCACCAACTTCAGTCTGGCTGAGGTGAAGGAACTCGAGCCCACACGCTTCCCCTCTGAAGAAGAAGAGGGCGACGATGAGGGACCCGACGACTCAAGACCAATAGATGTCGCCGACCCCGACGAGGGAAAGAGCGACAGTGAGGTGAGAGATGAGATAACAGGTCAGCTAAGACTCTTCTGAGGATAAACAGGCTGGGGCATAGGCACTGTCCGAGCAGGCACTGTTCGCACAGGCATGCCCTCCTTAGTCCTCACAGGTAGGTTCTGTAAATCAGTTTTGACGGGATTTTGTTCCATCTTCGAGCAGTTCTTTTTTTATGACGTTCAACATTAATAATATAATAATGTGTAGAGCCTTGGCGATGTGCATAGCCACATCGCTCAGCCTCTGCCTCGCCATAGCTCAGCCGACGGCCGAGCGCGACTCCTCCTTCAGTCTGCCTCCGTCGCTTATCCATAGAGAGACAGTCCACTCCACGATGGTAGGTGTGGGCACGTCCAATGTGCTCGACAGCTACCTCTCCCCCTACAACTATACGGGTGTGGATGTCCGCCTGCAGCGAGAGACCATGCGCATGCTGAGACGATGGGACGGACGCGTAGCCACACAATCCCTCATCGACATAAACTGCGCATTCAACGAAAACCGCCCTGGCAGCATGAATGAGTATGCAGGAGGCATAAGATACTCCCACGGATGGTACTACATGCTTCATGGCAGCAACATCGTCAATCCTACAGAGCGCTCCGCCACTCGGTGGAATGTGGCAGCAGGACTGGCAGCCTCCGCCTATCTCGGATGCGTCTATATCGACCGCAGCGGCAACAACCCCGCCCAGGCCAAAGCCAGCCTTACTGTCGATGCCTCCCTCCTCGCCACATGCCGTCTCCACCTCCTCCGTCGCAACTTCCTGCTACGCGGACAAGTCAGCGTGCCCATGACAGGAGTGGCCTTCTCGCCCAACTATGGGCAGAGCTACTACGAAACTTTCGTCCTCGGACACTACGACAAGAATGCCGTCTTTGTCCACCCCTTCAATATGCCCTCCCTGCACACCAAACTGACCCTCGACATACCTCTCCGCAGTGCCGACCTGCGCATAGGATATATGGGACAGATAGACCAAAGCAAGTTCAACAACCTGAAGTACCATAATTACTCCCACGCCTTTATGATAGGCTTCAATAAATACTTCTATCGCAAATGAACACATCAAATATCCGGCATACAGCACTCTCTGTCGCCATGCTCGCCCTCCTTTCCCTCCTGTGCCTGTCATCGTGTGTGAAAGAGGACGAATACGACAATAGCAACATGGGCAATTTCGAGGCCCTGTGGCGCATCATCGACGAACACTACTGCTTCTTCCCCTATAAGCAGGAAACCATTGGCCTCGACTGGGATGAAGTGCACGGACGATATGCCCGTCAGGTCAACGACAAGATGAATGCCAACCAGCTCTTCGAAGTCTTGTGCAATATGCTCGCCGAACTCAAGGACGGACATGTCAATATCTCTGCCCCCTTCGACTACGGCCGCAACTGGAGCTTCCGCGAAGACTATCCCGAGAACTACAACGACTCCATAGCGCAGCTCTACCTCGGTACAGACTATCAGATTACCTCTGGACTCAAATATAAGATACTGGACGACAACATAGGATATGTGCGATGTGAGTCATTCGAAGACGGCATAGGCGATGGCAATGTCAGCGTCATGCTCAATGGCCTTGCCTCATGCAGCGGTCTCATCATTGACATACGCAACAACAGTGGAGGAAAGATGGACAAGGCCCACACCTTAGCGGCACACTTCACCAACGAGAAGGTGCTCATTGGCTATGCCTCCCACAAGACAGGCAAGGGGCGCAGCGACCTCTCCTCTCCCAAGGCAGAATATCTTGAGCCAGCCTCCGACGGAGTGCGCTGGCAGAAGCCAGTCGTTGTGCTCACCAACCGCTCGGTCTTCTCTGCAGCCAACGATTTTGTCATGTGCATGAAGAGATGTCCGCATACAACCATCATGGGCGACCAGACAGGCGGCGGCTCTGGCATGCCTTTCGTCAGCGAACTGCCCAACGGGTGGGTGGTGCGATACAGTGCCGTCATATACTACGACAGCAATATGCGCCATACCGAGTTCGGTATCCTTCCCGATGTCTATTTGCAGATGTCAGGAGCAGATATTTCTCAAAAAAGAGACACATACATCGAAAAAGCTCGAGAATATTTGCACAATTCAAAATAAATGCCTAATTTTGCACCCGAAATGCGCTTGTGGCGGAATTGGTAGACGCGTTAGACTTAGGATCTAATGTCTCACGGCGTGCAGGTTCGAGTCCTGTCAGGCGCACAAACAAACTCTTTTTATCGATGGGGATTCATAGAACCCCTATCTTGGATAAAGCCCAAACAGTTGAATAGACAATTGTTTGGGCTTATTCTTTTTCGTTCAGGGCGGGTTCTGTTAAGGTGGGTTCTAAGTAGGTGTGCAAAATTATTTATATAATCCTTGCACCGCCTACTGCGCATTATCAGCAAGTGACAACAGTCGAGTAGGAGTCACTACACTCCTTTATGTCACATACTGGTTATGCATCACTAATCAATACAATTATTATAAAAATAATTTTGCACACCTACTTATTAATTCGCTTTGCTTCGATTTATCTCTGAGCTCAGAGTGTCAGTTTTTGAGGGGCGTTGCGGGCAACGTGACCGAGACTGACGAAGTCATCCGAGCGGCTTTGCTCATTTCCTGAACACCACCTCTCCCGTCTCCGCATTCATCGACTCTATGATGGCTATAGACTCCACCTGATAGCCTTGCTGGCGAAGTCTGTCGCCACCTCCCTGCTGCCCCTTCTCTATGGCGCATCCGAGTCCTACCACTTCAGCTCCAGCCTGATTGACGATGTCGATGAGAGCTCCCATGGCCTGGCCGTCGGCAAGGAAGTCGTCAACGATGAGCACCTTCTCACCAGCCTGCATGTATGGTTTGGAGACAAACACATTGTTCATCTTTTTGTGAGTAAAAGAATAAGCTTGCGAAACATACTTGTCGTCCGTGCTGTTAGCCGTCTGTCCTTTCTTTGCGAAGACCACGGGCACGTCGTACATGTCGCCCAGCAGTGTGGCTATGGCAATGCCGCTGGCCTCTATGGTCAGAATCTTCGTCACCTCCTTGCCCTTAAACCTACGCTTGAACTCGTGGGCTATCTGACGTATGATGTCTATGTCTATCTGGTGGTTGAGGAAGTTGTCCACCTTGAGTATGTTTCCCTGCTTTATGACACCGCAGGCAATGATGTTCTTTTCTAAGAAATTCATATACGA
>JAEDNQ010000070.1 GCA_016302435.1 Bacteroidaceae bacterium
GGAGCTATAAAAGCTATAGGAGCTATAAAAGCTATAGGAGCTATAAAAGCTATAGTAGCTCAGACTCTATCTGCAAGTCTCTTTTATGAAGATAGCATCCATGACCCATGTGGCGCAGTCGTTGGTCCAGATGGTGGATTTGCCATCGAGAGGTCGGTGGAGCATGATTGCATCCCATGCCTTTGTGGCTGACTCTTTGTGGCCCATCCATCCAGCAAAGCCGTGGAGACGCGGTATAGGGAACTTGTTATGGCGAATCTGAAGAGCTTTGTCTTGGTATTGCCTGCAATAGTCTTGCCAAAGGAGGAAGAAGCGGGAGGAGGCTTCGTGGATGTCGGGAGAGAGCATCATCTCGTTCATCAGCTCGAATCCACCCATGATTGTCATAAGGTGATTGGTGGTCTGGAGTTCGGGCTGGTCAGAGGAGATGCGTCCGCTTGACGGATTGTAGCCGAGGGCGAGTGGTCCTTGGAAGAAGTGGTGGGGAAGGTCTGCTATGGACTGCATGCCTGTGAGCAGTTTGTCGCGATAGCGGTTTTGTCCTGTACGCTCCCATTCCGTATACCAGTTGCTGGCGTATGCCATCCAGTCGGGTCCGATGCGCAGGCGAGCTGGGGCACTGCATGGGTAGAGCGAGCGTGGCTGAGCGAGGCGCATGGGGTCAAGATGGTAGAGCAGTGTGTCAGCATCTCTCACTTCGCTGAGTATGTCGCCTGTGCGGTCATCGGCTGTGAGATAGTAGTAGAAGCGGTTCCACCATGCCTCGCTGATGCGTGCCTCCTTAGCTCCGCATCCCCAGTGAACGACGTTGTGTCGGCTCCCGAGTCCGGCGTGAGGACCGAAGTGATAGGTGTCGACCTCTGAGCAGTGGCGTGTCATGGCTGATGCCATGCGCCATACGGAGGGAGAGCCTGTGCGCAGAAACTGGTGCCAGAGCATGGAGGGTGATGCCAACTCGGTATTGTCCCAGGCATATCCGCCTACATCGTAGCGCCATTCGTCTCGTGAGGAATCGTAGGCATGCATTATGTCGCCGTAGTTGAAGAATCCGTACCAGCAATGGCGGTCAATCTCTTTCTCGTAGAAAGCCATGATGTCGCTGATGGTCGTCTCGACTATGGAGTCGCGTCGGTCGCATATTGTGGGCAGGCTCCAGATGCCGAAGGCTCTTTTGCGATGGAGATAGTCTGGTGTGGGCAACAAGGGCAATCTCTCAGCGAGAGTAGAGGGACGAGGTGTGTGTGCTGTGCCAGTGGTGATGAAAAGGGTAGAAGTGCGAGCTATGCCGCAGGCTGTGCTGAGACCAGGCTGCACATCTTCGTAGGCTACATCGAGCGAGTGCGCAATGGTGTCGTAGTGGGCAAAAGAGTAGGCTTCAGCTTCAGGAGAGTAGAGGCTGACGGTTACGGTGGCTGTGTCACCTCTTGCTCCCTGTACGAGGAGGGTAGAAGGGTAGCTCTGCCAGAAGTCGGATAGCTGTATGGCAGTCCATTGGCTGCTGTCGCCGAGGCAGACGAGTCCTTGGCTTCGGTGTCCCTCCTTGGTGCCTATCCATGGGGAGAGTGACGTGGTGCGCTTGCGTATGGAGTAGGCGTTGGGAGAGAGTTGTGAGAGGCGGAAATCGTCCCACTGCGCTATGTTTTTGAGCATAAGGCATGTCAGAGAGTCCATCTTGTCAAGGTCGATGGGGCGTCGGGCTATTAGTGGCTGAACGGACATGGGGCGTAGGCCGTCAAACTGGACATAGCGCTCGTGGGCTTTACCTGTGAGGGGAAGGCGGAAATGGAGGCTAAGCTCTTTGAGACCACTGGCATTTAGCGTGCTGTCCACGAGGAGTGTATGGACAAGCTTGATGGTGTTGCTGCCTCGGTAGGTATAGGCTCGGAGGATGAAGTTTTTGCCCTCATATCGGTGTACAGTCTCTATTTGTCCTTGCCGTTCTGTGTAGGAACGGAGGATGGGCTGAGGTGTGTTGTTGAGCGTGAGGGAGAAAGGTGGAAGGGAAGGGGCAGCTGTCTGTGAGACTGTATTTTTGCCATAGTACTTCTTGCTCTCTTTTTTGCTGACGAGGAGCAATCGGCATGAGTCAGTGCCTGCAGGGATGACGGTGGTGAAGGCGTGCCACTTGCTGCTGCCGTCTTGCCAAAGTGCCAAAGGACGGTGGTCGATGGGCAGTGGCTGACCTTTGTCGGTGAGGAGTGCGAAGGAGCGTCGGTGTGTGTCGCCGGGAGCAAAGGGCACACCGAAGGTGGCAGGTCCGCTGCTTGGTGCACCTATCCAGTGGAGTGGCACACCATGGGCGTCGGGGTCGGAACATGTGTAGTGAAAGTTTGACAGGACAGCATGTGCGAGGGTGGTGCGGAAGCCGAAGTAGCCGCTTGTGAGGGGATGTGGGTCGATGTAGTCGACAAGTGTCTCTCCGTCGATGATGTAGCGTATGCGTCCGTCGATGGCTTCGAGTCGGATGTGGTAAGTGTGGTCGCCTTGCAGCAGATGGTCAGGGTCCGTGTATTCTCTCAGTATGACAGGTCGGAGCCATGTGGAGTCGGTGGAGGGCGGATAGCCTGTATAGCGGCGGAAGCGTGTGGTAGTGTTCCAGTTGCCGCCATAGCCCATGTAGTAGAGGCGGAGGGCATAGTTGTTGGCAAACTTGCCTCCGTATCCTCCGCAGCGGTCTGCCATCCAAAAGCAGTTGAGGTCGCTTATGCGTGGTGAGCCCTTGTCGGTGAGGAAGGCAGAGTCGCTGACTATGCGTGCGTCGTATTCGATGATGGTGTTGCCCTGCATGAGGTGTTCGAACCATAGTGTAGCTCCTGCGGGCGAGATGATTTCTATCTCGTCTCCTCTTGCCACAGCAGTTGTCGAAGGGTCTTCAGCCTCAAGCTTCCAGGTGCCTGCAGGGGTCTTAATGCGCTGGGCGAGGGCAGGGAGCAGGATGAGGATGAGCATGGCTGTGAGCCAATGTCGGGTGTAGTGCATATTAGTTAGCGTTGGTTATTGTGAGAAAGGAAAAAGCAAAAAACTGTCCGTGTGTGTTCGGTATTAGCCATGTCTGTCGTGTAGGCTGTTGAGGCTGATGCCAAAGAGAGGACGAATATTAGTAAATCTGATGCAAAAGTAGATATTTATGACGAGCATAACAAGTATTAAGAGCAAAAAGGTGGTGGTGAAGGGCGTATTTTATTAAAAAATGTGGTAAAAGTTTTAGCGTGTAGCGAGTTTTTAGTAATTTTGCACTACCATTGATAATGAATAAATATATAATATATAATGTACAATTTATTATGAATATTATGGAAGCAAAACAATCATGGATAGAGAAGGGATATGTGGACGAGCCTATCCCCGAAGGCATTGACCTTTGTGCCGAGATACGCAAGATGTGCAAGGAGAAGAATGCTGTCATATTGGCTCACTATTATACTGACGGAGCTGTACAGGACATAGCAGACTTCGTAGGCGACTCTTTGGCACTGGCTCAGTGGTCGGCGAAGACAGATGCTGACATCATCGTCATGTGTGGCGTGCACTTCATGGGCGAGACGAACAAGATTCTCTGTCCAGGCAAGAAGGTGCTGGTGCTCGACCTCGGTGCAGGATGCTCGTTAGCTGACAGCTGCAAGGCTGAGGACCTTGCTGCTTTCAAGGCAGAGCACCCTGGATATAAGGTTGTGAGCTACGTCAACACTACGGCTGACGTGAAGGCTCTGACGGATGTGGTAGTGACTTCCAGCAACGCAAAACTTGTCATTGATTCTTTCCCTGCAGACGAGAAACTTATTTTCGGTCCCGACAAGAACCTTGGAGGATATATCAATGCTGTGACTGGTCGCAACATGTTGCTCTGGGACGGAGGCTGTCATGTTCACGGACAGTTCTCGCTCGAAAAGATATTGGCCATCAAGGCTGAGCATCCCGAGGCAAAGGTTCTGGTTCATCCTGAGTGCCCAGCTCCTATACAGAAGATAGCCGATGTCATCGGTTCTACGGCTGGCTTGCTCAACTTTGCCATAAAGAGCCAGGCCACAGAGTTTATCGTGGCAACGGAAAGCGGCATACTGCATGAGATGACCAAGGCGTGTCCGGATAAGACCTTCATACCTGCTCCTCCAGAGATGAGCGAGACGATGGGATGCTCATGCAATGAGTGTGCGTTCATGAAGCTGAACACGCTTCCTAAGCTATACAACACTCTCAAGTATGAGTGGCCAGAGATAAAGGTTGCTCCAGAAGTGGCAGAGAAGGCCATCAAGCCCATTGACCGCATGCTGGAGATTTCTAAGAACCTCAAGTCAGCCATGGCCAGCAAGTGATGGGAAAGACAGTAGCAGCATTGGTTTCGGGAGGTGTGGACTCAGCCGTGTCGGTCCACATCCTCAAGGAACAAGGTATTGACCCCCACCTCTTCTACATCAAGATAGGTCCTGACCGCGACACGGAGTGGAACTGCACATCGGAAGAAGACGTGGAGATCTGTCAGTGGCTTGCTCGCCGCTACGGTCTTCAGCTGGATGTCATCGACCTTCACAAGGAGTACTGGGAGAAGGTCGTCGGATATACCATGGAAAAGGCTCGTCAGGGACTTACGCCCAATCCCGATGTGATGTGCAACAAGCTCATCAAGTTTGGGTGCTTCGAGCAGGTGGTAGGCAAGGACTTCGACTTTACTGCCACAGGTCACTATGCCACAACTGACAAGGACGCCAAAGGCCGAGTCTGGCTTGCCACGTCGCCTGACCCTGTGAAGGATCAGACGGACTTCCTCTGTCAGATAGACAGCCAGCAGGTATCCAAACTGATGTTTCCCATCGGGGCCATGTACAAGCATGAGGTACGAGAAGTGGCAGAAAGGGCTCATCTGCTGAATGCTGAGCGACGTGACAGTCAGGGTATATGTTTCTTAGGCAATATAGATTTTCGCGACTACATCAAGGCACATCTTGGTGAGAATCCAGGCGATGTGCGCGAGATAGAGACAGGCCGAAAGATAGGTGAGCACAAGGGACTTTGGTTTTACACCATCGGGCAGCGTAAAGGCCTTGGCTTCGGCGGAGGCCCTTGGTTTGTTGTCAAGAAGAATCTGAAGCGCAACATCCTCTTTGTCTCCCACGGCTACGACCCCGAGAAGGTATATAAAGATCATCTGTCAATGAACGACTTCCATTTCATCACTGCCAACCCCTTTGAGGACGACATGTTTGCTTCGTCAATTGTAGAAGGTGAACAGGGACGCGAGATGAGGGTGACTTTCAAGATTCGACATACGCCAGATTGCCTCACCGGATGTCTTATCAATACAATAGGAGGTGAATGGAAACTTATTGCAGACAAGAAGATACACGGAGTTGCTCCAGGACAGTTCTGTGTAGTGTATGACGAGAGTCACCATCTCTGCATAGGTAGTGGAGAGATAGATTGAGGGGTGGACATGAAGATGTGAAACACGTGTCCATATAAAGAGTTAAGACATGATTTTAACATAAAAAGGATGGGTAGCAGTAGGAATCTATCTCACTGCTACCCATCTTGTATTTTTTACAGGGATTTTATGATTGCTGCAAATCCGCCTCCACTTGCCATGTTTACCTTAACTTCTTGATTTTTCAGTTGAGAGGTGCTGACGGTGAAGGAATGCTTCTCGTAGTCTGTGGCTACTTTGCCTGCATTCAGTCCGTCTATGAAGGCTGTCACCTGGTAAGTACCTTCGGGGAGGAAGGATGTGTCGATGGTGACGGTACGTGCGTCCCAGTTAGTCTCGCCTGCTACATACCAGTCCTTTCCCTTGCGACGAGCCGTGATGATGTATTCGCCCATCTTGGCTCCTATGACTCTCATCTCGTCATAGACGGTGGGGAGCGACGAAATGAAGGAAGTGCACTCGGGTTCACGGTCGTAGGCTGACGGGCTGTCTGCCAACATGGTCAGCGGACTGTCGTGGACGATGTAGTGAGCCAGCTGATGACAACGTGTTCCCATGGTCATGGGGTTATAGTACATGGGCTGGAAGTCGGACTTGGTGGCATTGCGCATGCCGCCTGGCGTGAAGTCGACATAGCCTGCCATGCCACGTATGAAGGGGAAGGTGACATCGTATCGTGGCATGTCCTTTGAGGGCTCGTTGACAGTTTTTCCATTGATGACAACATCCGCTCTGTTTGTCCACTTCACCTCTTCCATGCCGAAGACGGCTTCGAAATTGATGACATTTGGGTAGGTGCGGTTGATGCCCTGAGGAGCGAATATCCCGTGGTAGTCGAGCACGAGCTTGTGTGCAGCACATCGGTCGGCTATCCGGTATATCATCTCCATACCCTCTTGGTCACAACGGTCGAGGAAGTCTACTTTGAAACCTTTGATGCCCATCTCGGAGTATTTCTTGCATGCTTCGTCGAGCTGGTCGTCGAGAACATTGAAGACTGTCCAGAGGATGATGCCGACACCTTTCTCCTTGCCGTAGCGGACGAGAGCAGGAAGGTCGAGCTCGGGAATGACGGTTAGCATGTCGCCGTTCTTAGGATTGTACCATCCCTCGTCGAGAATGACGTATGGCAGATGGTGGCGAGAGGCAAAGTCTATGTAGTGCTTGTATGTTTGCTGGTTAATGCCCGCCTTGAAGTCCACACCTGAGAGTCCCCAGTCGTTCCACCAGTCCCATGCCACCTTGCCAGGTTGTATCCATGAGGTGTCACCACTGATGGCTGAAGGAGTGGCAAGCTGGTAGGCCAGTGTATTGGTAGGCATGTCTTTGTCATCGCGTGTGATGGCGAGTATGCGCCAAGGGAGGTGGCGCTTGCCTGTGGCTTTAGCTATGAAGTCTTCTGTAGAGGTGACGTATTTCTGCTTGCGCCATGGGTAGTAGTCGAAGGTTTTGGGATAGAGGGGAAAATCCGCCTTCAGACCATAAGAGGTCTTCTCTTGGGCTTTGGAGCCAGCATTGCCCGACTTAGCATTAACCAAGTCGTCGTTGGGCAGCACAAACATGCCGGGATAGTCTTTGACATCTGTTTCCAGGATAGTGACCTTGGCTGAGCCACAGTCGATGGTGGCAGGAAGGAAGGCATTGAGCTTGCGCGTGGCAGAGAGTGGAGCTGCATCGTATGTCGCTTGGAAGGCCATGGCTTTAGGATTCTTCTCGTTGGTGGAGTAGGGAAGGTAAGCCACGTGGTCGGAGGCAAAGTTGAATTCTGCTGTCTCTCCTTTCACCGTCCACTCCTTGGGAGAAGAGAAGGTAGTGTAGAAACGGTATGCCACACCGCTGTTGTATGCTCTGAACTCTACGTTTATGCCGTTTGCGCTTTTGAGAAGCACTTGATTGTAGCTGTCGCTGAAAGATGTCTGCTTGTAGAGAGGGGCATCAAAATGCTCTGTGAAGCTCTTCTGCTTGGAGACACTGTACTTGCCCTGCTTGACGCCGGGGATGTCGAGAGCTATCTCATTGTCGAGGGCATAATAAGCAGGAACAGAAGGGTTGGCATCTGTGATGGTGTATGATAGACGGCTTCCAGAAGTGTCGAAGAAGACTAGGATTGAGCCGTCGGGGGAGATGAGCGAGGGTTTTGACTGCTGGGCACTTGCTGTCAGAGAGACAAAGGCAAGGGCGAGGGTGGAAATGCATATTTTCATAGGGGTGATATTACTGAGATGTTTTTGATTTGTTTGTGACGTTCATGATGATCGTGACGTTCTTGCCGTTCATGACGTTAGTAACGATAGTGCCGTTTATGACGTTAGTAACGATAGTGACGTTCAAACCAACATCACTCTACAATTTCTCAAATGAATAATTATATATATGTGGAGTCTGTGGTTTGTCGTTGGCGTATGGATTGAACGTGTAAGGCAGGTATTCACTTTTTGGATAGGCTGTGACAACGAGGTAGACATCGCGAGTGCCATCGGGCAGACGCATGGAGAGGGTGCCACGATCTTTTGTCATGACGGGGCCGTATGTGGCTTTGCAGTCTTTGTCAACTGCTACGAGGCGGTATGCGAAGCCATCGTCAGCCGCGGCCTCAGATGTGAAGCGCACCTTCACCTTCTTTTCTCCGTCTGTGTCAAGTCTGATGACATTTGCCCCATATACTTGCAGAGGCTTTTCATTAACAAATTCTCCTGTATATTTCTTGTTGGCCTCGTGCTTGCCAGGAAAATCGAAAGTGAGCAGACGTGAGTAGCAGTCTACCATCTCTGTGGCGAGGTCTCGGTTGGTGATGCCAAACATGCGCATGTAGGTTTGGGCAGGGTCTTCTCCTTTCTTGCCCTGTCGGAAGAGGTCAGCTATGAGAGTCTGGGCTTGGCGCTTCATACACCAGTATTCGAGAACATAGGGTGAGTGATATATGTTCTCTACATCGAGAAACCTCAGGTTGGCATGGTCGATGAAGGCGCGCCAATGGTAGTTCTCA
The DNA here is from genome assembly GCA_016302435.1 of Bacteroidaceae bacterium. Lineage (GTDB taxonomy): Bacteria > Bacteroidota > Bacteroidia > Bacteroidales > Bacteroidaceae > Minthosoma. The sequence goes on from JAEDNQ010000070.1 coordinate 8,406, forward strand.
TCAGTAGGCCACTCTGGGTTTACGTTGAAGAGCATCCACTGGCTGGTCATCTCGAAGATGCCTCCACCTCCCCAGCTCTCTCCCTGGCCATCGCAGCTTATCATCGACTGAAAGGAGTGACCAAGCTCATGGGCTATGCAGTTGAGCTTCTCATCTTGCACACGACCAGGAGACACCCACAGCGCACCTATTACCCCGTCGTAGTCGCCTCCGTAGGCTGTACCCTCAAGAGAATAGTTGAGCATGACCATCATTCGGTAGCGGTCAGCATTGGAACCAGGTTTGATGAATTTGAGATCATTCTTGAAGTAGTCGTAGAAGGACTGTATGCGGCTGAGCAGATTCGGAAGGTCTACCTTCATGTTCTTCCCCTCAAGATCTGGAGCCTTGCTTAGGTCATCTCCGAAGGGCTTCTCCCAGAAGATGATGATATCGTCCGTATAAGCACATCGGGAGTAACTCCACTTTGAGTCGGCACTCGTGAAGTCATTGTCCCTAAGGTCGCGAGGGATATATACCTCTTTGCCCTCTGGAGCTCGGTAAGTGGCAGAAGTGAGGCGTGTGAGGGGAACAGTGTCCAAAGTATCGGATGGCGAAGCCTGCTGAATGGAAGAGACAGCCTGAGGCAAATCACGACGAGAGCCCGCAGAGGCTTCAGCACTTGATGCCAAGGACAGGAACATGGCTGCAGCTATGCCATATCCGTAGCAGAAAGAAAGGTTTGTCTTCATTGCAAAAATAGATGTGATAAAATAAGTTTGTTTAGCTAATCGTAAAATTCAATGATACAAAGGTACGGTTTTTTGGTGTCAAAATCAAAAAATAATGCCGTTAGCTAAAAAAAAACATTATAAATCTTTCTCTTTTTGATTTTATTCACTACTTTTGCATAACGAAATAGCAAAAGAAGGGCAAAACGCATGCCTCAGACACACCACATACCTACTCAACAACAGGAGAGGACAACCATGAAAAAGTGGCTGTGGAGAGGTTGCCTTTTTGCCGCCAAGACATACAACTGACATCATAACTAATTTTATTAATTAAAAATTGGATTAAAATTATGGTTTATTCAAAAGAAGTACAGGAAATGTGCTGTGTAGCCAAAGGTCCAAATCATGGTCCAGCTCCAATTCCAGAAGAAGGAAAGTGGATTCAGGCTAAGGAGATCAAGGACATCTCAGGCATGACACACGGTATTGGTTGGTGCGCACCTCAGCAGGGTTGCTGCAAGCTTTCACTCAACGTGAAGGAGGGTATCATTGAAGAGTGTCTCGTTGAGACAATCGGATGCTCAGGTATGACACACTCAGCAGCTATGGCATCAGAGATTCTCCCAGGCAAGACAATCCTTGAGGCTCTCAACACAGACCTCGTTTGTGACGCCATCAACACAGCTATGCGCGAACTCTTCCTCCAGATTGTATACGGACGCACACAGTCTGCATTCTCTGAGGGCGGTCTCGTCATCGGTGCAGGTCTTGAGGACCTCGGCAAGGGACTCGTGTCACAGTGCGGTACACTCTACGGCACAAAGCTCAAGGGCACACGTTACCTCCAGCTCACAGAGGGCTACATCACAAAGATGTTCCTCGATGAGGACAATGAGGTTTGCGGTTATGAGTACGTACACATGGGCAAGTTCATGGAAGCTGTCAAGAAGGGCGTAGATGCCAACGAGGCTCTCAAGAGTGTCACAGGTACATACGGACGCACAAAGCCAGAGCAGGGAGTTGTTAAGTCAATTGATCCACGTAAAGAATAATAAAGGAGGAAAGAAATTATGATTAGAGAAGTAAAATTCGAGTCACAAGATCGTCGTATGAAGCAGATTCTTGCTGCTTTGAACGAAAACGGCATTTCCTCTATCGAAGAGGCAAACGAAATCTGCGAGAAGGCAGGTCTTGACCCATACATGACATGTGAAGAGACTCAGCGCATCTGCTTCGAGAACGCTAAGTGGGCTTATGTAGTAGGTTCAGCCATCGCTATCAAGAAGGGCTGCAAGAATGCTGCAGATGCAGCTGAGGCCATCGGTATCGGTCTTCAGGCATTCTGCATCCCAGGTTCAGTAGCTGACGACCGTAAGGTAGGTATCGGCCACGGTAACCTTGCTGCTCGTCTTCTCCGCGAGGAGACAGAGTGTTTCGCATTCCTCGCAGGTCACGAGTCTTTTGCAGCTGCAGAAGGTGCCATCAAGATTGCTGAGATGGCAAACAAGGTACGTCAGAAGCCACTCCGCTGTATCCTCAACGGTCTCGGCAAGGACGCAGCCATGATCATCTCACGTATCAACGGATTCACATACGTGCAGACACAGTTCGACTACTTCACAGGTGAGCTCAAGGTAGTGAAGACAAAGGCATACTCTGATGGTCCACGCGCCAAGGTTAACTGCTACGGAGCTGATGACGTGCGCGAAGGTGTAGCCATCCTCTGGAAGGAGAACGTCGATGTGTCTATCACAGGTAACTCTACAAACCCAACTCGTTTCCAGCACCCAGTAGCTGGTACATACAAGAAGGAGCGTGTCCTCGCAGGCAAGCCATACTTCTCAGTAGCATCAGGTGGCGGTACAGGACGTACTCTCCACCCAGACAATATGGCTGCTGGTCCAGCCTCATACGGTATGACAGACACACTCGGACGCATGCACTCAGACGCACAGTTCGCAGGTTCATCTTCAGTACCTGCACACGTAGAGATGATGGGCTTCCTCGGTATCGGCAACAACCCAATGGTGGGTTGTACAGTAGCATGTGCCGTAAACGTAGCTCTCGCCCTTAATAAGTAATCGGCTACCCAAGACAGTAAAAAGCAAATATTGTCAAATAAGACTCCCATGGTTCACATGAGCTGTGGGAGTCTCTGTTGTATATATAGGGATTAT
>JAEDNQ010000002.1 GCA_016302435.1 Bacteroidaceae bacterium
AAGCGGCGAATCCGTTGTCGTATGCAGCTATCTTGACCTGTCCGTCAGTGACGAGAATCATGTCTGTAGAGAGTTCTTTCCACTGGTTGATGTCATTGCCCCACCAGCCTCCGATTGGGAGGAAGTCTGACTTGGCTTTCATGTCTGTGCTCTCGATGGCGATATGGAGTTCGCAGTTGTTGTTCCAGTCGTTGCCCCATGTCTGGCCGAGAGCCTTGAGGCTGTACCATCCGTTAGGGATGTTGGTTACGACCTGGCTTACCTCGTGGTAGCCGTCAAATGGCATTGACCACTTCTTCATACATGGGAGCTTGTCGTTCCAGTACACCTCGAGGTTGCCGCCGCTGCCGCCCTGAGCCCATGCGTTAGGTGTGCCGAGCGGGTTGTATACGTTGATGCCCTTGGCTATGTTGTCGATAGTGCCGTTGGTGTCGTCCTTCTGGCTCCATGTCTCTTCTGAGCCTTCTTTGTATGGCATGTCGAGAGTCTCCTGGTTTGGTACCCAGCAGTTGTTCTCGCTGTCCCATGTTGGCTCATACTGTGGGAGGCAGAACCAAGGATATGACACGAGAGGAGTGAGGTCGATGCTGCCGCCTACATAGTCCTGAGAGAGGAGGAAAGGCATGCGGGCGTTGAGGAGAGCCTCGTATGCAGCGGCGAACTTGTCGAGATTGTCATCGTCCTGTATCTCATAGTTGGGGTCGATGCAGCTCTTGGCTTCGTCGATAGCAGCCTGGAATGTGGCGATACCTTCGGCTGTGGCCTTGTCGCCAATCTTGACCTTGAGAGCCTCAGCGTTCTCGATGGCTGTCTTGATGTTGGCGATGTAGCCAGCTGCTGCGTTAGCCTTCTGGAAGTATTCGCCGAGGACAGCCTTGGCAGCTATGCAAGTCTCCTTGTCCATGCTTGAGGCAGGACCGTACTCAGCATCGTACTCGCCAGAGAGGTAGTCGTTGATGAGAGTGTAGAGAAGGCCTTCGTTTGCGTTCATCAGGTCTTCAAGCTTGTTGTAAAGTACCTGTACCTCGTCCTGAAGAGCCATGAGCTCAACAGCCTCGTCGGCTGGTCCCTCGTAGTAGAGCTTGAAGTTTGTTGCCATGAAGGAGTCAGCCTCCTTGGCTTCTTTCTTTGAGATACCTACACGTGCGTAGCCATCCTGTGTGAGGAAGAAAGACACAGTATTATATTTAATGTTGTTATCTTCGTCGGTGTAAGGTCCGTAGAGACCCTGACCGAACCAAAGGAGTGAACCTGGCACTGAGCATGGACCCCATACAGACTGTCCGTTGACAGTGTAGTTGCCGTCAGACATGTCCCAGCCTTCCTTCACTTCGTCAACATATATCTGCGTATCATGCATAGGGAAGAGGCGTGGCATGACAGGGGTCTGGAATGTGCGTCCAGCTGTGAAAGCCTCACTGTCGATGTCGTAGATGCCGTTCTGCACGTACATCTGGGCAAGGTCTTGCCATTCCTCTGTGCCGAACTTTGTAGGGTCTTCTGCCCAAGAGGTTCCGAAGCGGTAGTATGCCTGCGCCTCCATGCGGTACATACCAGCTGGAAGTTCCACATACTGATAGAGGTCGACATCAGCACCGTCGTACACCTCAAAGAGACCGCCAGTCTTGGTGAAGCTACCCTTAGAAGCATCAAGCTTCCAGTAGTTCATGCCAGAAGGAGATTCAGATGCCTCGTCGGAGAAACTAAGGTTACCCCAGTTCACCTTGTCGGTGATGTCGTCACCCTTCTGCCAGCCAGATGCGTCAGGCACCTGAGCAAAGGTTGCTGTCACGCCCACAAAGAGCATAGACGCTGTAAGTAACATTTTCTTCATAAGATAAGGATTTTGTTTAGTTGTGAATGATTAGTTTGTTTGAATAATTGATAAAGAATTGGTGGGTTTCGGTTTTGGAAATCCGATGCAAATATACAAACTTTATACATATCTGCCAAACGAAAAATAGTTCTGCGCAACTATTTGGCACGATTGTGGTGTTATTTTTAGGCATGAAAATAGGTGTGTTTCGTTTATTTTAAGGAAATGTTTCTTGACTTGAAGCGATATTTTCACTAAAAGTGTTGTACGAAAAGGAAATAAAACGTAACTTTGCAATGCTGTATGACAAAAACACCCGTTGAGTCATCACACACCAACACACCACCTACCCTCCCCACTTTGTCCATCAACGAAGCAAATCCACACACTGCGGGGAACAGAAAGAAGAGCTAATACCACTCTCCATCACCAAAAGAAAACTGACTAATCTATTTAACGACTACATAATGCAAACAACTATCCAAAAGCCACGTCTATTAGCTTTGCTACTATTGACACTATCACTTATCATGCCTGCACGCCTGTGCGCGCAAGTGGCTCGATTATACTCCAATAAACACGGACTGAAAACCAGCAGCTGCAGCAGTGTTGACATAGACTCCCACGGATTCGTGTGGGTGTCTGGCTACAGCACACTGGGCATGTTTGACGGCACCAAGTTTCAGTATCTGAGCTCAACCGACAAGGATGGCAAGGAACTCTTCCAGAGAGCATACGGAGTGAAAGAGACAGGCGAGGGCTACTATCTGGTGTGCACCTCACAGGGACTCTACCGCTTCAACTCCCGCACCTCCGAACTCTCCCTTGTCAGCACCGCCAACGACAGCACAGCCCTCAGATACGGAAATGCTGCCAATGCCATCATTGACTATCCCAAGAAGGACCACGTCCTCGTCACAACCGACGGCTTCAAGGTTCACGTGCTGAACACCAAGACGCTGGAAGAGGACAGCAAACTGGCCAGCAAGATAAACGACATTGTGCTCGACGGATTTGTCACCCAACCTCTCATAGACAGAAAACACCGCCTCTGGGTCACCACCAACAGCACACCGCTCGTATGTGTAGACCTCAATGCCATGAAGGGCATGCACATCGACTATACCCCAGAAGCTCAGCGCATACTCTCAGGCAGTAGCGTCACCCGACTCTTGGAGACGGGGCGCGGCATCTTCGTCGGCACCACCCACGGACTGCTCATCTACGAGGACAAGACACGCACCGTGCGCACCATCGACCTGCCCAACAACGACATGTGCGTCAGGTCAATCATCAAGACACGCGACAACAAAGTGCTCATAGGCACCGATGGCAGAGGACTCTGGCAACTGCTCAAGGACGGCGACAATCTCACTCTCATACCCTATACCCGACAGGCCTCGGGCGTGGACATATCCTACGGCAAGGTGATGGACATGACAGAAGACAACAATGGCAATGTCATAGCAGTCTTCTTCCAAAAGGGACTCGTCGTCATACCACCTCAGACCGACTGCTTCCACTACCACCCCATCTCGCCCCTCGAAAACGGGCAGAACGCCACATGTGTCACATCCATGGAGATAGACGAGCAGCAAAACTACTGGGTAGCGACCGACGGATGTGGAGTCTTCACCACCGACGGCATGAGACTGGCAACAGCCCGACCTGTCAACGAGGGACTGCGCTCCATGCTCGTGCAGGACATCAAGGTAGACAAGCGAGGCACCATCTGGGCTGGAAGCTTCGGAGGAGGAGTGCAGTATTTGAAAGACGGCAGATGGACTGACGCAGGAGTGGAATCGCTCGCCAAAATCCTGGTGATGAGCATGCACTATGACAAGAACAGCGACCAACTGCTCGTGGCGACCAACGGCAACGGAGTCATCTGCATCAACGCAGCAGAGAAGAAGACAAAGCAAATCAAACTCCCCGATGACTATAACCAATGGGTGAGCGCCATATACCTCGACACCTGCGGCACACTGTGGATAGGCACCAGCAGCGGTCTGCTCTACTACAATCAGCAGACCCGAGAGACTCAACATATATCACTCGACGGAATCCCCATCAACAATCCAAGCGCCATCAGACAGGACGGAGACAACATCCTCATAGGCTGTGAGGAAGGACTACTCATATATAATATAAATAGCAAGAAGCAACGACTCATCTCCGACGCCGACGGACTGGCATGCAAAGCCATACGCTCCATAACAATCACCAAAGAACGCATCTGGCTTGCCACACGCACCAACATAGCCTCAATGGAGAAAGACACATACCACATCCGCAACTTCTCCTCATTCAGCGGATATGAGATAGGGGAGTTTCACCGCAATTCGGCTGTCAAGCCAGGCAAGGGCTACATACTCTTCGGCGGAGACAACGGCATAATATGCTTCACCCCCGACCTCATCATCGACCGCAAGATGAACATTGACCATGTCTTCTTCACCCAGCTGTCCACACCGCTGCACACCGAGCGTCTCGATGCCAACATCTTCTACGCCAAGAGCATAGAACTCGACCACGACAACAGCTCGTTCACCATCGACTTCGCCTCAGCCGAGATAGGCGACCCCGACCGCATACACTATGACTACCTGCTCGAGGGACATGAGACACAGTGGCACAGGGACGCAGTGTCTCACCAGGCCAACTACTCCTCCCTGCCTGCAGGAGACTATGTCTTCCGCGTGAGAGCATATCTTGAGGACAACCCCACCGAATATACGGAGAACACCATAGACATATCCGTGGCAGCCCCATGGTATGCCAGCACCTGGGCATTCATAGCCTACGCCTGCTTCCTGCTCATCATAGCCTATGCCGTCTACCAGCAGATGCAGATACGCAAGGCTCAGAAAGAACTCATACGCAAGTCGGCAGAGAGAGACCGCATAAAAGAAGCCAAACTCAAACTCTTCACGTCCATCACCCATGAGCTCCGCTCACCTCTCACCATGATAGAGTCGCCACTGCGCCAGCTCATGCACGAAGACAGCGACGCCGACCACCAGTCGCTCTACTCCACCATGCTGCGCAACTGCAACCGACTCCTCGACCTCGTCAAGCAGATTACCGACATACGCAAGATAGATGCCGGACAGTTGAAGCTCAAGCTCGAGGAAGTTGACTACGTGGAGTATAGCGAACAGGTATACGAGCAGTTCAAGGGCATCGCTATGGTCAAGCGCATCAATTTCGTCATCGACAACCAGGAGGAAGAACTCCCCGTCATGATCGACCCCACACACTTCGAGAAAGTCTTGTCCAACATCCTGTCCAACGCCTTCAAGTTCACGCCTGAGGGTGGCACTATCAAGGTGTCAAGCCAGAAGGAGGGCAACAACGCCCAGTTGACATTCTTCAACTCGGGCGCACACATCGCTCCCAACGACATAAGCCACCTGTGGGAAAGATTCTACCAAGGCACGTCGGGCAACGACCGCACAGGCTCAGGCATAGGCCTCAATCTCGTCTACGAGCTGGTGAAGATGCACCAGGGCAACATAGAGGCACGCAATGTTGAGCCCGAAGGAGTGGAGTTTGTCGTCACCCTTCCGCTCAATGCCCTTCCTGAGGTCGTCGTCGAAGACAAAGATCGCAAGACGGTGCTGCTCGTCGACGATGACACCGAACTCTCCTCATACGTGAAGAGCCAATTAGAAAAGACATACAACGTCATCATCGCCTTCTCTGGTAACGCAGGCTGGAAAGCTGTGCTCGCAAGCCGCCCCGATGTCGTCGTCACCGACTACCGCATGCCCGACGGCAACGGCATGGAGCTGAGCAACAAGATAAAGACAACCCCCGACACGGCTCACATACCTGTCATCATGCTCACAGGCGAAGGCGACGAGACGCTCAAGCTGCTCAGTCTCAACAACTATGTGGACCACTATCTCGAAAAGCCTGTCAACATCATGCTCTTGCGCTCAGCTATCTCGCAAGTATTGAGGGTCTTGGACAATCTGCGCATCAAAGCCAACCTCAAGGACCTCATGGTGGACAGCGAAAGCATCGAATCCGTCAACGTGGAGGAGAAACTTTTCCAGCGCATAAATGACATCATAAAGAAACATATCGACAACTCCGACTTTTCTGTCATGCAACTCAGTGAGGAGGTAGGTATGAGCCGTGTGCACCTGTCGCGCAAGATGAAAGCGCGTTATGGTGTCACTACCAACATCTTCATCCGCATCTTCCGTCTGAAGCAAGCTGCCTATATGCTCGTGTACAATAAGATGACCATCAATGAGATAGCCAGCAAATGCGGCTTCTCCAGCCACTCTTATTTCACCACGTCGTTCCATGAGTACTATGCCATGTCACCCACAGAGTTCGCCAGCTTCTATTCTTTGCCAGAGAACAAGGATGCTCTCGACAAACTCCTGGAGTATTGATATAATGAATAATGGGATCCGCAGGGCGGATGGGTCAATCATTTATCATCGGAACTGAGACAAAACTGAGACTGATAATCCGTTTAAAATTCCGATGATTGAAGTTTATCCGCAGATGTCAGACAGATGATAAACAGATGTCCGCTAGCGGACTTTGTTGTTGTCAGGAATTGTCGAGAATGAACCAGGAATGGTCAGGAAAATATTACCTTGAAAAAATTGCTGGGTAATTGCTGGAAATTGCTGCTTAAAAACTAAACTAATGGGAGTCCGCTGGGCGGACGGGTAAACAGCAATTGTCGGCAATGTAACGGCAATTGTCATAAAAATATTTTTTCACGGATGAACACGGATGGGTGTTCGCCCTGAAAGGGCAAAAGCACATAGCCCAGGGCAAAGCGAAGCGGCACCCTGGGTTAATGCAAATATGAGGATAACATTATCGCCCTGTAAGGGCAAAAGCGTATAACATTTATGTGTGATGAAATGCGTTGGACTTATGCTTTTGCCCCCACCTTAATAGACCCCACCTTTACTTATTGTCGTCTTGATCATTGCGAGGAGTCACTCTCTCGACTGCCACAACCGGCTTGCGCATTACGATGCGCTTGCGCTTGGGTTTAGCTGGAGCACTATCCTCACCTGACTGAGCGTTCACAATGGGTTCATTGCTGTCTGTAGATGCCACTCTTGAGTAGGGACGATTGTTTTCGTCAGAGGAAGCCACCCTTGTGTAGGGACGTTTTTTGTCTGAGTCACCATTCTTTTGGAACGGATTGAAGTTCTCAGTGTTGTAGGATGCTGAGCGTTGATACCCATAAGGTGATTCCTGAGCTTTTGCCATAGCCATGGCTTTTGCCTTTATAGCAGCCTTCGCCTTAACACTCTCCTTGTCCTCTCTTTTCCTCAGTCTTGTGGACGCGTCTGATTGTATATAAACTCCGGGTATTGGCGGTAAATCAGGAATGGGGCGTCCCTCGTCAATAGCCTTCTGTATCTCAGCTTCGCGTTCCCTAATCATTTCTCCGCGAGTAGGGAGAACATTGTCTGAAACGCGTTCGGCAACGTAGGTATGGTTGACTATGAAGAACTGATGATACTCTACGGAATAAAGGATAAGCCAATTCTTTCTTGTCTTCTTTACAGGGTACTCTTTGCCATTTGTCAGGCGTACGATATTTCCTCTGTGCCAGTTTATTTGATTAAATTCTTCTAATGTCATAGCGTGCGTATTGTGTAGTTAAAAGTTAAAATACTTATTGGTGGTATGCACATCAGTGCTTTCATTTCTTCCCTTTCCACATCTTGTAGACGAAGCGCACGCACTTGCCAAGAGGGGTGTATCTGATGCCCCAGTCGCGAATGGCCTCAGCGAAGAGCGCTTCGATGTGCGGGTCTTTTTCTATCTTGTCCACCAGCCTCACCTCTATCGGTTGCTGCAGAGGCGGTCGGTCGAACTCGTAAGACTGCAACATGCTGAAGGCACGAAAGTGGGTGCCGCTTTGCAGACCGATGTTGCGCACGAGTGTGCGGCAAGGTGTCAGGCAAAGTCCTCCTGCCTTGTAGATGGCTATTTCCCAACATATATCCCATGGGATGGGACTTCTGTCGAGGCTCTTGAGGCAAGGGAACACTCCTCCATATTGCATAGCGTCCATATCGGCCTGTGTCATGCCTTTCAGAGCTTCTTGCTTCGACTGGTAGTGGACAAAATGCTCTCGCCACCGGTCTCTCCATGTTCCCCACCCCCAACCAGACATGTGAGGAGTGAAATAGAAGGGTGGTGCCCCGTCATCAGGTATGGGGAGACACAAATTGGTGAATCCTGCTATGTGCATCACCCGTTTGACATCCTTATATACCTCAAAGGCCTGATTCATGTATCTCAGATAGTAGGGCGAGGTGCATATATCGTCTTCAAGCACTATGATGCGGTCGTATGACTCAAAGACCTGTGCTATGCCCTCCGTGATGTTGCGTTCGAGATAGATGTTGGTCTGACGCTCCACTATGGTCATCGACTTCAAGCTGCGGTTGCTGTCCACCAGCTCCTTTAAGCCATGCAGATACCTCCTCACCTCATTCACCCTTGCCCACGAAGCCTCGTCCTTGCCTCCGTCGGAGAAGACAAAGAGGTCCGTGTCCCTGGCCATATCGTTGGCCAGAAGATGACGTAGAGTGGATTGGGTATTGTCCACCCTGTTGTACACAAACATGGCTACGGGTGCTGTGGTGTGGGTCATATCTTGATGTGGTTACATATTCATGCTGTCGTATCTTGACGTGGGTCAAATCTTGATGCGGTCAAACCCTTCTCCATATACTCCCTGCGCCTTTGTCTGCGAGATGAAGGCTGCGGGGTCGACGGACTTGATGAGACGGAATAGGCTCACGGACTCATTTTTCTTGATGACCACCATGAGGATGCTGACCGGTTCGCCGCTGTAACATCCAGTGGCATTGATGAGAGTGGCGGAGCGATCCATGTCTTTTATGATAGACTTATATATCTCCTCCGGATGTTTGGTGATGATGAAGAACTGCACCGACTGCTGCATGTAGTTCATGACGTAGTCGAGGACAGTGGAACATACTATCATGTCGACAAAACCGAAGACGAGGCAACGCCAGTCGCGGAAGACGAAGTATGAGGAGCTGACAATGACGATGTCGAGATACAGGAGCATTCGTCCGAGACTTATGTTCTTGTATTTGTTGACTATAGCAGCTATAATGTCTGTACCTCCCGTGCTTCCCTCATGGATGAAGCACTGAGCGAGTCCCATGCCGCACATGGCCGAACCGATGATGACAGCCATGAACTCCTGCCCTTCGCCAAGGAACTTAGGCAGATGTCCGTCAGTTGAGCCCGCCCCCATCATGAGCAGGCGCTGGGCAGCCCAAAGGAGGAAGGTGAGGACGAGTACGGCATAGATGGTCTTGATGCAAAACTTGACGCCGAGAATCTTGATGGCTGCGAGCAGGAGGAGAGCGTTGAGCACGAGGTATGTGTTCTGCACCTCTAAGCCTGTAGCATAGTAGATGATGGCACACACACCCGACAGACCGCCAGACACTATCTCGTATGGGAGCAGGAAGGCTGTCCATCCGAGCGCGTATATGGCAAGGCCAAGGGTGATGAAGAGGTAGTCAATGACCTCATATTTCCATTTTGATTTCGCTAACTGCATATAGATGTGGTCTATAGAAGTGGATGTACTGTTTGAAAGTCATTTCCGTCCCTGAGCATGCTCAGGCTGTAGCAAAGTCTTCACCGTCCCTAAGCATGTTTGCCTGCAAGCCCCAAGAGAAAGTTCAGACATTAATCCTCAGTCATTTCGGGCTCGTCGTCAGAAGATGACGGCGTGTATTCTGTGCCAGATATGGAAGCAAGAATCTTAGCCTCTATTTCCTCAGCCAGTTCGGTATTGTCTATCAAGAGCTGCTTTGTGGCGTCACGTCCCTGGGCGAGCCTTTGTCCGGAATAGCTGTACCAGCTGCCGCTCTTCTGTATGATGCCCGTATCCACTCCGAGGTCGACGATTTCTCCGCTGCGGCTGATGCCTTCACCATACATGATGTCAAACTCGCACTTGCGGAATGGGGGAGCCACCTTGTTCTTGACAATCTTCACCTTCGTGAGGTTGCCGATGACATCCTCACCATTCTTTATAGGAGTGCTCTTTCTGACGTCTATGCGCACGCTCGCATAGAACTTGAGCGCATTACCGCCAGTTGTAGTCTCCGGATTGCCAAACATCACGCCGATTTTCTCTCTCAGCTGGTTGATGAAGATGCAAGTGGTCTTAGCCTTGCTGATGCTGGCAGTGAGCTTGCGCAGCGCCTGGCTCATGAGTCTCGCCTGGAGTCCCACCTTGTTGTCGCCCATGTCGCCCTCTATCTCAGCCTTTGGAGTCAGGGCTGCCACTGAGTCGATGACGATGATGTCGATAGCGTTGGAGCGAATGAGCTGGTCGGCTATCTCTAAAGCCTGCTCACCATTGTCGGGCTGGCTTATGAGCAGGTTGCTTGTGTCCACGCCGAGATTTTGAGCGTAGAAGCGGTCGAAGGCATGCTCCGCGTCGATGAAAGCAGCTATGCCGCCTCTCTTCTGGCTCTCAGCGATGGCATGTATGGCGAGTGTGGTCTTACCAGATGACTCAGGACCGAAGATTTCGATGATGCGTCCCTTTGGGTAGCCGCCCACACCGAGAGCAGCATCGAGTCCTAACGAACCAGTGGGTATCACTGGCACCTTCTCCACTATTTCTTCGCCCATGCGCATGATGGACCCCTTGCCATAGGCCTTGTCTATCCTATCTAATGTGGTCTGCAGCGCTTTGAGTTTCTCTGCCATCATGAGCGATGCCTCGTCCTGTGTCTTTGTTGTCTTTGCCATATATAAGTTGTGGTTTCAAATGTTTAAAGGTTGGTTTCTTGAATATCCTTCGTACTTCAGCCGTCCTGCCATTACAGCTCGAGGTCACCGCCGTGAATCTCGTGCCATGGGAGTCCCTGCTTGTTGAGCTGTTCCATGAATGGGTCTGGGTCAAACTCCTCCACATTCCATACACCCGGACGCTTCCATATACCCTTCATGAACATCATGGCGCCAATCATGGCAGGCACACCCGTAGTGTAGCTGACGCCCTGCATGCCAGTCTCCTCATATGCAGCCTGGTGTGAGCAGTTGTTGTAGACATAGTATGTCGTCTCCTTTCCGTCCTTGAGACCGCGGATGCGGCATCCGATGCTTGTCTGTCCCTCGTAGTTCTCTCCGAGGTCCTGCGGGTTGGGCAGAACAGCCTTGAGGAACTGCAGAGGCACAATCTTCACCTTCACAGGACCGCTGCCGTCAGCAGCCTCAGCTGTATATTCTATCTCGTCTATGCGCGACATGCCAATGTTCTGTATCACGTCGAGGTGCTTGAGATACTGTTCGCCAAAAGTCATCCAGAAGCGAGCGCGCTTGATGGTAGGATAGTTCTTCACGAGCGACTCTATCTCCTCGTGGTGTAGCAGATAAGACTCCTTCGGTCCTATCTCGGGATATGTGAGAGGCTGGTGTATCTCAAGAGGCTCAGTCTCGACCCACTTGCCGTTTTCCCAGTAGAGTCCCTTCTGAGTGATCTCTCTGATGTTTATTTCCGGATTGAAGTTTGTGGCGAACGCCTTGTGGTGGTCACCGGCATTGCAGTCCACGATGTCGAGATACTGTATCTCGTCAAAGTGGTGCTTAGCAGCGTATGCAGTATAGATGGAAGTCACGCCCGGGTCAAATCCGCAGCCGAGGATGGCTGTAAGCCCTGCTTTCTCAAATCTTTCTTTGAAAGCCCACTGCCATGAGTACTCGAAGTGCGCCTCGTCCTTTGGCTCATAGTTGGCTGTGTCGAGATAGCTCACACCGCTCTGCAGACATGCCTCCATGATGGTCAGGTCCTGATATGGGAGGGCGAGGTTCATGACGAGGTCTGGCTTATAGCTGTTGAAGAGCTCCACGAGAGCAGGCACATCGTCAGCATCCACCTGTGCGGTCTTTATGCTTCCGGCAGGCACGAGTCCCTTGTCCTCAATAGCCTTAGCCAGAGCCTTGCACTTTGACTCTGTGCGGCTGGCAATCATGATGTCAGTAAAGATGTCGCTATTCTGTGCGACCTTGTGTGCAGCGACGGAGGCTACTCCTCCCGCTCCGATAATAAGTATTCTTCCCATTGTCGAGTGTTATGTATATAGTGTATAATATTCGTTTATCGTCCTTATTGTCCCCATTTGTTTTCATGGTTCGTCTTCGACAGACGTTTTTTCGCCATAGCAGAGCTCAAGCGAGCTTGGCTCTGTCCATCTGGCTTGACAAAAACGTTCGTTAAGTTCTGTCTATAGGTTGCGATATTTTTTGTTCGACGCACTCTGTCAGGACAAATCATCCTGTGGCGATGTCACGCCCACGCTCTATTATATAAAAATGTGTACACATGCATCTTTCGATTACAAAGTTAGCATAATTATAGCATATACGACGCATGTTACACATAATATTTTTGCATCCAAGGGGGCATTGTCACAAAAAAGATGCTTTTCCCCCCTTTTACTGCACCTATTTGTACACCCGGCATGCTGTTTTGCACACCTCATTCCGCCCCTCTCACCTTCTCCTCATTTCCTGCCAAAGTCAGCAGGTATCTCCCCCCAGTCCTCCGTTGGCCATTTGATGATAGGGTTGGAGTACCCATTGTTCTTGAGCCATCTCTCAGCCCTCTCTATGAGCTGATAGAGCTCCTCCGTCTTGGGCGTGCGAGCGAGCGTTGTGCGGCAAGCCTTCTTCCTCACCCACAGCTGAGCGTTGACACTGTCGCTGTAGATGGGCATGGAGTGCAGCCCCCTCTGCTTGAGCAGAGCCAGACCATGAACAATGGCCAGAAATTCCCCAATATTGTTTGTGCCGTAGACAGGGCCAAAGTGAAAAATCTCCTTGCCCGTGCGCAGATAGACACCACGATATTCCATCGCCCCCGGATTGCCGCTGCATGCGGCATCGACAGCTATGGCATCCCTGATGGCAGCAGCAGGCAGCACAGGAGCAGACGATGAGCTACGTTGAGCTGAAGACGATGACGCGTCACATTGGGCAGAAGACGATGACGCGTCATGCGATGCAGCAGCCTCAGCCGAAGCAGCCTTAGCCTTCACCGCCCTTTCCATATATGCCTCATACCCCATAGCGTACGCTTCCTCCGCCTCATTCTCATCCTTAAAAGCCATGTATTTAGCTCCCGAGAACCCCTTCACAGCCTCCTGGCATGCCTCCCACGTAGTGTACACTCCGTCTTCCACACCTTCCCATACGACATAGTATTTCTGTTTGCTCATATTCTTCAATTTTGTTTTTGACGGCAAAATTATTCAAAAAAATTGTCATGGTCAAATCTTGCAAAGGAAAAAACAATCTTTGCCCAGTCTTTTCCGTCCTGTGCCTGCCATTTTGCAACGACAGAGGATTCCGAATAGGCCATTTCACCGCCGTCAGGGTGGCATCTTGATTAAAATGACTTAAAATATCAGTTATTATTTCCTAATTGTGCCTCTATGTGCTTTTTTCTTGCTAATTTTGCATCCTGTCCCATACGATCAGTGTAGAAACAGTTATACACACCCAACTTTTTTGAGTAAAGAAACATACCAGCATGACATCACCGACCACACCATCGTTGCGTCTCACAGCCGCCGTCCTGATACTCATGGCCTCGCTGCTGACAGCAGCGGCACAGCAAGTAAAAGCTGATGCCGCCACTGACCGTGAGATGACAGGCGAGCCCATCTTCTCCCACCCGATGCAATACACAGGCATGGTCAACTACGAGGGCGAGATGATACCCAGCTTCGTCTACGGCGACTTCTACGTCTTCGACAAACTCGTCTTCAAGAGTCCTGCCCAGGCACGCAAATACTACAAGATAGCCAACAACATCAAAAAAGTCTACCCCTTGGCATGCGAGATACAAGCCACCGTCAACCGCACCATAGCCCACATGGACTCCCTGCCCACAAAGAAAGAGAAAGACGCCTACCTCAAGCAGCAAGAAAAAGAACTCAAGGCCGAATACTATCCGCGCCTCAAAAAACTCACCTTCGCCCAGGGCAAACTCCTCATCAAACTCATCGACCGCCAGTGCGACATGACAGGCTACGAACTCATCAAGAAATACATGGGCGGCTTCAAAGCCGGCTTCTACAACGCCTTCGCCAGCCTCTTCGGCGCCAGCCTCAAGAAAGAATACGACCCTGAGGTCGACGACCGCCTGACCGAAAGGGCCATACTGCTCATCGAGAGCGGACAGATGTAGCCCCTTAACCCTTTTAACCCCTTAACCCCTTACCCTCACCCCCTACCCCTCAACATCAATGAGAAAACTCAAGATAACAGAAATGGGACGCATGAACGTAGAAGAGTTCAAGGCCTCAGACAAGATGCCCCTCGTCGTCGTCCTCGACGATGTGAGGAGCATGTACAATGTAGGCAGCGTCTTCCGCACAGCCGACGCCTTCAGGGTAGAAGCCATCTACCTGTGCGGCATCACCGCCTGCCCACCCCATCCAGAGATCCACAAGACAGCCCTCGGAGCCGAAGACACAGTAGCGTGGCAACACTTCGACACCACCATGGAAGCCATCGCCCACCTCAGGTCAGCAGGCTACACCGTGCTCAGCATCGAGCAGTGCGAAGGGTCCACCCTCCTCCAGCATCTCGACCTCCGCCCCATGGGACAGCGATTTGCCATCGTCCTCGGCAATGAAGTCAAGGGAGTAAAGCAAGAAGTCGTCAACGCCTCCGACGCCTGCATAGAGATACCCCAATACGGCACCAAACATTCGCTCAACGTCAGCACCACAGCAGGCGTACTCATCTGGGAGTGCGCCCGTCAGCTCCTCATCTGACAAGCAGGTGCGCACAATCAAGAAAAACTACCCCTCCCCCCAAAAATACACCTAAAACCTTAATCTTATTATAATGAGAAAAACTATCCTAATCACATCGCTAATGCTCTCAGCAGCATGGGCGACAGCACAAAATCCCGTCATCCGCGACCAGTTCTCGGCCGACCCCACAGCGCGTGTGTTCAACGACAGGGTATACCTCTACCCCTCCCACGACATACCAGCCCCCGAGGGACAGCGGCAAGACTGGTTCTGCATGGCCGACTACCACGTCTTCTCCTCCGACAACCTCACCGAATGGACAGACCATGGAGTCATCGTCACACAAAACGAAGTGCCCTGGGTGCGCCCCGACTCCTACTCCATGTGGGCGCCTGACTGCGTCTGCAAAGACGGCAAATACTATTTCTTCTTCCCCTCAGCCCCCAAGAGCGGACGAGGCTTCGCCATCGGAGTAGCCACAGCCGACAAGCCCGAAGGTCCATTCACCTGTGCCCCTGAGCCCATCAAGGGAGTCATGGGCATCGACCCCTCCGTCCTCATCGACGACGACGGCCAGGCATACATGTACTGGGCAGGAGGCCCCATGAGAGGAGCCAAGCTCACCTCCGACCTCATGTCGCTCGACGGCGAAGTGAAAAACATGGAAGGTCTGCCCGACGGATTCAAAGAAGGCCCATTCGCCTTCAAACACGACGGCCACTACTACCTCACCTTCCCCTGGGTCAGAAAAGACAAAGGCACAGAGACCCTTGCCTACGCCATGTCCGACAGCCCCCTCGGACCCTGGGACTTCAAGGGCATCATCATGGCCGAGTCGCCAACAGGCTGCTGGACCAACCACCACTCCATCCTGCCTTACCGCGGACAGTGGTACCTCTTCTACCACCACAACGACTACTCCCCCTCCATGGACAAGCGACGCTCCACACGCATCGACCGCCTAACATTCCTTTCTGACGGCACCATCAAGGAAGTCACCCCAACCCTCCGAGGCGTAGGCATCAACAAAGCCACAGAGCGACTGCAGATAGACCGCTACAGCAAGGCTTCCGAGGGAGTCAGCTCCGTCCTCCTCGACACCGTAGACACCTTCCGCGGCTGGGAACTCATCCTCCCACACAAAGGCAGCTGGGCCTCCTACGCCGACGTCGACTTCTCAGGCATGAGCCGCAGCTACATGGTAGCCAACGTCATGGCACAGGACAACACCTCCTTCACCCTGCGCGCAGGCGGACCTAAAGGCAAAGTCATAGCACAAGCCAAGGTCATCGTCAAGACCGAAGGCCAGCACCCACGCGACTACAGCGGCAAGTGGATGAACGTGACAGCCGAGGTGCAGCACCTGCCAGCCGGAGTGACCGACCTCTGCCTCTGCTGCGACGGAGGCGAGCTGCATGTCGACTGGCTGCAGTTCAAGAACCACGACAAATACTACTCCCCAGCACCCACCACAGCCTCCACCCCCGACGCCCAAGGATTCATCCGCCGATGGATGGTACTCGAAGCCATCGACAAACCCAACCCCACCAACATAGTCTTCACCGACTCCTACCTCCGAGAAGAGTTCAACCGCGAATACTTCAAGGGACAGTTCACCACCATGCCCAAAGACGGACAGAAAGTCAAGGTAGGCAAGCAGACACTCACATGGCACGCCCTCGAGAGCGCAAAATACAACCTCAAGCTCTTCCGCTTCGCCGAACAAACCAACAGACCCGTCTACGGAGTCCTCTTCTGGGCGGTCACCATCATCGACAGCCCAGAGCAGATAGACAATGTGCGCCTCGCCGTAGGCTCCAACTCAGCCTCCATGTGGTGGCTCAACGGCGCGGAAGCCCTCCTCCTCTCAGGCGACCGCCGCATGGTGGAAGACGACGGCATGTCACCACGCCTCACCCTCAAGAAAGGCCGCAACATACTCCGAGGAGCCGTCATCAACGGACCCGGCATGAGCGACTTCTGCGTCAGACTACTCGACGAGAAAGGACAGCCAGTAAGAAATATCACTATCAATCACCAATGACCCCCATATCCCCCCAACATACAGCAATGAAAAACCTCCATATACTGACCACAGCAGCAGCACTGCTCATGTCGCTCACCTCCCAAGCCCAGACAGGACAACCATACATCCACGACCCCTCCACCATCGCTGAGTGCGACGGCAAATACTACACCTTCGGCACAGGCGGAGGCGGACTCATCTCCGAAGACGGATGGACATGGCATTCAGGAGCAGAACGCCCCGGCGGAGGAGCAGCTCCCGACGTGCTCAAGATAGGCGACCGCTACCTCGTCATCTACGGAGCCACAGGCGGAGGCCTCGGCGGCGGACACCACGGACGCATCCTGACCATGTGGAACAAGACGCTCGACCCCAAGTCGCCTAAGTTCAAATATACCGAAGCCATCGAGGTGGCAGCATCCGACGGACTGGAAGACAACGATGCCATCGACCCAGGCTTGCTCCTCGACCCCACCACAGGCCGCCTCTGGGTCAGCTACGGCACATATTTCGGCAACATACGCCTCATAGAGCTCGACCCCAAGACAGGCAAGCGCGTGGCAGGCAACGAACCCCTCGACATAGCCATCGACTGCGAAGCCACAGACCTCATCTACCGCGACGGATGGTACTACCTCCTCGGCACCCATGGCACTTGCTGCGACGGTGTCAACTCCACCTACAATATCGTGGTCGGACGCTCACGCCAGGTCACAGGCCCATACGTTGACAATGTAGGGCGCGACATGTTCCACGGCGGAGGAAAGATGGTCATAGCAGCAGGCGACAGAGTCTGTGGCCCTGGCCACTTCGGCCGCACCGTCATCGACGAAGGAGTAGAAATAATGTCCTGCCACTACGAGGCAGACTTCGAACGCAGCGGACGCAGCGTCCTCGGCATTCGTCCCCTGCTCTGGAAGAACGGCTGGCCCTATGCTGGCGACCGCTTCCGCGAAGGCACCTACGAGATAGAATCAGAGCGTCGCGGCTACGCTCTCGAACTGGCAGTTGACTTCACGCGCATGAAGCAAGACCGCCAGGCATGGTTCCGCATCGACCCCAACACCCCTGTCAAGCCCATAGCCAACCAGACGCTCGACGAAGTCAAGAACACATGGCCCGAGGGCAACATACCTACCCGCATCGGCGACTACATGTTCCGACCCCATCAGCGATGGACCATCGCCGCCGTGCCTGAAGCTGGCGGATACCTCGGCGGACCATACTACAAGATCATCATCGCCGGCACAAACCGCGCTCTCGCCGCCACCGACAAGGCAGAAGTCACCACCGACCCCGAGTTCACCGGCGCCGACCATCAGCTCTGGCGCATAGAACAACTCACCGACGGCACCTACCGCATCATGCCCAAGCGCATCCCTGGCCACAAAGACGTCAACACCTCCCTCGTCCTCTACTCAGCCGGCGACAGCACACCCACCCTTGCCACCTACGACTTCCAGTCCGACAACTCCAAGTGGAACTTCAGGGACCACTAAGACGAACAGCATCGGGACAAAATGCCATTGATGCTGAAAACTTTTCCTGAAATCAGAAAAAAACATCCCCGAAGCTCAAACCTCCATTTGAGCCGACTCACGGGTAGTGTTGAGCCGACTCACGAGGGGCGTTGAGCCGACTCAAAAAGGGCATTGAGCTTGCTCGATTGGAACGTTGAGATGGCTCACGGATAGCCCACGCCCAAACGCTGACTTTTCAGAATGGGCATTATGTGCCGTCCCAAGTTTCGAAAGGCATGTCGGAAAGTTTCTCCTGCCGGTGGCTGTAGGGAGAGTAGTGCATCACCTTGCCTGTGAATCCTTCCCTTACAGTCTATCTGCCAAAAGTGAAACACTTGCGCTTGCCACACTGGGGACAGGTGTATCGGTTGGCTCCGACAGAGCGATAATTTTCTAATCCAATCGTATTCATAATTATTTTAATTTTCAACTTAGGTGTATAACCCTCTCCAAATATCAGATATATATATAAATATATATCTGATATTTGGAGATAGTATACATACTCCTAAATCTGCTTTTATCTTACTCTTTCTGCTTTAAGGTGACTTAATGGTCTGAAGAAATAGTTATAATGGCTCATTGGGATGTAAAAGGGGGAATAGCCACCCTTATCTCCACCCTGCCTGCCATGATGACATCGCCATTGCGGAGCGGAAGACCGTGGTCGGGCAGGGGCTGGCCGTTGACGAGTGTGGGAAGGAGGGGCTGGCGCCATGAGTAATGAGGATGGGCTGGCACAGGGTTGACACAGCAGCCAGGGCAGAAGGAGCATGCGTGCTGGCGAGAGGAGCGCAGCCCCTTGGGACACTCCGTGCGCCACTGGCCTGAGCGGATGGTCCACTGTCCGTCGGCATAGGTCAGCTGGCACTGGAAGGGGTCGATGTCACTGGTGTCGAGAGCGATGACATTGTGGACAGCTTCGGTGTGGCGTCCGATGGTGATGACGGTGCGCTGACGGGAGAGGTATCTCGACGGAGCGAATGATTTATTGCCAATGTGCAGGAGTGTTTCCATGTTCGTGAGTGGGTATGTGGGAGAATATGTTGTTTGTCATTGAGGATGCAAAGTTACTATTCTATGGTCAAAGAAAAAAATATATAGGGTGTTTATCGTTTTTTGCTTGAGATTTTTCGTTATTATGGGATATTTATATTAACTTTGCACTCGATTAGTTATTTTTGCTATCTTTCTGAGAGCAGTGAAGAGCATTATTGAGCACGTGCCTCTCGCATTCTGACGAGCTTCTCAATCTGTCCGTTTTTTCAGACCCAAACTTTTTACCATTATATCACATAAACAATGAAGAAATCAATTGCTATCTTAACGTTAGGACTCGCTGCGTTGCCATTTGCCACAGCGATGGGTCAGAAAAAATCTGATACCAAACTCAACTTGCCTATCATCCAGACAAAGTACACAGCCGACCCCGCACCCTACGTGCATGGCGACACTGTCTATCTCTACACTACTCACGACGAAGACGACGCTGAAGGCTTCAAGATGAAAGACTGGCTGCTCTATACATCTACCGACATGGTCAACTGGCAGGACCACGGCATCGTGGCCTCGCTGCGCGACTTCAAATGGTACAAGGGCGACAACGGCGCATGGGCCGAACAGGTAATAGAGCGCAATGGCAAATGGTACATGTACTGCCCCATACACGGCAACGGAATAGGTGTGCTCGTGGCCGACTCTCCTTTCGGACCTTTCAAGGACCCGCTCGGCGAACCGCTCGTGTGGAGGAAGGAACACTGGAATGACATCGACCCCACGGTGTGGATAGATGACGACGGACAGGCTTACATGTACTGGGGCAACCCACACACATACTGCGTCAGACTCAACGAGGACATGATTTCTACCTCTGGAGAGATCATGACCATGGACCCCATAGCCGACTATCAGGAAGGACCATGGTTCTGGTCAAGAAAGAACGCCAAGGGAGAGAAATGGTACTATCTGGCCTTTGCCTCTACGTGCTGCCCTGAGGGCTTAGGCTATGCTATGAGCAAGAGCCCTACCGGACCTTGGGAGCACAAGGGACACATCATGGACCACACTCCACAGACTCGCGGCAACCATCCTGGCATCATAGAATACAAGGGCAAGTCATACTGCTTCGGCCTTACTTATGACCTCTTCCGCTTTGAGACAAGCCGCCACGCCGAACGTCGCAATGTGGCTGCTGCGGAGATGAAGTACAATGCTGATGGCACCATACAGGAACTGCCATACTTCCTCGAAGCCACCCTCAACCAGGTGGGCACCTTCGACCCCTTCCGACGCGTGGAGGCTGAGACCATGGCATGGGGCTACGGACTGAAGACCACACGACAGAATCCTTCTGGACCATGGAATCCGACTCTCTTTGTCACAGACATTGACGAGGGTGAATACATCATGCTCAAGGGTGTAGACATGGGCAAGGGCGCAAGCAAGTTCACGGTGTCTGTATCATCTGGAATGTTCGGCGGCAGCATAGAGGTGCGCCTCGACGATGTGGACGGTACGCTTGCTGGTACCATCGACGTGCCCTACACTAAGTTCAAGTATCAGGAACTGTCCACCAAACTCGTCGGCGCACGTGGCGTTCACGACCTCTACCTCGTCTTCAAAGGCACGAAGCAGCAGAAGCGCAATCTCTTCAACTTCGACTGGTGGAAGATGGAAAAATAAAAAGCCTGGCAGATGGCAGATCCATCGCTCTCAGAAGGTGGTCCTGAAGCAATAATCATACATATTTTTCAACTTTACACTGCCATGTTACATCACCGCAACAATATGTAACATGGCAGTCATTGTGTTATGGAAAATATACGTAACTTTGCCCCCATGAAAACTATTGTAACAATCTTAGCATTAATCTTCGGCATGACAACGGCGTTGGCAGCCGAACAGTTTGTGGTCTTCAACAGTACCACAAACTCTGTGTGTCTCACCGACATGAAGGGTGAGATAGTGTGTGACAAGAAGGACTGGAAGGGCGTCCACATCGCTGTGGACAACCTCAAGGAAGACCTCAGGAAAGTGACGGGAAGGGATGACTTCCCCATCATCGTCGGAACGCTCGGCAGGAGCAGCGCCATCGACAAGCTGGCACGCAAGAAGGTCATTGATGCCTCCACGCTCAAGGGCAAAAGGGAGAAATATGTCATCACATTTGCTGATGGCCGCCTTATCATCGCTGGCTCAGACAAGCGAGGCACCATCTACGGCATTTATGAGCTCTCCAAGCAGATAGGAGTGAGCCCGTGGTATGACTGGGCTGATGTGCCAGTAGAACGTCAGGAGGCTATATATATAAAGAATGGCATATACACCGACGGCGAACCTGCCGTCACGTACCGTGGAATCTTCCTCAACGACGAAGCTCCCTGCCTCTCAGGATGGATAGGCCAGAACTACGGAGGAGTGTACAACAGTAAGTTCTATGCGCGCGTCTTCGAACTGGTGCTACGCCTCAAGGGCAACTTCATGTGGCCTGCCATGTGGAACTCCGCTTTTTATGCAGACGACTCACTCAACATGCAGGTGGCTGACGACATGGGCGTGATGATGGGCACAAGCCACCACGAACCCATGGCACGAGCGCATAAGGAGTGGACACGAGACCGCAGCCACGGAGCATGGAACTACGACACCAATAAGGATGTCCTCGACAACTTCTGGCGCTCAGGAGTGGAGCGCATGCGACATACAGAAGACGTGGTGACCATAGGCATGAGAGGCAACGGAGACGAACCCATGGGCGACCATGCCGACGTGGCTCTGCTGGAGCGCATCGTCAGCAACCAGCGTCGCCTCATTGAGGAGGCTACAGGCCGTCCTGCTGAAGAGACACCTCAGGTGTGGGCCCTGTATAAGGAGGTGCAGGAATACTATGAGAAAGGCATGAAAGTGCCTGACGATGTCATCCTTCTCCTCTGCGACGACAACTGGGGCAATGTGCGCATACTGCCCGAGCTCGACGGCAATACAGCCGAGGGAGCCTTCGCCCATCGCCACCCCGGAGGCTACGGCATGTACTACCATGTAGACTACGTGGGCGGACCGCGCAACTCCAAGTTCCTCAACGTCTCACAGATGCAGCGCATGTGGGAACAGATGCAGCTCACCTACACCTACGGCGTGGACAAGCTCTGGATTCTCAACGTGGGCGACCTCAAACCTATGGAGTTCCCCATCGACTTCTGGTTCAGGATGGCATGGAATCCCTCACAGTTCGAAGCTGGCAATCTGAAAGACTACACTGAAGATTTCTGCCGCCAGCAGTTCGGTCAAGAGTGTGCCAAGGAAGCCGCCCGACTGCTCAACCTCCAGTGCAAATATGCCCACAGACGCACTCCCGAACTCTTAGACGCACGCACCTTCGACCTCCTCTCAGGAGAATGGAAGGAGAGAGTTGACGAATATAACCTGCTCGAACGCGATGCCACCATCCTGCGAGAGTCAATGCCTGTCAACCGCCGCGACACCTACAATCAGCTCATCTACTTCCCCGTCAGAGCCATGGCAAACCTCTACAACATGTACTACGCACAGGCCATGAACCGCCACTATGCCCAGATTGGCAGCACACGAGCCAACGAATGGGCAGACAAGGTAGAACTCTGCTTCCGCCGAGACAGCGAGCTCTGTGACGAATATAACCACAAAATGGCAAAGGGCAAGTGGAATCACATGATGGACGAGATACACATAGGCTACCGCTCCTGGAACAATCCGCCGCGTAACATCTGTCCTGAGGTAAAGAGAGTGAAGAGTGTAGCGGAAGGTGGTGAAGGCACCGAGGGAGAGGCTATCAAGTTCGTTCCCAAAGCCGCCATCGTCATTGAAGCGTCCGACTATCTCTCCAAGACCGATGCCGCCAACGCTCACTGGCGCACCATCCCCGACTTCGGAGCATGCCGTGACGGAGTAGCCCTCATGCCATACACAGCCTCCACAGCAGGAGCCTCCATCACCTACAGCTTCACCACATCGGAGAAGAAAGAAGCGGCGAAAGCTACCATCATTCTCGCTCCCACCTTCCCCTTCAACAGCGGACGTGGTCAGCAGCTCACCATTGCCCTTGACGGCAACAACATCACCACCATCAATGTCAACGAAGGCAGCAAGTACATCCGGGACGGCTACCGTGACCAGAACTACCAGTGGGAAATAACGCGCATGAATCCTCAGCGCATCACCCTACCCTCCTTGAGCGAAGGCACTCACCGTCTCACCCTCAAACCACTCGACCCCGGCATCGTCATCGAACGCATCGTCATCGAGTGACATAGGGGGACAAGGAAAAGAAATGCGGGTTGCATATATTGGCTGATACATGCGCCTCATACCATAACAAATAGTTTGCATTTGTCAGACAAGTGTATTGATTAAGGTCAAGAGGGACAGGTACGTTTATTCACTTCACAGTGTAAATGTACCTGTCCCTCTGAGCTATTAAAATCATAATGTGTGATTATTCAACCTATCCGATATTGCTTGCCATTGCTGAGGCTTATACAAATATCTCTATTTTCTCATCACTTGAACAATGTGTCCATGACGTTTTGCGCCCATTCGTCTTTGAGCTCAATGGCTTTCTGAAGATTGGCTTTGGCGCTCTCTTTATCTCCCAGTTGGAACTGGGCATATCCAAGGATGCGGTAGGCATCGGAGAGAGTGGGAGAAAGGGATATGACGGTCTGGCAGGTCTGGACACAGTCTTCGAGGAGATTGACGCTGACCTCGATGACGGCTCGCTCAAGATGGTAGGAGGCATTGCGAGGGGAGAGTTCGATGGCTTTCTTGATGTCGTCGAGGGCTGGCTGGAAGAGGCGGCCGTTCTTTTCGATTATGGCGCGCTCGTAGTAGAAGAGGTCGTTGACTTGGTTCTGTTTGAGATAGAGGTATTTGTTGTAGTCGGCTACTGCCTCGCGGTATAGGTGTGCGTCGGCTTTTAGCTTGCCTCGACGTATGATGTATCTGCTCGCTTCTTCGGGCAGGGGCTCGGCGAACATGGATATGGCACTGTCGATGGGTTCGATGACTTGGGCTATGGAGTCGCCTCGCATCTCTCGCGCCATGCTTATGGCATAATAGAGGGAGGGGCTGCGGTGTGAGGATATGTTGAGGGATTCATAGATGTTGAGGGCTGCAGTGTAGTCATGCCCTGTGAGCATGATCTGGGCCTTGAGGAGCTTGTAGGTCATGTCGATGGCGGATTTCTCGTCGCCGTCTGGCTTGGTGGCATTGAGGGCTATGGCTTCATCGAGGTGGGAAGCGGCTAAGGGGAGTGTCCATTTGGTATAGGTGGTGTCGGTCTGCAGACGTATCTTGTCGTGGATGAGGGATGCCACTTTGTAGTGGCCGTCGGCTTTGTCGTCAACGAGGGAGAGGTACTGCTGCAGGTCGGCGTCGGCGCGGTCGTATTGGCGAAGGTCGATTAGGGGTGTGGCACGGCGCAGATAGCCTTCAGCGCACTGTGGATAGGTGGCGACAAAACGGTCTACCATGTCCATATATTCCTCGTCGCCTGCTGTGCGTGACTGGAAATAGAGATAGACCAGTGCTTCCTCCTGTGTGTCGGGCAAGGCCTTGGCGATGTGGATATTTTTGAGTGCCATAGAGGCGGAAGCGGAGGCTATGGCTGTTATCTTGAGGTCGCGAGCATAGCGTATGTCGAAGACGTAGCTCTTCTCGCCCAGTGTGAAGTTGACGAAGCCTATGAGCACGCCGTTGGAGTCGTAGACGGGTGAGCCCATGAAGTCGTCGCTAACTTTCTTGCTGAGTCCGTAGCACATGTAGGAGCCGCTGAAGGATGAGGTGTCGGCAATGGTGGCAGATTCGCTCGTGACGGCTTTCTCGCTGTCGGCCTTGAGCAGATGGACTTGCGAGTTGAGAGAGGCTGCGGAGGTGGCTGCAGGAGCGGTAGGTGCGCTTTTTGTTTCAACCTTGAATCTCACTACGGAATAGGTGCCATCGGCTCCGAGTATGAGACTTACGGACCACTGTTTGCCGCTTTGGTCGGTGGCTATGGCCTTATAGGCACCTTGGAATGTCTTGTAGTCGCCTACGGCTTCTCCGTCAGCTCCTACGAGAAGAGCTGTACCCTGGTGCAGGAGTTTTCCCTGCTGGTCGTAGGTGTGGACGGTGAGTATGCTCTTTTTGGCCTTGGCGAGGAACTTGGGTTGGGCAAGGCCTGTCAAGGTCAGGAGAGAGAGGATGAGCGTCAGTATGAAGGTCTTTCTCATTGATATGTTGATGGTTTGATGGTGGAATTTAAGAGAACCCTCCTAAACGTCTGTGAAAACGACGTTATGAGGGCAAGGGGGGGAAGATGTGTGACGAGTGGCAAAAGGAATGGATGGCACTATTCTTCCTCGCCCATGGTCTTGCCCTTGATGGTCAGTTCGATGCCGTCGGGACGAAGGCGGATGAGCTCCTGCTTATAGAGGTCGCCCACTGCTTGCTTGAAGACCTTCTTGCTTACGCCAAAGGCTGCGTAGATGTCTTCTGCTGCTGACTTGTCATGGTAGGGCAGGAAGCCCGTGTCAGCGAGTTTGAGCTGATGGAAGAGGCGCGAAGAGAAGTCGCCGATGATCACGGTGCGGTCGGCTGCTGTGCCTCTGTTGGAGAAGCGTTCGTCTGGTGTGTCGGTGGCTTTGCCTTCTTTCTGCTCGGTGATGGCCTTCTGGAATTTCTCTATGCGGCTGGAGCAGACGATGCGGTATGTCTTGTCGTCTATGTAGCAATAGACCTGGTATCGCTGCCCTTTTTGCATGCGTATCTTCTGTTCGCGGAAGGGGCAGAAGAGGTCTTTCATGAGTCCCCAGTTGAGGTAAGCTCCATATTCGTTGGTCCATGTGCACTCGAGGTAGGCGAACTGTCCGACTTCGATGAGTGGATGTTCGGTGGTGGCGACAAGGCGCTCTTCTTGGTCGAGATAGAGGAAGACATCGAGGATGTCGCCTACTTTGGTGCCAGCTGGCACATATCGCTTTGGCAACAAGATGTCGCCTATCTCTCCGCCTTCAAGATATACTCCATGGTCTTTTATTCGCAAGACTTTAAGTTGGTTTCTCTTGCCTAATCGTAGTTTCTTCATTGTTGTTCGTTTTCGTTTCTGTTATCGTTTTCGTTCACGTTTTCGTTATCGTTTTCGTCATCAATCACGCCATCTTTGATATGTATGGTGCGGTCTGTGGTCTGCGAGAGAGCCTCATCGTGGGTGACAATGATGAAGGTCTGTCCGAACTTATCTCTGAGGTCGAAAAAGAGTTGGTGGAGCTCTGCTTTGTTTTTGGTGTCGAGTGATCCAGAGGGTTCGTCGGCGAGGATTGTGGAGGGATTGTTGATGAGGGCTCGTGCGACGGCTACTCGCTGTTTTTCTCCTCCTGAGAGTTGAGCTGGCTTGTGTGACATGCGGTCGGTGAGGCCAAGATAGTCGAGGAGTTCCTTGGCTCGGCGTTCAGCTTTGGCTGAGGTGCCGAAGAGTGAGCTGTCGCCTGCTATCATGGCTGGTATGCACACGTTTTCCAGTGCTGTAAACTCGGGCAGGAGCTGGTGGAACTGGAAGACGAAGCCGAGGTTGCGGTTGCGGAAGCGAGCAAGTTCCTTGTCTGACAGACGTGTGGTATCGGTGCCGTCGATGATGACTTGACCTGTGTCGGGTGTGTCGAGTGTGCCCATGATCTGGAGGAGAGTGGTTTTGCCTGCTCCTGACGGGCCAACGATGCTCACGACCTCTCCCTTGCCTATGGTGAGGTCGATGCCCTTGAGCACTTGCAGCGAACCGAAGCTCTTTGTTATGTTGTGTATCTCTATCATTTTTTATATTTCTGTTGTATTGTGGTGTGGATCTACTGTCAATAGGTGGGGGCTATATATTCCGGTAATCAGAAGGAATAATAACTGGGGCGCGGCTGTTTTTTGGGGCTATCCCATCTCGCCTATCCACTTGCTGAGCCACTTGCTGATGCGGTTGGTGGCAGAGGAGCGGTCGTATTGGTGAGGGTCGACGAATGCATAGGCTTCGTTATTCTCTTCTTGCTGGTCGGGATAGATGAGCATGAGACTCTTGTCGGCAAAGTTCTCTGCTATCTGCTCGGGCAGGTGGGCAAAGGCATTCTGGTAGGAGATGCTGCCCTTGCGTGAGGTGACGACGACGAGGAGGGTGTCACTGCTAATCTCGTGGCGGAGGGCTGGGAAGTCGCTCCACGACTCGAGTATCTCGTAGTCGGCTGGCGCTGTCTTATGTCGCTCGCGCATATAGTTGAGGATAAGCAGGTTTGTTTCTTCT
The DNA here is from genome assembly GCA_016302435.1 of Bacteroidaceae bacterium. Taxonomy (GTDB): domain Bacteria; phylum Bacteroidota; class Bacteroidia; order Bacteroidales; family Bacteroidaceae; genus Minthosoma. The sequence goes on from JAEDNQ010000002.1 coordinate 27,479, forward strand.
GTGGCATAGAAGATGACGGGGCGACCAAGGTCTTCGGCCATGCGCGCTATGCGGTTTATCCAACGGTAGAAGCCTTTTTCGAATTCAGCCTTCTCAGGGACGGCGACTACTATCTTGCGTATGGTATTGGTGGGCACCTGCATGTTGACGATGATGATCTGTCGGGAGAGGCGCTTGATGAGTCCGCCTGCGAAGAGGCCGAGGAAGGACTGGTCGTTGTGGCGGCGGCGGTGCATGCCTATGAGTACTTCGCTGGCACTGTTCTCATGGAAGGCATGGACTGTGGCGGTGACGAAGTTGACGGCAAGTCGGCTTTGGGTCTGAACTGGCACATCAGCGGCATTAGCATATTTGGCTGCCATGTCGAGGCACTCTTTGCTGTGTGCCTGTGTCTGGCTGTTGACATTGGCATCGTTGACGATGTTGATGCAGATGAGTCCGCGGTTGAGCTTTCGGTTGCGCATCATGACGGCTGTGGACATGAGAGGCTCTATGTTGCTGGTGCTATTGACGGGGATGAGCATCTTCTCGTCGTCGAGGGGGGTGCTGTCGCGCCTGTGGCTCTTGGCTGTGCCTTCTTGCTGCATCTTGAGTTTTTTGGCTGCTTGGTCGGTGGCGATGGAGCTGATGATGCATGAGATGAGGATTGTCATGACGACTCCGTCGAGGACGGCATTGTTCATGAGCGGCTCGCCTGACTCTGTCTTGAGGTTGACTCCGACCATGACCATGGCGAGTGCGCCTGCTGCATGTGCCTCTGTAAGGCCAAACATCATCACGCCTTCGGAGTGGGTCATGTGGAACATGATGCGGCTGACGAGGGCTGCTATGTACTTGGAGAGTGTGCTGGCTATGACCATGATGACGACTACTATGACGGCTTCTTTCTCTTGGAAGAGGGGGGCTACATTGACGAGCATGCCTACGCCGATGAGGAAGTAGGGGATGAAGAGTGCGTTGCCCACAAACTCTATTCTGTTCATCAGGGGTGAGGTCTTGGGAACGAAGCGGTTGAGTACAAGACCTGCCAGAAAGGCTCCGAGTATGCCTTCGAATCCGCAGAGCTCGGCCGTGGCGGCGGAGAAGAGGACGACGGCAAGGGTGAAGGTGAACTGGAGTATGGGCTCGCTGTAGTGGCGGAAGAAGACGCGAAGCAGCTTGGGCATGACGAAGAAGAGGCCAAGGATGTAGACTGAGAACTTCACGGCGAAGAATATCCAGAACCACGCATCGGTATTGCCCTTGACTGTGCCTGATATGCCTGCAAGGAAGAGCAGGGAGTAGAGGAGGGCTATCATCGTTGCCACGACGGATATGGTTACTGCGGGGCTCTTGCTGAGGCCGTAGCGACCGACTATGGGATAGGCTACAAGGGTGTGGGAGGCAAAGATGCATGCAAGAAGTAGGGATGCCTCTATGCTGTAGTCGAGGAAGTAGTATCCTGCAAGATAACCGAAGAGGAAGGGTATGGCTGTGGTGATGATGCCGAAGGTGAATCCTTTGCTCTTGTTCTGCTTGAGATTTTGCAGGTCCATCTCTAAGCCTGCCAGTGTCATGATGAAGTATATGCCCACCTTGCCGAAGAGTTCGAAGGATGCGTCGCGCTCAAGGAGGTTGAAGCCGTGCTGACCTATGAGTACTCCAGCCAATATCATGCCCGTGAGGTGGGGTATGTGGAGCTTGCTGAATACCATAGGGGCAAAGAGTATGATGCAGAGGACAAGGAAAAATATCCACGTCGGGTTGGTTATCGGCAGATGAAGGTATGTGGTGATTGCGTCCAAGGGGTATTGATGGGATAATGGACAATTGACCATGCGGGGTAAATGTGCTCCGCATGGCCAATTGAGTGAGAAGTATTAAATATTCATTTGATTGACGAAGCTGTTAGCGCTCGATGTATTGTTGCATACGTCGGGGACTGTTAGCGCTCGATGGTCTGTTCGCGGTCTGGTCCTACGCTGACGATGGCGATAGGTGTCTCGAGTTCCTTTTCGAGGAAGGCGATGTAGTCAGCGAATGCCTTGGGGAACTGTGCCTCGCTTGTAATCTTGGTAAGGTCGGTCTTCCATCCTGGCAGTTCGGTGTATACAGGCTCGATGAGTCCGTCGCTTATGTCGTATGGGAAGTAGTCGATGACGGTGCCGTCGTTGAGCTTGTAGGCTGTGCAGGCCTTGATGGTGTCGAAGTCGTCGAGGACATCGCTCTTCATCATGATGAGCTTTGTTACGCCGTTGACCATGATGGCATACTTGAGGGCTACGAGGTCTATCCATCCGCAGCGGCGCTCGCGGCCTGTTACAGCTCCGTACTCATGGCCTATGGCGCGCATCTTGGCTCCTGTCTCGTCGAAGAGCTCAGTAGGGAATGGACCTGCTCCGACGCGTGTGCAGTAGGCCTTCATGATACCATAGACTTCTCCTATCTTGTTTGGACCGATGCCGAGACCGATGCAGGCTCCGGCACAGATAGTGTTGGATGATGTGACGAATGGATATGAGCCAAAGTCAACGTCGAGCATTGTGCCCTGTGCGCCCTCGCAGAGTATGGATTTGCCAGAACGAAGGGTATTGTTTATTTCGTGCTCGGAGTCTACGATAGGGAACTGACGCAGATACTCTATGCCTTCCATCCACTTCTTCTCCACTTCTGTGATGTCATAGTCGGTATAGTTGAGCGAACGGAGTATCTCCTCATGGCGTGCCTTGTGGGCTGCATACTTGGCATCGAATCCGTCGAGTATATCGCCTACGCGAAGTCCGTTGCGGCTGGTCTTGTCTGTGTATGTTGGACCGATGCCCTTTCCTGTAGTGCCTACCTTGTCCTTACCCTTGGCTGCCTCGTATGCTGCGTCGAGGAGTCGGTGGGTGGGCATGATGAGATGTGCTTTCTTAGAGATGTGAAGGCGTGTCTTGAGGTTGTGTCCGCTCTTTTCGAGGTCTTTGGCCTCGTCCATGAAGAGGTCTGGAGCGAGAACGACACCGTTGCCGATGATGTTGATTTTATCTCCCTGGAAGATGCCTGAGGGGATGGAACGGAGAACATACTTTTCTCCTTCGAACTCGAGTGTGTGTCCGGCATTTGGGCCACCTTGGAAACGAGCTATGACATCGTAGCGTGGTGTGAGCACGTCTACCACTTTTCCTTTACCTTCGTCTCCCCACTGAAGACCCAGAAGTACGTCTACTTTCATTGTTGTGATGTTTTGTATGTTAGTTTTTAATATCTTTTGTAATCCATTCGGCTGCCTGGCTGAGCTCTTCGTCTATCCTGGCAAACCTTCGTTCTTCTCTCGTCATGTTGTTGAGCTTTTCTCGCTCCATTTTCTTTTTTATCCTGGCGAGTTTAGCCTGGCAGATGTTGCAGTAGCCATAGATGTAGGCACTTATCTTCATCTTTTTGAACTTTGGTGTGCGGACGCTGGTGATGGCGTGGTCAATGGAGGTATCGCAGAGATCCCATATCTTGTTGCATCCAGAGCAGATGTAGTGGTGGTGGGTGGCTACTCCGTAGGCATTCTCATAGAGGGTGATGCCGCCAACATTGTGGCTGTAGGCGAGTCCGCTGTCGACGAGGAGCGAGAGGGTGCTGTATACGGTGCCTCTACTCACATGGAAGTTGTCGGGCATCATGGACAGTACTTGGTCGGCACTGTTGTGCCCCTTGGACGAGACGACGACATCCATGATGGCATATCGCTCGGGGGTCTTGCGCATGCCTTGTTCTGTCATGTAGCGCGTGAAGATGTCGTAGGGTGTGTCGAGTGCTTCCATTGTACGGGTGAGGTGTGTTTTGGCAGTGCGGGCGGAAGTGGTATTGGCACTTGCGTCTCGCATTATGGCACAAAATTACAGCTTTTATTGTATTACCCCAAACAATCGAGGATTTTTTTTACTTTTCGAGCGTTATCTTCACCTAAAGAGGCATAAATCTGCAATGCCTTGATAGCATATCTGTTGTTTAGGGATGACGCTGCCTGGTCGAGAAACTCCTCCTGGGCAGAGTCGCTCATCTCGTGTCTGCGCATGAGATGGCAGAGGGTCAAGTAGCCGCAGGTCTGGCGGATGGTGTGCTCGTCGGCTATCCACCGGAAGGCTGTGGTGCTGGCATGGGGAAGACGTGGCATGAGGTAGAGGGAGAACATGGTGGCGAGTTCGTCGGTGCGGATGTCTTCTGCCCATATGTCGCACATGTCTTCGTCCATGGCATCGGCTGGCATAAGCATGCAGGCCAGTATGCGGCACTCGCGAGCTCCTTCCTTCCACAGAGCCTGTGCGAGCTTGCGGTCGGCTTGTGGACGGAACTCATCGGCTATGCCAGCCAATCGTGGCAGTTCGATGCCCCAGTTGATGCGGTAGTCGGCTGTCTGCCTGCTATGGGCGGAGGCTATGCCGTTCATGTTGGCACGTAGCTCTTTCTTGATGTCGACGAGGACGGACTGAAGAGTGTCGTCTGTTTGGGCTGGTGTGGTGATGATGGGAGGGTTGTTGTCCATGTTATTGTTGACGGGTAAGTGGAAACTGTAGTGTCAATCAGTGACCATTGCTGGTAACAACCTATCTGGTCTCATGAGAATATGGAGGCAGATGGGGGAAAGGGTATGTCACTCGTTGATGAGTGGCAGTGTGCCATAGTCCTTGCTGTAGCGGAGCATCTGCTGAGCGTAGCCTTCGTCGTATGTGACCTTGACGTCTGTGATGTTGCCATCCTTGTCTCGCTCGGCAGTGTAGACGGGGTTGATGAATCCCTTGTAGGGAGCGATGTTGAGTTTCTTGTAGCGGTCGAGGATTTCCTTGTGAAGCTCTGGGTCAATCTTGACGGCATAGTCTTCTACGAGGGCTTGTGCGGCCTTGAAGTCGCCTGTTGACTTGATGCGCTGTATCTCGGCGAGGAGCTTGCCGAAGAGGTCGCGCAGTTTGGCGTAGTCGTTGATTTTGACGTATGTCTTGCCGTCGCGCTTGACCATCTCTATGACGTTGTCGGCCTTGCCGTTTTCGTATGCCCAACGTGCTATGAGGGCACGGTTGCGCATGTGAGCCTCTTCGATGTCGCTGCCGAGGTTGATGCGCACGAGCTGTGTGATGAGTCCGTTCTGCATCTGCCCGATGTAGCTTGCCTTGTAGGCTTCAGCGTCGGGCACGAGTCCGAGCTCCACGAGTTTAGGGTCGGCGAGATAGTAGAGGGCAAAGAGGTCGGCACGGGCTTCTTCAATGGTGCTGCCGTATGCCTTGAGGCTGTCGGGGTCAACGCCAGGAAGGAGCTTGCCGCTGCCGTGGCCGAGGCACTCATGAAGGTCGGTGTGGAGGTCGTCGGTCACGTCTCCATACTTCTCGATGATGTCCATCTCTTCTTGTCCGCAGGCAAACTCCTTGAGCATGCCGCTGCCTTTGGCTGCCTTGTTGTATGCCTCAGTGAGATTGCCGATGGTGACGGACTTGGAACCGTGTTCGGCTCTTACCCAGTTGCTGTTGGGAAGGTTGATGCCGATGGCTGTAGAGGGGTAGAGGTCGCCGCCGAGGATGGCTGCTTTGATGACCTTGGCTGTGATGCCTTTGACTTTATCTTTCTTGAATTCTAGTGCTACAGGACTGTTGTCTTCAAACCACTGTGCGTTGGAGCTCAGCAGTTCTGTGCGTTTGGTTGCCTCCACGTCCTTGAAGTTGACGATGCTCTCCCATGAGCACTTGAGGCCAAGAGGGTCGCCGTAGCACTCTATGAATCCGTTGACGAAGTCGACGAGTGGCTCTGTGTTCTCGACCCATGCGATGGAGTACTCGTCGAAAGTATGGAGGTCGCCTGTCTCATAGTAGGCTACGAGCAGGTCGATGACTTTCTGCTGTTGCTCGTCTTCTGCGTATGGGCGTGCAAGCTTGAGGTTCTCGACGATTTTCTTTATGGCTGATCCGTAGAGACCGTCTGCTGTCCACAGTTTTTCGACTATCTTGCCGTCGGCAGTCTTTGAGAGTCGGGAGTTCATGCCGTACATGGGCGGACGCTGCTGGTCGCCTTGGGATTTCTTCTGGTTGTAGAAGGCTTCAGCCTCAGCTTGTGTCACACCCTCATAGTAGTTGTTGGCGCTGGTGAGAACGAGGTCCTGGCCTTCGGCGAGGTTGACGCGCTTCTGCATAATGTCGGGGTTGAAGATGACTTCTGCCAGTTCGTCGGAGCAGTCAGCATGGGCCATGAGCCATTCGCGGCTGAACTCGGGCACGAACTTCTCGCAGCCGTAGTGATGGTGGATGCCGTTGCTGAACCAGAGTCGCTTAAGGTAGGTCTCGAAGGCGACGAAGTCTTTGTCCGTGCGGTCACCGTCGTAGTTGACGTATGCGTCTTCCATCATCTTGCGGATGCGGAGGTTGTATTTGCCATTTTGGTCGAAGAGGATGTCGCGTCCGTAGAGGGCTGCTTCCTGCAGGTAGTAGATGAAGGTCTTCTGCTTTAGGGTGAGGTCTTCAAAACCTTCCACTTTGTAGCGGAGCATCTGGAGGTCAGCAAACCTCTCGTTTGTATATTCGAAAGTATCTTCCGCTGCGGGCTGGGTGGATGTGTTGCAGCCGGCAGCCATGAATGCTGCTGAAATCATAATGGTAGCTAATTTGTTTTTCATAATCTGATTGATGTGTTTTTACGCATGGGGCATATTGTTAGATACAAGGCTTGACCTGTATTCGGAAGGGGTCATGCCGACTATATTTTTGAACTCATATATAAATGTGTACCGGCTGCTGAATCCTGCCATCGCACCTATGTCGCACACACCTACTGAGGAGAGACGGGAATCTTTCAGATAATTCTTTGCACGCTCGGCTCGCAACCTGTTGACGTAGGTTAAGGGGGAGACTCCAAACAAGTTTGAGACGATTCGGGCCAGCTTGAAGCGGTTGACTCCCATGCGAAGAGCAAAGGTCTCTATGCCAAAATGGGGATCCAGATAGGCTTTTTCTTTTTCGACTATGAGTACTATCTGTGACTTGTAGTATTCGTCTTGGGCTTTCTTATGGTCTTTGTCCATATGGGGAGATGTTTACATCCCGGATGGCAAGCCCTTACAGAGACTTGTCATCCGGGGTGTATGTGATGTGGATGAACACAGTGTGTACGTTTATACACTGAGGATGAGTGGAGGCCTCCATCTGCTTTGCGGACGGAGCATGGTATCACTGCCATGAGGTGTCGGTGTCTACCTTGTAACGGTATATGCGCGCTAACTTGATGTCGAATATCAGTGTGGAGAATCCTGGTATGCTGGCTGAAGAGTAGTCGTTTTCTCCGTAGCCGAGGTAGTAGGGCACGACTATCTTCCATGCGTCGCCTTCAACCATGTGGAGTGTGGCTGTTGCGAAACCTACAATATTGGAATTTAGAGCCATGAGTGTGGGCACGTCGGTAGCCTCATTGAGTTCGTTTGTACTATAGCTCTTGCCGAAGATTCGGCCTTGAGGATAGGCCTCTGACGGTATGAGGCGGCCAAGGTAGTGGACACGGATGGAGTCGTTGTACATGGGGTAGCGCGTTCCTTCGCCTTGAGAGACCTTCTGCACGTAGACATAATGGTTGGGGTCGGGATTCTTGCTCTCGACGGAGTCTACAAGGGTGTACGCCACAATCTTGGTCCACCCGTCGGTGCCTGCACCGGCCAAGGCTGCTATGGAATCGACGTACTGCTGGTTGCGCACCTGCCAGTTGTCATACTCGCTCACCTCCTCGCTCTCTGAGCATGAGCCGAGGGCGAAGAGGGTGAGGAGCATTGTGGATAGTATGATGATATTCTTCATTAGCAAATGATGAACACTATGTGTTAGCGTCGTTTCAGATGAATGTGTTATGGTGGGTTCTATAAAATCCCACCTTATTTGAGATTTTTGAGTAGGCTTGATATGGTCACCTGATCCTCGATGATAGAACGAAGGTCGCTGATGTTGACGCGCTCTTGCTTCATTGAGTCGCGGTAGCGGAGTGTGACGGTGTTGTCTTCGAGGGTCTGATTATCTACTGTGACGCAGAATGGTGTGCCTATGGCATCCTGACGTCGGTAGCGCTTGCCTATCTGGTCCTTCTCTTCATACTTGCAGTTGAAGTGGAACTTGAGGTCATTGATGATCTCATGTGCCTTCTCTGGCAGACCGTCCTTCTTCGTGAGTGGGAAGACGGCGAGCTTGACAGGGGCAAGGGCTGCAGGGAGGCGAAGCACTGTGCGTGTCTGTCCGTCTTCAAGCTGCTCCTCGCAGTAGCTGTGGCACATGATGGAGAGGAACATGCGGTCAACGCCGATGGATGTCTCGATGACGTATGGAGTGTAGGATGTGTTGTCTTCTGGGTCGAAGTATTCTATCTTCTTGCCAGAGTACTTTGCGTGCTGTGAGAGGTCGAAGTTGGTGCGTGAGTGGATGCCTTCCACCTCCTTGAAGCCGAATGGCATCTTGAACTCTATGTCGGTGGCTGCATTGGCATAGTGGGCGAGTTTGTCGTGGTCGTGGAAACGGTAGTTCTCGGCTCCGAAGCCAAGTGCCTGATGCCATGCCATGCGACGCTTCTTCCACTCGTCAAACCACTGGAGCTCTGTGCCTGGCTTCACGAAGAACTGCATCTCCATCTGCTCAAACTCACGCATGCGGAAGATGAACTGACGGGCTACTATCTCGTTGCGGAAGGCTTTGCCTATCTGCGCGATGCCGAATGGCACCTTCATGCGACCAGTCTTCTGCACATTGAGGTAGTTGACAAAGATGCCCTGAGCTGTCTCAGGACGCAGATAGATAGTGCTTGAACCTTCGGCAGCAGCACCCATCTCTGTCTTGAACATGAGGTTGAACTGACGCACGTCTGTCCAGTTGCGTGTGCCTGAGATTGGACATACTATGCCTTCGTCGAGGATAATCTGCTTCATGCCGTCAAGGTCAATGCCGCCCTCAGCGTTCATTACTTCCTGGTAGCGCTGGTGGAGCGCATCGCGCTTGGTCTGCTCTTCGAGCACACGTGGGGATGTGGCACGGTATTGTGCCTCGTCGAATGAGTCGCCAAAGCGTTTGCGAGCCTTTGCCACTTCTTTCTCTATCTTCTCATCGTACTTGGCTATCTGGTCCTCGATGAGCACGTCGGCGCGGTAGCGCTTCTTGGAGTCGCGATTGTCGATGAGAGGATCGTTGAATGCATCTACGTGACCTGAAGCCTTCCAGATGGTAGGGTGCATGAAGATGGCAGAGTCGAGTCCCACGATGTTCTCGTGGAGGAGCACCATGTACTGCCACCAGTACTGCTTGATATTGTTCTTGAGCTCCACACCGTTCTGACCATAGTCGTATACTGCGCCGAGTCCGTCATAGATTTCTGATGATGGGAATACAAAGCCGTATTCCTTGCAGTGGCTTACCACTTTCTTGAAAATGTCTTCTTGCTGTGCCATTATTTAGTTGTTTTTTATTGTTCTAATCACAAATTCTTTGCAAAGTTACGAGTTTCTCGCCAAAAAGTCGTAATTTTACATCGTAAAAAATATCAAATCATACAAAATGGCATATAAAGAACATATAAATGAAGCGGTTGCACTACTTAGAAAACTCATTTCCACTCCAAGTGTGAGCCGCGACGAGACTGAAGCGGCAGATATATTGCACGACTTCATGACGGACAAGGGCCTGTCTCCAACAAGGGTGAGCAACAACGTATGGGCGCAAAGCAGCAGGTGGAACGACGACTGGCCCACCATCCTCCTCAACGCACATATCGACACCGTCAAGCCTGTGGCTGCATGGATCAGAGACCCCTACACTCCTTCTCTTGAGGGGGACACGCTTTATGGTCTGGGCAGCAATGACTGCGGAGGCGGCCTTGTCTCTCTCTTGGAGACTTTCATCATAATGGACAAACAACCGCGGTCCTTCAACCTCATATATCTGGCCAGTGCAGAAGAGGAGGTGAGCGGCAAGAACGGCATTGAGTGTGCACTACCCTACCTGCCGCCCATCGCCTTTGCCATAGTAGGCGAGCCCACTGGCATGCAGCCAGCCGTGGCAGAAAAGGGATTGATGGTCATCGACGCTACTGCTCACGGCAAGGCAGGGCATGCAGCTCGCAATGAGGGCGACAATGCCATCTATCGTGCACTGAAGGACATAGAGTGGATTGCTCAGTGGCAGTTTCCCAAACAGACAGACATGCTTGGCCCCGTCAAAAATACTGTGACCATCATCAATGCAGGCACTCAGCACAATGTCATACCCGACACATGCACGTTCACCATCGACGTTAGGTCCAACGAATGCTATTCCAACGAGGAAATCTTTGAGTTCTTCCAGCATCATCTGTCCTCCGAATTGCATGCCCGTTCGTTTCGTCTCTCCTCATCACGCATCGAGCTTGACCATCCCTTTGTCAGAGCATGTATAGAAGAGGGGCTCCAACCGTTTGGTTCCCCCACCCTATCTGACCAGGCACTCATGCGTTTTCCGTCGCTCAAGCTTGGCCCCGGCGAGTCTTCACGCTCACACACAGCCGACGAATATATCAAGGTGAGCGAGATAGCGCATGCAGTGGAGATGTATGTAAAGCTGTTAGGAAAGATGAAGGGCTTTGGAAAATAAGCGTTAAAGAATGCCTATCCACGAAAGGAGCATGGAGGAGAAGAGGGCTGTGAAGACTCCATTGAGGATGAGTCCGAGGGAAGCAAAGACACCGTGCTCCTCACCATGCTGCATGGCCGTAGATGTGCCGACGGCATGTGAGGCTGTGCCTATAGACAGTCCCTGGGAGTCTGGGTGGCTTATGCGTCCAAACTGAAGCACTTTGAAGCCGATGACAGAACCGAGGATGCCGACAATGACGACAATGGCGGCTGTGAGTGATGGTATGCCACCGAGTGTGCGAGTCACTTCCATGGCAATGGGGGTGGTGACAGATTTGGGTGCGAGAGACAGGATGACGGAGGGTGATGCGCCCAATAGTTTTGCTATCATCACTACTGACACTATGCCTGTGACGCATCCTAAAATTTGCGAAACAATTATCGGCACTATCTGGCGCTTTATAGCGGACAGTTGTCGATAGAGTGGCACTCCAAGGGCAACTACCGCAGGTTTGAGCCAAAAGTCAATCTTGGCTCCACTCTGTTCGTAGGTCTCATAGCTGATTCCTGCCAACTGAAGAAAAAGGATGAGGAAGGCTATGCTGATAAGGATGGGGTTGAGCAGTGCCCACCCTACTTTCTTCTGTATATAGCGGGAAAGGAAATAGACACCAAAGGTGAGAGTGAGAAGAAAGTATTCGTTTTGTAAGTAGGTTTGCATAATCTTTTTTTGTAATGATTGAAGGTGGGTTCTATTAATTCCCACCGAAAAATATTTTTAAACCCGTAGGGCTTCGTTTTGACAAAGCGAATTGACAGAACCCGCCTTTAATCAATTTCATTTGTGTGATGATGACTTGCACTTTTCTTTTATCTTGTTCATGATAAGGCGTGTGAGATGGTGGCTCCACCCTGTCATGACGAGCACTAATATGGTGCTTGCCAACACGGATATGACAATTGGCCAAAACTCTGCCTCGATGATGTCAAAGTAGAGCATCAAGGCTACACCTGGTGGCACAAAGAAGAATCCCATGTTGGACACTAAGAAGTTGGACAGGTTCTCTACCCATTCAATCTTTATCACTTTCATCTGCAAAAGTGCCGTGAGCAATAGCATACCCAATATGCTGGACGGCACCGGAACGGCTGTGAGCCATACGATCAGTTCGCCCACAGCGAGGCAACCAATGATGATTGCCAATTGTTTGAAAATACCCATTGTGATTTTACTGTTGATTTTGATATGAACGTTTGGAACGTCAGGGACATTACGTTAAGAACGAGAGGAACCTTTTGGGTCTCGGGGCACTACGTTAAGAACGAGAGGAACGTTTGGAACGAATGGAACGAGGCGTTAAAAACGTCTGGAACTATCCCTTTCTGTTGATAAATTGCTCAAACTCCTGCAGCACGATGGCTGTAGCGGTCTCTACATTGGCTATTCGTCCCGAGTCGGAGCGGAGGCAGCGAGAATGTACTTCATCCTTGCTGCCCCATGCTATCCATATTTCTACTTCATGCCCTTGCCACGGCTCGGCATAGCCTGTGGAGGCGAGGGCATAGTCAGAGCCGAAAAGCGCACATGCTCCTCTGACCATCTGTTCGGCTACAGGCTGTGACACGACATCATACTGCTCAATCATCTCCGCTGGCACTCCAAGCAGGCGTTCCTTGACCTCATTTTGATAGGCTACGAGCGAACCAATGAAGTACTTGCTGGCTCCGCTGCGAGCTGTGATGGCAGATGCTATCCTGCCGCCTGTACATGACTCTGCTGCTGAAATTGTCATATTCTTTTGCAATAAATATATATCCGGAAAATCCGTATCAATACAATTCTTCATTGAATCCTCTTTGAAAATGTCTGTATTTCTAGATTACCTTTGGAATGTGCGTATTACCGAATTACCTTTGGAATGTCTGTATGGCCAAGTAACCTTTATAATGTGCGTATTTCCGGATTACCTTTGATTATGTATATGTGTTCTTTACTTATCGAATTTCCATCCAGCTGCATCAGCTATCTTTGCAGGAATATCGATATTGTTCATACGTCCGCAGAAGCGTTCAGCTCCAACTCCGACAGAGAACACAGGCACATATCCATTAGAATGTCCGCCACTGACCCATCCGACCATAGCTATGTCGTTGAGAGTCTCTTTGGCTACTGTGGCAAGGCGTTCATTTTTCTGATACTCGCTGACATCGAGGGCAGGTTCTTTGCCGACGAAGGTCTCGTCAAATACTCGGCGAAGGCGAGCTTCGTGGCGCTCGGTGACCTTGACAGCTCCGAAGAGGCCGAAGCTCTCGCTCATGGCTTTCTGAGCCATCTCCCATGTAACCTTGTTACCTGTCTTTTTGCGAAGTTCGTTGAACTTAGCACTGAGCAGGTTGACGCTCACGTGCTGGTAGCGTAGAGCCTGAAGGTTGAGGGTATATTGTCCTTTGCCCAATACGAGTCCGCCTGTCTCGTGGTCGGCAGTGACCACGATGAGTGTCTCGTCGGGATGTTGCTCATAAAATTCGTAAGCCACTCTGACAGCATTGTCCATATCTTCTATCTCTTTGAAGACAGTGGCAGCGTCGTTGGCATGGCAGGCCCAGTCTATCTTGCCTCCCTCAACCATGAGGAAGAATCCTTCGTCTGCTCCCTTGGAAAGGAAGTTGATGCCGGCACGGGTGATGTCGGCCAGAGTTAGGTCGTTCTTGGTGCGGTCGATGGCATAAGGTATGGAATAGCGGTCGCGCTTGCTGGCGTCTTCTGTCTGGAAGAGTATCATCTTGTCTGCTTTGGCTGCTTTCTTTCGATAGTCCTTGTAGCCGCGTGCTATGGTGTAGTTAGCCTTCTGGCACTGCTCATATAGCGTGCCTTCATCCTTTGCCTTGTCGCTTGTGGGGCGGCTGAAGTCTGAGCCTGAGTAGAATTCAAAACCTGTCTTGATGAGGTCTTTGCCTATCTCGTAGGACATGCCTCGGTCGGGCACATGTGCATAGAAGGCAGCTGGTGTGGCGTGGTCGATGGTGACACTGGTGGCGATGCCTACTCGCATGCCTGCATCGTGTGCTAAAGTGGCTATGCTATAGACAGGTGTCTGCTGGTCGGCCATTAGCCCGAGAGTTCCATTTTTTGTTTTATGTCCAGTGGCAAGGGCTGTGCCAGAAGCAGCTGAGTCGGTCACTCCGTTGGTGGCAGAGTAGGTTGTGACCATGGTGCCGTAGGGGAAGCTGGCGAAGAGCAGAGGCACGGTGCCGATGCGTCCTTCGAGTTCGGCTCTGTAGGCTTCTGTGCCATTGACTTGATTCACTCCCATGCCATCGCCTATGAAGTAGAACACATATTTGGGCTTCTGAGCCCATGAAGGGATGATGGCTATGAGCAACATCACCATTGCGATAAAGAGATGTTTTTTCATGTTTGCAATTGTTATTTTTGGGTTTTATATTTCTATTGTACATAGGGACCATTCAGGTAGGTTCAATATTTGGATTACCATAAGTCAGCAGTCCTTTTGGTGCTGACGCTCAAATAAGCAGCCTGCATAGCCACCTTGCTGATTGATGTCAGCTGTCGTTTTGTGCTGTCAGTCAAAGAAGCTTCCTGCATAGCCATCTTGCTGGTTTATGAATCCTGTGCGTCCAAGATGCTTGTATGCCAGTTCGGTGACTTCACGCCCTCTCGGGGTGCGCTTGATGAAGCCTTCTTTGATGAGGAAGGGTTCGTAGACCTCCTCCACAGTTCCTGCATCCTCGCCAATAGCTGTGGCTATGGTGCCGAGTCCGACGGGGCCTCCCTTGAACTTGTCGATGATGGTGGTGAGGAGTTTGTTGTCTATCTCGTCCAGTCCGAAGCGGTCGATGTTGAGAGCTTCGAGTGCCATGTGGGCTATGGAGAGGTTGATGGTTCCATTTCCCTTGACCTGTGCGAAGTCTCTGACACGTCGCAGGAGGGCATTGGCTATACGCGGTGTTCCTCGTGAGCGGCTGGCTATCTCGCCTGCTGCATCGAAGTCGCATGGCACTCCGAGCAGGTGAGCTGAGCGCAGTATGATTCGGGTGAGTACTTCTGAATCGTAATATTCCAGATGGAGGTTGATGCCGAAGCGTGCGCGCAGTGGTGCGGTGAGCAATCCGCTGCGGGTGGTTGCGCCGACAAGGGTGAAGGGGTTGAGGTCTATCTGTATGGATCGTGCCGATGGTCCCTTGTCTATCATGATGTCGATGCGGTAGTCCTCCATTGCCGAATAGAGATATTCCTCCACTATGGGGGAGAGTCGGTGTATCTCATCTATGAAGAGTACGTCGTTGGGCTCTAAGGAGGTGAGTATTCCGGCAAGGTCTCCTGGCTTGTCGAGGACAGGTCCAGACGTCACTTTGAAACCTACTCCAAGCTCATTGGCTATGATGTTGGAGAGAGTAGTCTTTCCGAGTCCTGGAGGACCGTGCAGCAAGGTGTGGTCGAGGGGTTCACCTCTGAAGCGTGCTGCTTCGACAAAGACGGAGAGATTCTCTACCACCTTGCTTTGTCCGCTGAAGTCCTCGAAGCGTAGGGGGCGCAGGGCATTCTCAAAGTCTTTGTCTTTGTTGGTGCGTTGTTCGCGTATATCGAAGTTGTCTGCCATGTTCAGTTATTCAGTTGGGGCTAATAATTTGTGGTATATATTTTTTTGCTGATGGACTAATAATTGTCGATGTAGCTTTTAATTGGCAATAAGGCCTCATATTCCTCATGGAGTGAGTCGAGAGGTCAAGAGCCTGAAAGTGTCTGCTGTGTGAGCCTATCTGCTGGTTCGAGGATGTAGAGCTTGTCATTGGGCCGCACTCTCTCATTGACCTTGATGCTGACATGCTGTCCCTTGGTGGCAGTCATTGCAGGCTGGAGGTCGAAGCGTATTTCTTCGCAGGGCTGAATGAGTGCTCCTGTGGTCGGACCTGTGATGAGAATCTTGTCTCCGACGTGGAGGTCTACATTTTCGATGAGAAACTCAGCCACTTCTATCTTGCTGAAATATTTCATGCATTTGCCCACATACACTTTTTTCTCTGTGGCCTTGCTGCCGTATACCTCACACCACTCACCGAGTTTCTGTCCCTGGTAGTAGCCATCCCAGAATCCGCGGTTGAAGACAGTAGCGAGCTGTCTATCCCATTCATCCTTGGCCTTGTCGTTGTCGGCGAAGGTGCCTGCAAGGACGGAGTTGATGGCTTCGTCGTATGCCTTGACGACAGTATGGACATATTCGGGTCCGCGGGCACGTCCTTCTATCTTGAAGACTCGTACACCAGCGTTCATCATCACGTCGATGAAGCGTATGGTCTTGAGGTCGCGCGGTGACATGATATATTTATTATTGACATCGAGCTTTGTGCCTGTCTCAATGTCTGTCACCTCATATCCTCGGCGGCATATCTGCACACACTCGCCTCTGTTGGCGCTGCGTCCAGCATTTTGCAGAGAGAGGTAGCACTTGCCGCTGATGGCCATGCAAAGAGCCCCGTGGCAGAACATCTCGATGCGTATGAGTTCACCATGAGGGCCTCTCACATCCTGCTCAATAATCTGCTGATAGATGTCACGCACCTGCCACATGTTGAGTTCGCGAGCAAGGACGACTACATCGGCAAACTGGGCGTAGAACTTCAGTGCCTCTATGTTGGAGATGTTGAGCTGCGTGCTGAGGTGCACCTCTTGGCCGACTTCTCGGCAATAGGTCATGACAGCCACATCGCTGGCTATGACAGCTGATATGTTAGCTTCTTTAGCGGCGTCGATGATTTCTCTCATTGTTGGCAGATCCTCTCCGTAGATGATGGTGTTGACGGTGAGATATGACTTGACGTCGTGCTGATGGCACACGGCTGCTATCTCCTTGAGGTCTTCTATGGTGAACGCATTGGCGCTATGACTGCGCATGTTGAGTTTTCCGATGCCAAAATATATTGAGTTGGCTCCTGCCTTGATGGCAGCAGCAAGACTCTCTCTGCACCCTACTGGTGCCATTATTTCAAAATCTGAGCGTTTCATTGTATAAGTTTTCTTTAGGCGAGTTCTAATATTACCGACCGTCAAAAGGGTTAAGGAGGGTTCTATAAATTCGCGGCGTTTTGACAAAGCGAGTTTTGAGTTCACCTTTTGAGAAGTGATTATTGCTCTGCCTTGTGCTTTCGTCTCGACATGCTCTTGACTATCCGGGTGTGGAGCACCAGAAGCAGGACGAGGATGGAGAAGAATGCTATTCCAACAGTCTTTATGAGGGAGTTGGCTTCGGCATATATCTCTTTCTCTGGGCAGC
>JAEDNQ010000071.1 GCA_016302435.1 Bacteroidaceae bacterium
GGGCTTTCCAGAAAAAGAAAAGAGCCACAGGAGTATCCCTGTGGCAATGGTATGTGACGGCATGTGGGTGCCGCGGTGGTGCTTATTCGAGGTCGAGCTCTTTGATGAGGCGTTTTGCTCCGCTGTAGTCGTGCATGACAGAGAGCACATAGCGTATGTCCACTACTATGCAGCGCTGGAGGGCTGTGTCAAACTTGATGTCGCCTGACATGGCTTCCCAGTTGCCGTCGAAGGCGAGTCCAATGACGCGTCCCTTGCCGTCGAAGACACCTGAGCCAGAGTTGCCGCCTGTGATGTCGTTGGTGGTGAGGAAGCAGAGTGGAAGGTCGCCTGTCTTTGGGTCAATGTATTGTGGCGAGAATTTGCCTTTCTTCATCCATTTGTATACCTCGGGCAGGAGGCGGTAGTCATAGTTGTCGGGCTCCTGCTCGTGTTTGTTGATGAAGGAGGCTGGTGTGGTGGTGAGGTCTGCTGCACGCTCCTTGAGACCTGTTGTACCTGGCGCGAAGTCGATGGGCTTGCATACGCCGTAGCTGAGTCGCATGGTGAAGTTGGCGTCTGGATAGTACTCTTTGTCGTGGTTCATGGCGCGCATGGCGTCGCAGAGCTGTCGCTCATATTCGTATGTGTTGATATTTCTGGCTGCTTGTATCTTGCCGTAATATACATCGTAGAATAATGACTGTCCGAGTTGGAAGATGGGGTCGGTGCGCAGCTGGCTGAAGTTTTCGAGAGCCATGATGTCGTCTGGGCGTGAGAAGACGGAACGTGAGTAGATATCGTCTATGTAGCTGTCGATGCTGCCGTTGTAGATGGAGTCGAGAGTGTGCTGGAGGCCGGGGATGGCATAGCATGTGTCGGGAATGTTTTGGCAATAGTAGCTGATGAGTGCTTTGGCTACTTTCTTGTCTGTGGCTATGTCGATGTCTTTATATGCCTTTGATATTGTTGTTTTGAACGTGTCGAACGCTCCGCGTGCGGCAAGGATGTTGGACTTGATGGCGAGCCCCATGATGTCTGAACCGCTGTAGAAGCACTCCATCCATAGCTGATAGGCATATGAGGGGGTGAAGTTCTGCTCGTAGCCGATGCGGAGTGAGTCAAGCACGCCAAGATATTGTCCACGTGTTGATGGGGATTCCTTTATCCAAGAGAGGAGTTTTTCTTCTTCGGCTTTTTTCTCGTCAATGACTTTGAGGTTTTCGAGTGCTTGGTTTTGTCCGAGGGAGAACTTCCAGTAGTTGGAGCTCTGTGCGTGTTTGGATGCGTACATGATGCGTATGGCGTCGTCGGCTCTCATGGCTTTGTTGAGCTCTTCGAGCTTGACGGTGCGCACCTTGTAGGTGACATCATTTTCGGTGCGCATGGTGTTGGAGACTCCGTAGCTGGAGAGGTAACGTTCGGTGGAGCCTGGGTAGCCGAGGGTCATGGCGTATGAGCCTTCATCGTAGCCCTGGAGACTAACCTTGGCATATTGTGCTGGATGGTATGGCACATTGTCCTTGCTGTAGGGAGCGGGGTCGTTGTTGCGGTCTGCGTAGATGCGGAAGACACTGAAGTCGCACGTCTGGCGTGGCCACATCCAGTTGTCTGTGTCGCCGCCATATTTGCCGAGGCACTGTGGGGGTGCATAGACGAGACGCACGTCGTCGTAGCGCTGGTAGACGGAGAGGAAGTATTTGCTGCCTTTGTAGAAGGCGTTCACCTCGCTCTGTATGCCTTTGCCGCTGTAGTCGACTGTTTCGGTGAGGAAGTTGGAGATGGAGTCAACGATAAGGCTCTTGAGTTGGAGGGATGCATTTTCTGGCACAAAGCCGAGGATATAGTCTGTGACGTCTACTGTCTTGAGGTGGAAGAGTACATAGAGGTCTTCGTTGGGTAGTTCATCCTCGTATTTCTTTGCAACAAATCCATGCTTGAGGTAGTCATGTTTTGTAGTGGAGTGGGTCTGAATGGCACCATATCCGCAGTGGTGGTTGGTGAATACAAGTCCCTCGTCTGACACTACGACACCTGAGCAGAAGCCACCAAACTGGACGATGGCGTTGTTGAGTGATGGGTGTTCTGTGCTGTAGAGCTGGTCTGCTGTGAGTTCTAATCCTACGCTGTGCAGGATGGAGTCGGTCTTTGCCGAGATGTTGCCCATCACCCACATGCCTTCGTCGGCTCGTGCTTGGGTGCCGAAGAAGAGTGTGCTGAGGGTCAGCAATGATAAGATTATCTTTTTCATTTTGTTATGGTTTGAATGATGCTTATTATTAATATATGTGTATGAGTTTTGTGGGTATTTTATTTGTTTCCCTCTTATGGTGGTCACTCTAAGGGAAACGGTTTGTTCCACCTTGACGGCTTATTGGAAACGGTTTGTTCCACCTTGCAGCTTATTGGAAACGGTTTGTTCCACCTTGCAGCTTATTGGAAACGGTTTGTTCCACCTTGACGGCTGAATCTACCTAAAGTATTTGCCTACGATGGGCAGTGAGCTGACTTTCAGGTCTCTGCGAAAGACTTCGAGGAGGAAGAGGACAATGAGGCCTGTATTGATCACAATCTTGACCAATGATGGCCACGAATCGGGCAGATTGACCATGGCGACATAGAGCACGGCGGCGAGCACTGCGTATCGCATGATTCCCTTGAGGTCGTAGTCGATGGGATTGAGTTTTTGTCCGACGAGGTAGCTGAAGAGCATGGCCACGGCATATCCTGCAAATCCGCCCCATGCGCATGCCATATAGCCGAATCGGGGTATGAAGAAGATGTTGACTGCTATTAGCACAAGGCAACCGGTGATGGAGAAGACTGCTCCCCAGATGGTCTTGTCAATAATCTTGTACCAGAAGGAGAGGTTGAAGTATATGCCCATCATGATTTCTGCTGCCATGACTATGGGGACGACTTTCAGTCCATCGCGGTACTCTGGGCCTATGAGGTACTTGAGCACGTCCATATAGCCCATGACTGCAAGGAAGGCCACAAGGGTGAAGATGATGAAATATTTCATTGCATGTGCATAATATTCCTTGCTGTCTCGGTCTTTTGTCTTGGCAAAGACTATGGGTTCGTAGGCGTAGCGGAAGGCTTGGGTGATCATTGCCATTATCATTGCTACTTTGACACATGCACCATACTCGCCAAGTTCTGCCTGTGCCGCAGGAGTGTCATTGACAAGTGGATAGATAATCTTGTCTGCCGTCTGGTTGAGTACGCCTGCTATGCCGAGCACTAAGATGGGCCAGGAGTAGGAAAGCATTTGACGCATGAGCTGTGCATCAAATTTCCACTTTAGACGGTAGAACTCAGGGACGAAGAAGAAAGTGATGGCTGCCGTACACCAGAGGTTGATGCAGAAGACGTAGAAGACATCTGTCTTGCCTAAAACTACCATGTATAGGACATTGAGCAAGATGTTGAAGACAATGAATAGCATCTTCAGGGCTGCAAACTTGATTGGGCGCTTCTGGTAGCGCAGATAGCTGAAGGGGAGGGCCTGGATGGCATCGAGTGCTACCACGGCGGACATCATCAGCAGATACTCTGGATGGTCGCTGTAGTTGAGGGCTGCGCTTATTGGTCCGATGAAACCGAACATTAGGCCCAGGAACACGGCTGTGAGGGATGCTATGACTACAAAGGTGGTGGTGAAGACAGTGTCTGCTTTCTCGCCCTCTTTGTTGGCAAAGCGGAAGAAGGTTGTCTCCATGCCGAAGGTGAGGATGACAAGTATCAACGCTGTGTAGGCGTATATGTTAACGCTCACACCGTAGTCTCCTGACTCTTTGGGCATGCAGTTGGTGTAGAGCGGTACGAGCAGATAGTTGAGAAATCTGCCCACAATGGAGGAGAGACCGTATATTGCGGTGTCCTTGGCGAGGGATGATAAATTGGCCATGATAGAGTGTGTGAATGGGTGGAAGGGGCTGAAGGGCAGGGGGATGGCGGCAATGGGATTGCCGAAAGACCTGACGGAGCAGCTTTAAGGAGAAGTCCATAGGAGGGGGGACGGAGGGGAAACTCCCTCTGAGGGTGGCTCAGGGTAGGGAGTCCATAGGAGGGGGGACGGAGGGGAAATTCCCTCTGAGGATGGCTCAGGGTAGGGAGTCCATAGGAGGGGGAACGGAGGGGAAATTCCCTCTGAGGATGGCTCAGGAGGGAGTCCGTCGGAGCGTGTTTACTCTAAATAGGTGTAGCCGTAGAGTCCTGAGCGGTAGGTGTCTAAGAATTCTTTGCCCTCGTCGAGGGTTATCTTTCCATCTTGAATGGCCTGCTTGACCCATATCTCAAGGCTGCGGACGAGTTTCTTGGGCTCGTACTGCACGTAGCTGAGCACATCGGCTACGGTCTCACCGTCGATGATGTTCTTGATGTGGTAGCCTTCCTTGTCTGTGGTGACATGGATGGCGTTGGTGTCGCCAAAGAGGTTGTGCATGTCGCCGAGTATCTCCTGATATGCTCCGACGAGGAAGACTCCAATGTAGTATGAGCCTTTTTTCTTGTCGAGGGAGTGGAGAGGAATGAAATGGTTGATGCCGGCTTCTGTTGCAAAGCTGGCTATCTTGCCGTCAGAGTCGCAGGTGATGTCCTGGATGGTGGCATTGCGGTCGGGACGTTCGTCAAGTCGCTGGATGGGCATGATAGGGAAGATCTGGTCGATAGCCCATGAGTCTGGGAGAGAGTGGAAGAGGGAAAAATTGCAGAAGTATTTGTCTGCCAGAAGCTTGTCGAGTGAGCGGAACTCTTCTGGCACATGCTTCATGGAGTGGACGTGTGCATTTATCTCTCGTGCTATGGCCCAGTACATGCGTTCTATCTCTGCGCGTGTGCGAAGGTCGAGCATGCCGTGTGAGAAGAGGTCGAGGGCTTCTTCGCGTATCTGCTGTGCGTCATGCCAGTTTTCGAGGATGTTGCGCAGATTGATGTTGCACCATATATCATAGAGGTCTTTGGCCAGTTCGTGGTCGTTTTCGCCAATCTCGAACTCTTCGGGCATGGCTGGCACTTCTGTTGTCTCGAGTACCTCCATGATGAGAACGGAGTGGTGGGCTGCCAATGAGCGTCCGCCCTCGGTGATGATGTTTGGCTGTGGCACTCCGTGTGCGTTGGCTGCTTCGACGAAGGTGTAGACGCAGTTGTTGACATATTCCTGGATGGAGTAGTTGACGGATGACTCGCTGTTGCTGGAACGTGAGCCGTCGTAGTCCACTCCAAGTCCTCCTCCGCAGTCGACGAACTCTACTTTGTAGCCCATCTTGTGGAGTTGGACGTAGAACATGCCTGCTTCGCGCAGTGCATTTTGTATTCGCCGTATCTTGGTGATTTGTGAGCCGATGTGGAAGTGTATGAGCTTGAGGCAGTCTTTCATGCCGTTTTCGTCAATATACTGAAGGGCTGTGAGGAGTTCTCCGGATGTGAGTCCAAATTTGCTTGCATCGCCTCCGCTTTCTTCCCATCGTCCGGAGCCCGAGGATGCGAGTTTGATGCGTATGCCCATGTTGGGGCGTACGCCTATCTTCTTTGCTATGCGGGTGATTATCTCCAGTTCGTTGAATTTCTCCACGACGATGAATATGCGTCGTCCCATCTTCTGGGCGAGGAGGGCGAGTTCGATGTAGTCTTGGTCTTTGTAGCCGTTGCATACGATGAGTGAGTCGCTGTTCATGTTGACAGCGAGGACGGCATGGAGTTCGGGCTTTGAGCCTGCTTCAAGGCCGAGGTTGAACTTTTGCCCGTGTTTGATGACTTCCTCTACAACGGGGCTTATCTGGTTGACTTTTATAGGGTATATGATGAAGTTTTGCGCAGTGTAGCCGTATTCATTGGCAGCCTTGGAGAAGCATGTGGATGTCTTCTCAATGCGGTTGTCGATGATGTCGGGGAAGCGTACAAGAACAGGTGCTGACACGTCTCGGAGAGCGAGGTCGTCCATGACTTCTTTGAGGTCTACCTCAACGCTGTCTTTGCGTGGAGTGACTGCAACGTTGCCTTTTTCGTTGATGTGGAAATAGTTGACTCCCCAGCCAGATATGCCGTACAGTTCGTTGGAGTCTTCGATGCGCCATTTTCTCATTGTTGTGATGTTAGTGGAAAGGGGGATGGGGGTGGATAATGTTATTGGGTTATCTCAATGATTTGGTTGACATAATGAGTGATGTCCTCATTGGTGTTGATTACATCAATGGACAATGTGTGTTTTGCCTTCTTATAGTAAGGGAGACGTTTTTGGAGAGAATCCTTGATGAAGTCGAGGAGTTCTTCGGGTGATTTGCCTTGTATGAGGGGGCGTTGTGTCTTGCCCATGAGCAGGTGGGCCTTCAGAGCCTCGGGCGAGGCATTGAGGAAGACTGTTTCTCCGCAGGTGTTCATGTAGTCCATGTTGTCGAAGAAGCATGGTGTGCCTCCTCCGCATGAGATGATGACATCTTCAAATTCTGCCACTTCATGGAGCATGCGTCGTTCCAGATCTCGGAATCCGCTTTCGCCTGATTCGGCGAAAATCTGCGGAATTGTCCGATGAAATCGGTCTTCGATGTATTCGTCGAGGTCGTAGAAGGTGAGTCCCATCTTTTGTGCGAGCACTTTGCCGAGGGTTGTCTTGCCTGCACCCATATAACCTATAAGGATTATCTTTTTCATTCTGTCCTATGCTTTGTCAGCAGTGCCCTTGCGTCCTTTCTTGGCAGCAGGTTTGGAGGCAGGCTGCGGGTTGTTGATGATGTCCATGCATTCTTGATAGGTCAAAGATGATGGATCTTTGATAGTCTTTGGGAGTTTGTAGTTGTTTCCTTTGTATTTGATATAGGGTCCGAAACGGCCATTCATGACTTCGAGTTCTGCATCTTCTGCAAATGTCTTCATGTGGGCTGCCGCGTCTTCCTTGCGCTTGTCTTCGATGAGGCTTATGGCCTGGCTCAGGTCTATGTCCATAGGATTGATGTTCTTGGGTACGGACACATATTTTTTGGCATGCAGCACATACGGACCGAAGCGTCCTGTGCCCACGGTGACCGTCTGCCCTTCATACTCTCCAAGGGTCTTAGGGAGCTGGAAGAGTTCGAGGGCTTCTTCGAGGGTGATGGTGGCTATGCTTTGTCCTTTGTTGAGCTGGGCAAAGCGTGGGCGTTCAGTTTCGCTTGCCACACCTATCTGCACCATTGGGCCAAAGCGACCTATCTTGACGCTGACAGGTTTGCCTGTGCCAGGTTCTTCTCCCAAGACTCTCTCGCCGACCTTGTGCTCGTTCTTCTCTTGCAGGGTGGCTTCGACGAGTGGTTCGAGCTGTGCGTAGAAGTCTTGCATCATCTTGTGCCAGTTTTCGCGTCCGTCGGCTATCTCGTCAAACTCTTTCTCCACGTTGGCTGTGAAGTTGTAGTCGATGATTTGAGGGAATGAGTGCATGAGGAAGTCGTTGACTACGGTGCCTATGTCTGTAGGCAGCAGCTTGCCTTTTTCCTTGCCGAAGACTTCTGTCTTTGTTGACTTCTTTATCTTGTTGTCGGCGAGTCGCAGGATGGTGTACTCATGTTTCTCGCCTGGCTTGTCTCCTTTCTCAACATATTCGCGCTGTTGGATAGTGGAGATGGTGGGGGCGTATGTTGACGGGCGGCCTATGCCGAGTTCTTCCAGCTTTTTGACGAGGCTTGCCTCTGTATAGCGAAGAGGGTGCTGTGAGAAGCGCTGTGTGGCTGTCATCTCCTTCATTATCAGTGTCTCGCCGTTGCTGACTGGAGGCAGGATGACGATGGTGTCCTCAGCCTGTGTGTCGTCGTCGTTGGATTCTTTGTAGACGCGGAGGAATCCGTCGAAGGTTATGACCTCTCCTGTGGCTGTGAAGATGGTGTCTTGCTGGTCTGCCGCATCTTTCATGCTTATGGTGATGGTAGTCTTTTCTGCTTCAGCATCAGCCATCTGACACGCTACGGTACGTTTCCAGATGAGGTCGTACAGGCGGCGCTCCTGTGCATTGCCTTCTATCTCGTGGTTGGAGATGTAAGTGGGTCGAATGGCCTCGTGGGCTTCTTGCGCTCCTTTAGCGTTGGTATGGAACTGTCGTGGCTTGGAGTATGCCTCGCCGTGCATGGCGACGATTTCGTCTTTTGTGGTGTTGATGCAGAGGGAGGAGAGGTTGACGGAGTCGGTACGCATGTATGTGATGAATCCTGACTCATAGAGATGTTGAGCTATCATCATGGTTTGTGACACGGTGAATCCGAGCTTGCGTGCTGCCTCTTGCTGAAGGGTGGAGGTAGTGAATGGTGGTGCAGGGCTCTTCTTCACGGGTTTTTTCTCTATGTCAGAGACGTAAAATTCCTTGCCGCAGCATGATTTGAGGAAATTGGCTGCTTCTTCCTCGTTTCTGAAGCCGTGAGCGAGGCTGGCTTTGACTTCTTGTCCTTTGACAGTGAAGATGGCTGACACGCGGTACGAAGACTCGCTTGTGAAGCTTTCAATTTCCCTTTCACGTTCTACTATAAGGCGTACTGCTACACTCTGCACTCTACCTGCCGAGAGGCTTGGCTTGAGCTTTTTCCAAAGGACGGGTGAGAGCTTGAAACCGACAATGCGGTCAAGCACGCGTCGTGCCTGCTGGGCATTGACGAGTCCCATGTCGATGGTGCGTGGAGATTCAATTGCCTTGAGGATGGCGTTTTTTGTGATCTCATGGAATACGATACGTTTTGCCGCGTTGGGGTCAAGTCCTAACACCTGGCTCAAGTGCCAGCTGATGGCTTCTCCCTCGCGGTCTTCATCGGATGCGAGCCATACGGTCTCTGATGCCTTGGCTTCCTTTCGAAGTTCTGCCACGACTGATACTTTGTCGGCAGGTATTTCATACTCTGGAGAGAAGTCGTCGAGGTTGACGCTCATCTCCTTTTTCTTCAGGTCACGGATATGACCGTAAGATGATAGAACCTTGTAATCCTTGCCGAGGAATTTCTCCAGAGTCTTAGCCTTGGCTGGAGACTCGACAATAACCAGATTTTTCTGCATATATATAGTTGTGTCTTTGTTTACTGACTTTGTGT
Source organism: Bacteroidaceae bacterium (assembly GCA_016302435.1). Classification (GTDB taxonomy): domain Bacteria; phylum Bacteroidota; class Bacteroidia; order Bacteroidales; family Bacteroidaceae; genus Minthosoma. The sequence goes on from JAEDNQ010000071.1 coordinate 9,024, forward strand.
GTTTGAGCAATTCGGGTGCAAAGGTAAAGATTTTTTTTCTTCCTATATATATAATGTGTGATTTTTTTTTGATTTTATGATTATTTTCCAAATGGTGAGCTTTGGTATAATAGTGATGAATCAAGGAGGGAAGAGGTCTTTTTGTTGTGGCTGAAGAGCCGGACGAAGCTCCCTTGTGCTGTGCCGTGGTGAGCGGTGCAGATGTTTTGCCAGCCCTGTGCATAGACGCTTCAGGTATGGGCAATAGACCTTTTTTGTACGATGAAATCGACGAAAATGGACTTTTGATTCATTTTTGTAACAAAATAATCGTCCAAAGTTTCATATCTTTAAATCTTTGTTACAATAGAGCAAGCCACATACAGATAAAATAAGTAATTTTGCACTCGAAAGACTGTCACTTCGGTTTTGCTTCGGTTTGCTCGGGTTGGAACCTTGCCAATGCGGCGGCATGCCCGATGTCTCCGTATGGCATATAGTGGCGGGCTGCATGGTCGGGAAAGAGCCTTTCAGGCAGACAAGTGAATATAACTAATTTAATATCTATATCAACAATGGAAACAGTTAACAATGCTCAGGAAGCTAAAGGCTTCTACAAACTCAGCTGGATGCAGCGCATCGGCTTTGGTTCTGGCGACTTGGCACAGAACCTGATTTTTCAGGTCACTTGCATGTACCTGTTGTTTTTCTATACCGACATCTACGGACTTAATGAAATTGACGTGTCGGTGATGTTCCTTGTCGGCAATGTGGCTAACGTCATCTGGGACCCTATAGTGGGAGCTCTCATTGACAAGAGCAATCCAAAGTTGGGAAAATACCGTTCATACCTCGTATACGTCGGCATACCCCTCTCAGGATTCGCCATCTTATGTTTCTATGACGGATTTGCTCCCTCCCTCGTATATGCCTATGTCACATACATAGCGATGACCCTCCTGTACACATTCATCAACGTACCATACGGAGCTCTCAACTCAGCTCTTACCCGCGACACCAACGAGATAACCATTCTGACCTCTGTCCGCATGTTCCTTGCCAACTGCGGTGGTCTGGCCGTAGGCTCAGGTCTTCCACTCCTCATTGCCTTCTTCACAGATGAGAAGACTGACGGTCTGCCAAAGGACCCTAAGGCATGGTTCATAACAATGAGCATCTACGGCGTCGTAGGTCTTCTGCTCCTCTTCTTCTGTTTCTCACAGTGTAAGGAGAGAGTTGTCATGGACGCAAAGGAGAGCGAGAATGTCAAAGCGAGCGACCTCGTGGTTGAGTTTGTGCGCAATCGCCCTCTGCGAGTCATAGCATTCTTCTTCATCACCGCTTTTGCCATGATGTCCATTGGCAATGCTGCAGGCGCATATTTCGTCAACAGCAATCTTCACGGCACACCTGAGCAACTTTCTATCTTCATGGGCCTCGGATCAGCTCCAGCCTTCATCTTCATGCCTTTCGTGCCAGTTATCAAAAAGGCTATAGGTAAGAGAAACATGTTCTATGCCTTCCTCACTATTGCCATCATCGGCATGGCAGCTCTCTACATCATCGCAAAGATGGAGACACCCAATATGACGCTCATTTACATTGCACAGTTTATCAAAAGCACCGGTGTCATTGTGGCAACAGGCTACATGTGGGCTCTTGTGCCTGAGGTCATCTCTTATGGCGAATATACCAGCGGCAAGCGCATAGCAGGTATTGTCAATGCGCTTACAGGTCTGTTCTTCAAGGCTGGCATGACACTCGGAAGCGTTGTGGCACCTGCCGTGTTGGCTTATGTAGCATACAATAAGGAGACAGTTGAGCAGACTCCATTTGCACAGGAAGGTATACTCTGGCTCGTATGCGTTATCCCTGCTATACTGCTTGCGGTGGCCATGATCATCATCTCTCAGTATGAACTCACAGACGAGAAGATTGACGAGATAAACAAGGCTATTGAGGAGCGCGCTCACAATGCCAAGTAAGTATAAAACCCATCACCTTAAAAATATTTATTTCCCATCATTTTTACTATCATCATCAATGAAAAATATCATCACAGCATTGGCTTTGGCAGCCATC
>JAEDNQ010000072.1 GCA_016302435.1 Bacteroidaceae bacterium
TAACGGGGGAGTCCTCGCCCTGTAAGGGCAAAAGCGTATTACCCCGAGTTTATATTATATGGTGTGTTTCCATTTGCTTATTACATATGGTTGCCCCATGTTACATCATTATATGTTACGCTTTTGCCCTTACAGGGCGAACACGTAAACCAGGGTGCTCAACGAAACCCAGGGTGCCGCTTCGCTCTGCCCTGGGCTATGGGCTTTTGCCCTTTCAGGGCGAACACGTAAACCAGGGCGAACACTAATCAATGGTGCCAACCCCTATGGCCTCGTTTTCGTCCCGTTTATGTTTTCGTTACTATGGCCACTCAATTTGGAACGCCTAACTGGACACCCTAACATTTTATTCTATCACGAGTTCTTCTACATCTCCAAACTTATCATATCCGCTTACAATCACTCTGTCTCCCTCATTGAGTCCATCAACTATCTCATAGTGCTGCGGATTCTGACGACCAATCTCAATTTCCACCTTCGTAGCCTTCTTGCCATCGGAGGAGAGGCGGTAAATCCATTTTCCACCTGTGTGCTGGTAGAAGTCGCCACGAGGAAGGATGATGGCACGCTCTGGTTTGCCAAGCTCTATCTGCACACGATAGCTCTTGCCAAGACGTATGTTCGATGGCTTTTGTCCTGAGAAGACGAGGTCGACATCGAAGCTGCGCTCCTTCACCTCAGGCACAACCCTTGAGATGCTGAGAGGGAAGGTCTTGTCCTGATAGCTTATCTTGGCAGGGAGTCCTGTGGTTATGCGGTCTATGTAGTATTCGTTCAACGATGTGTGAATCTTATACTGCGACAAGTCCTTGATCTGACCGATGCTCATGCCCATAGATACCTGCTGACCAGGAGTGACGGCAAGGTAGCTCAGCTGACCAGAGATTGGGGCGCGCACCACAAGTCCGTTAGTGCGATTGTTGGCACGACTCAGTTTCTTGTCCTCCGCCTCACGGTTGGCAACAACCATCTCACGGCGCAGACGTGTGGCGATGGAGTCGTGGCGCAGACTCTGCATCTGCAGTTGAGTCTTCTGCTTCTGATACTCGTACTCCTCTTCTTCCACCTCCAGTTCAGCCTTGCTCTTGATGCCCATACGGTACTCCTCGCGGCTCTGCTTGAGCGACTTGTCGAGGCGTGCCATCTGGTGGGAGGCATCGAGAGCCTGTTGGCGCAGCGTTATGCTCTTCTGCTCCATCTCTATCTCCTGTTCGCGATAGTTGCGTTGGCTGTTCTGCCATGAGTCGTGTTCGTCTTCAATGGAACGCAGCAGTTCGGGATTGGTAAGCACGAGTATCGTGTCGCCCTCATTCAGTATAGCACCTTCCTCAGCCACGATGCGGCTCACGAATCCGCTCTCCATAGTATTGATTTGGAGTGTGAGGATTGGCTGGGTGATGCCCTCCACATCCACGTATTCCAAGAAGTGACCGTTCTCCACCTCTACTATCTTATAGTTCTCAGCATCGATGCTCAGTTGACGAGGACCGACAATCAACGTGATTACATACACCACGAAGGCGAGGAACGCTACGCCTGCCACAATGTAGTAGCGGTACTTGATGTACCAGGGCTTTGGTTTAAGTTGTATATCCATGATGTTCTGTTTTATTCTATTGGTAATTCTTCCGAGATAGGTAATTTTCTCTCAAAATCGTATGCCGTCATTGAGCGAATCGTATAATAAAGGCTCCAGTATGTTTGCATAGCTGAGAGGTGGCCACGGCGAGCTGCATTCTTCTCGTTTATTGATGAATTCAGGTCGAGTATGGAATTCCTTCCCATGATATAGAGTTGCCGAGCAACCGTATGTCGCTGGTTTGCTCTCTTGTCGGTAAGTTTCGCAATTTTGACCTTGTGAGCCTGCCTGTTGAATTGCATGACCAACTTTTCTATGTTCTGATAGAAGTCATTCATTCCTTGTTCTGCCTGAGTCTCTATCAATGCCAGTTGCGATTTTGCAACCCTCACGCGACCTTTGCCGCGTCCCCAATCAAGGATTGGCAAGACTATTGACACACTGGCATACTCCTGATTCATCAGGTTTCTGTATGCTGTGCCAAGTTCGTTTCCTGTTTGTGATAATCCAAATTGCAGGTAAAGGTCTGCTTTCAGACCAGAGTTAGCTCGGGCGTTTGCAAGAGAACTTTTGCTCTCCGTCACAATACGCTTGTAATAGTCGGGATCGGGACTATTCTCTGTTGCTAAACTTATGGCTTCATCAAGTGGTACGCTAAATTGCGGTACACTGTCAGGGATTATGAGCCGTATGTCTGTTGACTGTTCCAACCCCAGAAACGAGCGGACGCTTTGCAATTGTTCCTGAAGAGAAATCTGTGCATCCATTACATTGCTCTCTTCATTGAGTTTGTTGATTTCCAACTGGAGCATTTCGTTCTCGGTTATGGTTCCAATAGAATAACGCCCCTGAGCCATTTGGTAGAGTGTGTCTGCCGAAGCGTAGTTCTGTCGAGCCATATCCAGTTCCATCTGCGCTGTAGCAAGGCGAAAGAAATAATTGCAAGCGGTAGCAGAAACAAGTTCAAGTGTCTCTGCATATTGTTTCTTGGCTTCGCGGAAACGGATGGGCTCAATGAGTTTGTCCCATTTCAATGAGTTATAGCCGAAGAGGCTCTGCTGATAACCGATAGAGATGGGAGATGCGCTATAATTAGTCGATTTGTTTTGAAACTCATCAAGACGATTTAGCCTACTCTTCACAAAGAGACTACCACCCGTAAATGAGATATTCTGATTGATGGTCAACGATAGGTCTGCACCAAATTGGTCTTGACCGATAAACATTGCCGTTCCGTCTGACTGAGTGATTTTATTCACCTCTTTATTTATATAAGGTGAGGAACTGAGTGTAATAGACGGTAGGTAGTTTGCACGGAAATAACGATAGTTCCAGTAGGCTGAAAGAAATGAGTTTCTGGCGCTCTGTGCCGAAGGCGATTGAGTTTTGGCAATCTGGATGACAGATTGAAGATCCAACACCAACGAATCATTGGGGACAGATTCCGCCTTTCCTCTATTTGGAATGAAAAGGAGGAATTCAAAGACTAATGTGTATAATGTTCTTTTTGTCATTGGGCATGTATTTTTACTATTATATATAGCAAAATAGAAGCCAATAGTGTAAGTAACTGATTACTAATGTCTAATCCTAAATTGGTGTATTTTCCATCCGTGCGGAAACGCACACCTTATGTGCGGAATCGCACGGTGCGCACACTATTTACAAAGGCAGAATAATCGTGAATAGAGAACCTTTTCCTATGGTAGAAGTGGCTGTTATAGTACCTCCATGAAGAGTGATTACCTGTTTGCAAATGCTGAGACCAATACCGGAGCCATCAATCTTGGTGGTAAAAAAGGGCACGAAGATGTTATCCAGCACGTCAGTAGCGATCCCAACACCATTGTCTTCAACTGTAATGCAGACTTCCCGCCCTCGTAACTGTTGCTTTATCGACAACGTGATGCACGGCTCGCAGCATCCATCTGTGGCTTCGAGGGCATTTTTGATAAGATTGATTAACACCTGTTCTATCTGTGTGCGGTCGATGTGAAGGAGTTGATCTTCATCCTCGGTCTTAAAGTGTATGCAGTCGGATTTATAGAGCTGCTTCAAATTGGCAAGAAGGTTGCCGACTGATACATTATCATACTGCGGAGCAGAAATGTACTGCAGCTTGCGGTAGTTCTCCACAAACTGCATGAGTCCTCCTGCACGGCGGTTAATGGCTTGTATTGCAGCAAGCATATCCTCATCCCTGAAGTTACTTTGCTGCATGGTGTCGCTGAGGGTGTCGGATAGAGAGATGATAGGCGTAAGCGAGTTCATTATTTCGTGAGTAAGTACCCGTACCAGTTTTTGCTGGGCATCAGCTTCACTTTGTTGAACTATAGTTTGAACATTCTGTATGGTATAGATGTGGAGTGTTAGTCCCATGGTGTATAGATAAGACATGCTGACCACATAGTCCTTGACAGAGCTGTCAGATTGTGGTTGGAAACGTACGAGTTGCTGTATGCCTGGCCGCAATTGCTGCAGAGTGGCTGGCAATTCTGCATCCACAACAGAGAGATCGTTCAAATGCTGAATCTTGAATCCACACAGACCCTCAACTGCCGAATAGTTCATCCAACTGACCTTGCCAGAGGAGTCTGCAACTATCAGCATGTCGCTGACGGTGTTGAGAAGCGTATCGAAGTACTGATACTGCTTCTCTTGCCTCAGTTGGTCTTCACGGAAATCATTTATCACGGCATTCATTTCCTCGGCAAGCTTTCGTTCCTCGCCTTTCATGCCATCAAGGTTAAACTGAAGGGAAAGGTCGCGGGTGCGCAACGAGTCGAGCATAAGACGAAGTCGCTTTATGCTTTTGCCATGAAGAATGTTTTCGATGATTGACATACTTTGCTGATTTTCTGGTTAGATTCCTAATTTCTCAATCTTGCGGTATAAAGCAAATCGTGTGATGCCTAAGAGTTCTGCTGCACGGGTGAGATTGCCATTGCTCGCTGATACGGCGCGAGCAATAGCCTTGCGCTCAAGCTCTTCAAGGTTATAGGTCACTCCGATTTCATCCAGACTATTATTGCCAGAGTTGCTTCCGTCACCCTCCATTGAGAGTGTGTCTTTTCGTTCAAGCGGAATGTCATCCGCTTCGAGAACAGTCTTGTCCGAGAGGACGATGGCTCTTTCTATGCTGTGCTGCAGTTCACGGATATTGCCTGGCCATGAATGTTGCAAAAGTTTTTGCTTTGCAGATTCAGCGAGCATCGGAACGCGCTTACCATATTTGGTAGCCATGGTGCGGATGAAGTATTCCGCAAGCAGAATGACATCATAGCCGCGTTCACGCAAAGGTGGCAAGTGAAGCTCTATTGTGTTGATGCGATACAACAGGTCCTGGCGGAACACGCCCACTCTAACCTTAGCATAGAGATCTGCATTTGTTGCACAGATGAGTCGCACATCTACATTCTTTGACTTGTTGCCTCCGATGCGCGACACCACTCGTTTCTCAATGACCGTTAGCAGTTTCTGCTGAGTCTGAGCGGAAAGGTTGCCTATCTCGTCAAGGAACAATGTGCCGCCATCCGCAGACTCTACTCGCCCTTCTTTTGCGTTTTTGGCATCGGTAAAGGCTCCCTTCTCATAGCCAAATAGCTCGCTTTCAAACAGTGTTTCAGGAATACAACCAAGGTCGATGCAGACGAATTGCTTGTCGCTGCGTGTCGAGAGTTCGTGAAGTGCGTGAGCTGCCACATCCTTGCCTGTGCCGTTCTCGCCTGTTATCAGAACATTGGCATCTGTAACCGCCACTCGTGCTATCTGACGTTTCATTTCAACTATGGCAGGGCACTCGCCTATCATGCGACTGAAAGTCTCGTCCTGAACCGACTGTACTGCTTCTCGTCCTTGTCGGCTATAACTCAGCTCGATGGCACTGCGCACAGTGTCGAGCATCTTTTGTTTGTCCCATGGTTTAGGAATGAAGTCTATGGCTCCTGCCTTGATGGCACGAACCGCCTTCTCCGTATCTACATATGCTGTGATGAACAGCACCACGCTTCGCGGATTATGTTTCAATATTGCTTCAAGCCATTCGTAGCCTTCTTCACCACTGATAGCATCACGGCGGAAGTTCATGTCGAGAAGTATAACATCAGGGGCAAAGCTATCCATGAACTCGATGATTCGTTCTGGCTTAGTTATAGCTCTGATAGCTTCGACACGAGGTTTCAGCAGAAGGTTGAGAGACAAGAGGACATCTTCATTGTCGTCAACCAAGAGTATTTTTCCTTTTTTGGATTCTTCCATCTTTGTTTGCAAATTACCCTAAACAGATATGACCGCTCGTAAACCGCTGGTAAATTTATGGATTTACGAGCGCCCATGTTGACTTGTTTCCGCCGACAGTTTTATTTTTTATCAGCCTCTGTATTCTTAGCTTTTTGAGTATAGGTGGGTTCTATAAATTCCCACCGTCAAAAGGCTTGATATTTATGTTTGAATTCTTCTTCCTCACTTGCGACTCGGCATAACCCAAACAAGTTTGGCTTCTGCTCTCGCTGCTCATTCGGTCGACGGTTTGCCATCTTTTCATTTCTCTCTGGCGCATACTGCCAGTTTTCTCAGTCACGATGCCCGCATCGCTCCCTCAAAAACTGACACTCTGCTCTCAGAGATAAATTGAAAATCTGACAAAGCGAATTAATAGAACCCACCTGTATTCTCAATCTTATATTCTTTCTGTTTGCCCGTCAACTGATCGGGTAGAAGGTCATATATAATTATTGCGCAAAATTACTGAAAAGATTTTAGATACAAGAGAATGTTTAGTTAAAGAAATAAAATTCGGGCTGTTTTATTGAAATTATTTCACTTTTGCAATGTTTTACTATCGAAAATTGGGTAGGGTCTCGCCAGTTAGAAACTCGATGACGATGGTAACCTTCTCTTCATCTTCAAACCTTCTGCAATCGCTACGGCACAATTGTACATAACAAGAAAGGCTCCGTACTCTAAAGTACGAAGCCTTGTTGGGGTGGAGGGTCGGGCTCGAACCGACGACATTCAGAACCACAATCTGACGCTCTAACCAACTGAACTACATCCACCATGTTGAATCTTTCGTGACATGATTTTGTTGCCTTTGTGAGGGCTTGTCGGTGTCATTTCTGATTTCCGAGTGCAAAGGTAGGGACTTTTGGTGAACTGACAAAATGTTTGGCTGTTTTTTTGGGAAAAATCATGCAAATAGCATGTAAAAGGTATAGATATTGGTAAATAGGCTAATAATTTGGTGTGCATAAAGGCAGTTTTGGATAAAAATAAGCATGTCGGACATGAGCGATAAATACCTGTGTCCGACATGCGTGAAATGTGTGTGTGAAAGATGTTTTTTGTTTGTTCAGGCATTGGTCAGCCTTTTGTGCTGGCTTCAAACTTTCCTGTTGTCCATGTGAGCGTTTCTGTGGCTACGACTGTGACGGGCTGTGGCTTGGCTCTTCCGTCTAAGGTGAGTCTAAGGGGGTTGCGGAAGGTGAGCGTCAGCGTGTTGTCGTCGGCAGAGGCGTTTATCTGGCGGAAGTAGTCTGTGGGGGGAAGGCTGATATAGTCTTCCGTTGGCAACTGCTGCCAAGATGTGTTGTAGAAGCTCACTGAAGAGTCGGGGACGCTGTCGCAGACGACTGTGCTGATGACCATGATGATGTTTTCGCCCTGTTCGGTAGCAAGCATCTTGAAAGTCTTGGAAGCGCTCTTGGAGAGCTCAAGATGAGCATAGGTGTCTGTCAGTGATGTCATCTTGGAGAATGTCTTGAAGTGGTTGCGTGTCTTCAGCTCTTTGTTGTTGATCTGATTGTCGACCAGCTCTAAGCGGTTGTATTCGGACAGTAGCGGACATATCTCTTCGGGCATGGAGAGGAAGAGCTGCTTGAAGGATTGGGCTTGGGCTGTGAGTGATGACACGGCAAGCAGGAGTGTGATGATTTTCTTCATGATAGGGGAGTGTTTAGGGGTGTTCTATAAATTAGTTTTCATGTTTCTATCAGGGTGTCTCTTTTGCTTGGTCGATTTTGGACTCTCATTTGCATCTGTCTCTTTTTCATTCAGTCACGATGCCCGCATCGCTCCTTCTTTCATAAGAGACTTCTGCTGCATGATAGCCTCAAAATCGCCTCAAGCTAATTTATAGAACACCCCTTTAACGATTTTTCATTGCTGCATTACTCGTGGCGTATGGCTTCTATCGGGTCCATGTTGGCTGCCTTGCGTGCTGGTATGTAGCCGAACAGTACGCCAATGGCTGTGCAGACGGCGAAGGAGACGTAGATGGACCAAGCGGGGATAGATGAGGGCATGCCCATGAGCGGCACGAGGAAATTGCTGACAAGTCCTCCGAGGATGACGCCAAGTATTCCGCCCGTGAGGGAGATGAGCACTGACTCTATGAGGAACTGGAGCGAGATGACGAGGCCTGTGGCTCCAACGGCCATGCGGAGTCCTATCTCTTTTGTGCGTTCGGTGACGGAGACGAGCATGATGTTCATGATGCCTATGCCTGCCACGAGAAGGGAGAAGGCTGCTGCCACGACGAGGATGACGGTGACGGTGTCCATGGTGGAGGACATGGTGCTCATCATCTCGGCTTGGGAGCGTATGGTGAAGTCGTCGTCGGCTCCGTCTTTGAGCTTATGGTTGGAGCGGAGTATCTGTGTCAGTTCTTCGATGGCTGCATCGGAGAGTTCCTCGGTGAGGGCGGAGCAGACGATGGAGTTGAAGTAGGTCTGGGCTGCTATGCGCTTCATGACGCAGGTGTAGGGGGATATGATGACGTTGTCTTGGTCCATGCCCCATGAGTTGTAGCCTTTGCTTTTGAGCACTCCGACGATGCGTAGGGGGATGGACTTGAAGCGTATGACTTTTCCGATGGCTTCTTCTTCCTTGCCTTCGCCGAAGAGTTCCTTGACGATGGTGGTGCCTACGACACACACTTTGGCTGCCTTCCTGACGTCTTCTTCGGTAAAGCATGTGCCTTCCTCCACGTTCCAGAGTTTGATGTCGAGATATTCGGTAGACTCGCCGTAGACGGTCGTCTGTGTGTTGTTGTTGCCGTAGATGACCTGCCCGCTGGCTGTGACCTCAGGGGAGACGTTGCTGACGAATTTCTTTTCTGCCAGTATGCGCTCGTAGTCTGCCATCTTGAGGGTCTGCATGGCTGAGGGGTCTTGTCTGACGCCTCCTCTCATGTCGGCTCCTGGGCGGATGGTGAGCAGGTTGGTGCCCATGGTGGAGAGCTCTTGACGTATGCTTTCTTTCGAGCCTTGTCCGATAGACATCATGATGATGACTGCTGCCACACCGATGATGATGCCGAGCATGGAGAGAAAAGAGCGCATCTTGTTGTTGGCCACTGCCATGATGCTTACTTTGAATAGATTGAGTATGTTCATAAGTTGATGTGCGGTTGTTAGTCGTCTTGCGGTTTGGGCAGTGCAGCGAGGGCTTCGGCTGCCGACTTGATGTTGTGGTTGATGGTGTCTTCTCTTATCTTGCCGTCTCTGAGGTTGATGTTGCGCGAGGAGTATTCGGCTATCTCAGGGTTGTGGGTGACGAAGATGATGGTGTGTCCTTCTTTGTGTAGTTTTTGGAAGAGGACGAGCATCTCGAAGGATGTGCGTGTGTCGAGGTTTCCTGTGGCTTCGTCGGCAAGGAGAACGGCGGGGTTGTTTACAAGGGCTCTTGCTATGGCTACGCGCTGCATCTGTCCGCCTGACATCTGGTTGCTCTTGTGGTCGAGGCGGTCGCCGAGTCCCACGTCCTGGAGTGCCTTGATGGCGGCTTCGCGTCTCTGTTTGGCTGAGTACTTGTTGTTGTACATCAGTGGCAGCTCGACGTTTTCCACGGCTGTGGTCTTGGCGAGGAGGTTGTAGTTTTGGAAGACGAAGCCTATCTTTCTGTTGCGGAGTTTGGCTCTTTGTGTTTTTGACATTTTACGCACGGGGGTGCCGTCGAGGTAGTATTCGCCAGAGGTGGGTGTGTCGAGGCATCCGAGTTGGTTGAGCAGTGTGGATTTGCCGGAGCCTGATGTGCCCTGGATGGTGACGAACTCCCCCTCGTATATCTTGAAGCTAACGCCTCTGAGGGCTTTTACAGTTTCTGAACCTACCTGGAAGTATCGCTTGACGTTGTCAAGTTCGATGACTACCTTTCGGTTGTCTTTTTGTTCGTTCATTTCTTTGGTGCGTTGGAGTTGTTTTTCTTGTTGCCTCTTGGACGTGGCATGAAGGGGTTGGATGGTTGGTCTGAGCCTGCCTGTGGCTGTCCACCGATGATCTCGAAGTCGGTGAGCACTGCTGTGCCAGCTGTTATGCCTGAGAGTATCTCGGTGTAGATGCCGTTGGTGGTGCCTGTCTCGACTTTGTGGGCCTTGAAGGTGTTGCCTTCTTTTGTCCATACCTTGGCTGCTGCCTCTATGTCTGCCACGGTCTCTCCCTCCTGCAGGAGTGCTTCATTGGGGGTGAATCTCAGGGCGCGTGATGGCACGGCGAGGACTCCGTTCTTCTCGAGGGTGTAGATGGTGACGTTGGCTGTGAGCCCTGGCTTGAGCTTCAGGTGGTCGTTGGGAGCAGAGATGACTACTTCGTATGTCACCACGTTGCTCTCGGTTGTGGCTTCTTGTCTGACTTGTGTCACTTTGCCCTCAAAGACATCGTCGGGGAAGGCGTCGACGGTGAATGACACTCTCTGTCCTTCCTTCACACCGCCTATGTCTGCCTCGTCAATGTCGGCTATGACGCGCATGTCGGTGAGGTCTTGCGCTATGATGAAGAGGGTAGGAGTTGTCATGGCTGAAGCCACAGTCTGTCCTTCCTCTACTTCCTTGGAGAGTACTATGCCGTCGATGGGCGAGGTGATGGTGGCGTAGCCGAGGTTGGTTTGCGCCTTCTGCACATTTTGCTGCTGCACTTTCACCTGCTGTACGGCCTGTGCGTAGGAGAGTTCGGCATTTTCGTAGTCGTTGGCTGATACGAGTCCTTTGTCGTAGAGTGCCTTGTAACGTTTGTAGTTGGCTGTCTGGTAGGTGAGTGAAGCCTGTGCGTTGGAGAGGTTGCTCTGCGCTGAAGCCAGTTCGGAGAGCAGGTTGGTCTTGTCGAGCTCTGCTATGACCTGTCCCTTGTGCACCTCTGAGTTGTAGTCTACGTAGATGCGGTCGATGATGCCTGATACCTGTGTGCCGACTTCAACCTCTGTGACTGGTTCGATGGTTCCTGTGGCTGTGATGCTGGTAGAGATGTTCTGTTGGGCAGCTGGTTCGCTGGAATATTCCACTTTTGTCTTTTCGCCGCAGGCTGTGAGTGCGGCGGAGAGGAGAAATATGCTGATGTATGATGTTGCTTTCATTATTATATAATATGTGTGGTTTTTGATTTTGATTTT
>JAEDNQ010000073.1 GCA_016302435.1 Bacteroidaceae bacterium
AAAAAAATAATAAACAATGTAGTGGTATTTCATCAGATGCTGGCTACGCAGAGACACTCTGCCGGGCCACACGTAGACTATATGTAGATAACTACAATCCGAAAAGAATCTTCAGACCACCGTCCACACCGCTGAAGCCCATGAAAGCCATGGCGAGGAGGGATGCTGTGATGAGGGCAATTGGTACGCCTTCAAATGACTTTGGCACATTGGCCAACTCCAACTGCTCACGGAGACCAGCGAAGAGAACCATGGCGAGGAGGAAACCTATACCTGTTGACACTGCGTAGATAACACCTTCGAGCAGGTCATAGTCCTTCTGGATGACAAGGATTGCCACACCGAGGATACAGCAGTTGGTAGTGATGAGAGGGAGGAACACACCGAGAGCCTGATAGAGGGATGGCATGGTCTTCTTGAGGATGATTTCTATCATCTGCACAAGAGCTGCTATGACAAGGATGAAAGCTATCGTCTGCAGATACTCAAGCCCAAAGGCATTGAGCACATAGGTCTGGATGAGGAAGGTCACTACAGTTGCAACCACGAGAACAGCCGTTACAGCCATACCCATACCTGATGCTGTGTCTACCTTCTTTGACACTCCGAGGAAGGGGCAGATACCAAGGAACTGCGCCAAGACAACGTTATTGACAAATATCGCAGTGATGATGATAAGCACTAAACTTAATACGTAATCCATATTCTGTCCTCCTTATGCTTTCTTTGTGATTTTGTTGAACAATACGATGAGATAACCCAGAGCGAGGAAGGCGCCAGGCGCAAGAACGAAGAGTAGCATGCCGTAGCTCTCGCCCCAAAGGGTGATGCCGAAGATGGAACCTGTGCCGAGGAGCTCACGAGCCGCACCGAGAAGGGTGAGGCCAAGAGTGAAGCCGAGACCAATGCCTATGCCGTCAAAGATGGAGGCAATAGGATTGTTCTTTGCGGCGAAAGACTCCGCACGACCGAGTATGACACAGTTTACCACGATGAGGGGAATGAAGAGACCGAGGCTCTTGTCCACCTCAGGAGCGTATGCCTTGATGCACATCTGCAACACAGTCACGAGACTGGCTATGACAACGATGTAAGAAGGTATGCGCACCATGTCGGGAATCAACTTCTTGATGCACGCTATGATGAAGTTGCTCACTATGAGCACACACATTGTGGCAAGTCCCATGGACATGCCGTTGATGGCAGATGAAGTGGTACCGAGAGTCGGACACATACCCAAAAGAAGGACGAATGTCGGATTATCCTTGATGATACCATTCACCAATACTTTGAAATTGTTCATATTCTATTCCTTTCTTTTATAATGGGTTATTCAATGACTTCTGGTGTGCCCATCTCGCTGGCTGTGCAGCCAGACTGGCAAGCCTTCTCAAACTCGCCCTTCTTAGGGCAGTCAGCGCAAGCTCCCTCAGCACACTTTTCCTTGTTAGGGCAGTCAGCGCAAGCTCCCTCAGCACACTTTTCCTTGTTGGGGCAGTCAGCGCATGCGTCTTCCTTGCAGCATGCGTCTTCCTTGCAGCATGCGCCTTCCTTGCAGCATGCGCCTTCCTTGCAGCACTTGCCTCCATGTTTGCCATGACCATGCTTGCCTCGAGCCTGCTTGGTGGCTCCTGAAGTGGCATCGTTGCCGTTGATGGCCTTGTCGTAAGCCTTCTGGATAGCCAGGAGGAAGGCACGGCTTGTGATTGTAGAGGCTGTGATGGCATCGATGTCACCTCCGTCCTTGCTTACGGTGAAGTTGCTCTTGCCAGGATTGACACCAACAATCTTGTCCTGAAACCACACGTCAGCCTTAGCTCCGAGTCCAGGAGTCTCAGCATGCTCAAGGAGAGTATAGCCAAGGATGTCACCTTCTGGGTTGAAGCCCACGAGGACTTTGAGCGGACCGCCAAAGCCGTTCTCTGTAGTTACGACAGCCTTGCCGAGCTTGTTGCCGCTGTTGTCGCTGATGTCATAGATGGTGAAGGGGGCAGACTCCCAAGGTTCAGACACCTGTATGTCCTCGCTGCCCATGACAGCCTTGATGCCTGCTGCGAGATTGTCAGCGTTGATTTTCTCTATCTGAGGAGCAGTGACAGCGTTGACCGCTGCGAGCACACCTGCTGCAATGATGGTGATGACAGTGAGCACCACCAGCATGTTTGTTAATGATGATTTAAGCTTTTCCATACTCCTATTTCTTTGCTGGCACCTCACCGAAGCGCTTTGGTTTGAACTTATTGTTGATGAGTGGCACGAAGGCATTCATAATCAGAATGGCAAAAGACATGCCTTCTGGATATGCGCCCCATGTGCGGATAACTACTGTGAGCACACCGATAGCCACACCATATACGAGCTGTCCCTTGCTGCTCATAGGCGAAGTGACATAGTCAGTAGCCATGAAGATGGCACCGAGGAGCAGACCGCCGCTGAGGAGTTCAGCCACAGGATTGGCATATACAGGGTTGGCGGCATGGAGAAGTCCTGAGAGCACAACCACTGTGGCAAGTATGCTCACAGGGATATGCCATGTGATGACCTTCTTCACGAGAAGGATGGCGAGGCCGAGGAGGAGCGCAAGTGCACATACCTCACCGAGACATCCACCTGTGTTGCCGATGAGCATATCCTTCACAGAAGGGAGTGTGTCCATAAGCGAAGCGTCTCCGCTCTTGAAGGCAGCCTTCATCACAGAGAGTGGTGTGGCACCTGTCTCCGCATCGAGCCATGAACCAAAACCTTGTCCTGGGTTAGGCCATGTGGTCATGTCCACAGGGAAGGAGATGAGCAGGAAGGCGCGACCTGCAAGAGCTGGGTTGAAGAGGTTGCAGCCCAGTCCGCCGAAGGTCATCTTGACGATGCCAATGGCAAAGAGGGCACCGACGACGATGATCCATGGCTGGATGTTGCTTGGCATATTGAAAGCAAGCAGCACGCCAGTGAGGACCGCCGAACCGTCGCACACTGTGCACTTGGGGTTCTTCAACATAAACTTGTTGATGAACCACTCAAAGAACACGCAAGCAGCCACAGAGATGGCTGTGGTTATGATAGCACCTGCACCGAAGCTGATGAACGAGCAGATGAGGGCAGGTACCAGGGCTATGCACACCCAGTACATGTTCTTCTTGACCGAGTCACCGCTGTGGACGTGAGGTGAGAGTGAGACTACTAATTTGTTAGCCATATTCTATTATAATATATTATATATGTGATATATGTGTTCTAACTTCATTTATTTCTTTGCGGCCATCTGACGAGCACGTATGTTGGCCATAGCTGCTTGCTTGCCCACGCGGATAAGGTCGAGCATAGGACGATGAGACGGACAAGTGAACTGGCATGAGCCACACTCTATGCAGCTTACTATGTCGTTCTCCTCCACCTTGTCCCACATCTTCTTGCCAGAACATGTGGCGAGGAGGTAAGGTTCGAGTCCCATAGGACAAGCGCTCACACACTTGGCACAGCGGATGCAAGGCTCTGGTTCGCCACGGCGAGCCTCCTTGTCGCTCATGATGAGCACACCCGAAGAGCCCTTGCAGATAGGCACCTCTATGTTTACCAGTGCCTTACCCATCATAGGACCACCGCCGATGACCTTTGCCTCTCCCTCTGGCAGACCTCCGCAGGCGTCGATGAGCTGGCTCATCGGTGTACCCATGCGAGTGAGGAAGTTGCTTGGCTGCTTGAGTTTCTTGCCTGTGACAGTTACTATTCGCTCAAAGAGGGGCTTGTTCTTCATCACAGCCTCGTAGACAGCGTATGCCGTGCCTACATTCTGGATGATGGCTCCTACTGATACTGGAAGTGCTGGTGGAGCAGGCACCTGTCGGCCTACAACAGCGTCGATGAGCTGTTTCTCACCGCCTTGAGGATATTTGGTCTTAAGAGGAACCACCTCGATGTTGGGATACTGAGCGCGGCACTTATCTGTGAGGAGTTTGATAGCGTCTGGTTTGTTCTCCTCTATGCCGATGAATCCCTTGTTGACCTTGGCAGCCTTCATGAGGAGAGCCACGCCGACGAGTATCTGGTCGGGCTTCTCAAGCATGAGACGGTGGTCGGCAGTGAGGTAAGGCTCACACTCCACAGCGTTGATGATGACCCACTCGGGCTTGAACTGTGGTGGAGGCATGAGCTTGACGTGCGTAGGGAAGCATGCTCCGCCCATACCTACGATGCCAGCCTCCTTGATGATGTCTATGATGGCTTCGGGGGTGAGCTCAGGCTTGTCCTTGAGTGTGACAAGCGTGTCAGTGCGGTCAATGGAAGGTTCCCACTCGTCGCCTTCAACAGCGATGTATACAGCAGGTTTCTTATAACCGCTCGCGTCAACGACAGTGTCTACCTTGAGCACTGTACCGCTGACAGATGAATATATTGCCGCAGAGAGAGCCTTCTCCATTGGGTTGGCAATCCTTGTTCCCACCTTCACCTTGTCACCCTTCTGCACTGCAGGTACAGCAGGAGCACCAATATGCTGACTCATAGGGAAGACAGCGACCTTAGGGAGAGCAGCGACCTTTATTGGTTCGGCAGCAGAGAGCTTGTTCTCCGCTGGATGAACACCACCTATTCTGAATGTTTTCATTTGCAATGACATTTTTTAGATGTGATTATTTCAGGCCGAGCAAGATGAGCTGGCTTGGTGGGAGAGGAGCGTCTGTGCGCTTGTCCTCAAACTTTGCCTCCTTGGCTGCAGGAGCAGGGTTGCTGATGTCCTTCGGACCAGCAAGGAGCACCTGCTGACTTGGCAGGAGAGGAGCATCATACTTAATCTCTATGGGCTTCCACTCCTTGGCAGGCTTGGCAGCAGCAGGCTTAGCTTCGGCAGCAGGTTTAGCAGCCGCCTTGGCAGCAGCAGGCTTAGCGACAGGAGCCGCTGGCTGTGGAGTGCCGGCTGGAGCGGGATGAGGTATAGGGTTGTTTACCTTCTTGCGCTCTACACCCTTGATGCTGACAGAGATGATAGTGCCACGCGGACATGCCTCAAAGCAAGCGCCGCAGAGTATACAAGCCTCTGGATTGATGTAGGCATTGAAGTTTGACACATGCACAGCATCGCTTCCGCACACGTTCTGACACTTCTTACAGCCGATACATGAGCTTGCACATATCTTGGCAGCGTCAGCGCCCTTGTCCTTGTTCATGCACGATACGACATAAGCGTCCTTGTTAGCACCGCTCACAGGGCGCACCTCAATGATACCGCGAGGACAAGCCTTTGCACATGCGCCGCAGGCTGTACACTTCTCAGCGTCGACATGGGGCAGACCTGTATTTGGATCCATGGAGATGGCACCAAACTGGCATGCAGCCACACAGTCACCACATCCAAGACATCCGTAGGAGCAGAGTGTCTCGCCCATGCAGGTGCTGTTAGCCACACGGCAGCTCTTCACTCCGTCGTAAGACAAGACGTGAGGACGGAGCTCGCACGTACCGTTACATCTCACCACAGCCAGCTTAGGATTGGCTGCAGCCACTTCCATACCGAGAATGCTCGCGATGGCCTGCATGCACGAAGCGCCGCCAACGGGACAGTTGAGACCATCGAGCGAACCAGCGTCGGCAGCCTTCACACATGCGGCAGCCATACCGCCACATCCAGGAAATCCGCATCCGCCGCAGTTTGCTCCAGGCAAGACCTCAGCCACCTGACCGATACGTGGGTCCTCCTTGACAGCGAATCGCTTTGACACGACGAAGAGGAGCAACGCAAGTGCGAAGCCCAAGACGGCGAGAGCGACTACCGCAATTAGAATAACTTGTAAATCCATAAAAATGTTATTTAGTTAATTAATAAAAGACATGTTATCACCTATCTTTACTCTCACTCGGTGCTGCATGGCTGTAACCACAGAGCGAACTTTTTGGCGAGCCTGTCCTTACATATATATAATATGTAGAAGTAGACTCCCATCAACGCTATCCACACAGCCGAAGCCAAGAGTTCGTCTAAATGCATCACACCCAGACACACCAGCATGCATGCCACAGTCACAAACAAGGGGACACCAAATGCCATCCATACAGCACGCTTGCCCATAGCGAGCGTGCCACATACCAGCACCGTATCCCCTACCTTGTATTTCCTGTCAGCATCGTCCTCATACACATCCATCATCTTCTCCTTCGACTCACTTGCCGAACACATACTACGAACCTTGCATCCACTGCAAGCGGCCTGCTGCACTATCATGACGCGCACGTGGCTGCCCTCAATGGACACAATCTCCCCTTGATGTTGAATGATATCTTTCATGCTGTAGTTTCAAAAAAAATACGATGACGCAGCTGCTCTTCATGGTAACACTTTGCAATGTCAGATTTGCAACTTGCTTTGCAAAAGTAGTGATTTTCGGCAAATCTGAGAAAGGTTTTTGAGAAAAAACGCTTCTTAGAGCAAAAGATTTTCCCAAATCAATTAAAATGACGAAAAAAAAGCGTAACTTTGCATCGTCATTACGAGATAATGACATAGTTCACGTCGTCACGCGTTGGCGACATAATCATTAATATTTTAATATTTTTATTGCAAAATGGCAACAAGAATTCGTTTACAGCGTCACGGACGCAAGAACTACGCTTTCTACAGCATCGTGATCGCTCACGCAGACGCTCCACGTGATGGACGTTTCATCGAGAAGGTTGGTACTTACAACCCTAACACCAACCCTGCAACAATTGATTTGAACTTTGAGCGCGCTCTCTACTGGGTACAGGTAGGTGCTCAGCCTACTGACACAGTGCGCAACATCCTTTCTGAGGAAGGCGTATACCTCATGAAGCACCTCCTTGGCGGTGTCAAGAAAGGCGCATTCGACGAGGCTGCCGTTGAGGCAAAGTTCGCCGCTTGGAAGAATGAGAAGGCCGCTAAGGCACAGAAGGCTGCCGACAAGAAGGCTGCTGACAAGGCTGCCGCCAAGGCTGCTCGCCTCGAGGCCGAGAAGAAGGTCAACGCTGCCAAGGCAGCTAAGATCGCAGAGAAGAAGGCTGCTGCCGCTAAAGCAGAGGCTACAGCTGAGGAGGCTGCTGAAACAACAGAAGCTCCAGCTGAGGCATAATAGCCCTCTCCACCAGACGAATAGCTGGAAAAACATAAGAGGATGCGCATTGCGCATCCTCTTTTTAGGTGGGTTCTATTAATTCGCTTTGTCAGAGTTTCGATTTATCTCTGAGTGCAGAGTGTCAGTTTTTGAGGGAGCGATGCGGGCATCGTGACCGATAAAACTGACAATATGCGCCAGAGAGAAACGAAAATATGACAAAACGAAACTAACAATTTCAAAATCCATTTTCGGTGGGAATTAATAGAACCCACCTTAGTTTATTAGGCTGGGCTATCAGCAAGCAGGAGTTTCTATGAGCTATAGTCTTTATGGGAGATATGAAATTATAGAAGCTATACAAATTACAGGAGTTCTATAGGTTCTCACTACTCGGCAGAAAACTCCTTTATGCGCTGTTCCTCATCGAGCCTGCATATAAGCAGAGTGTCACCCTTCTCAGCCACGATGTAGCCATCGAGCCCCTGCACCACCACGCGCTTCTCCTCCGTAGTGTGCACTATGCAGTTGCGTGACTCAAAGAGCTTCACATTGTTGCCAATGACATTGTTGCCCTGAGCATCCGTTGGCGCAATAGTATGCAGCGAGCCCCAAGTGCCCACGTCGCTCCAGCCAAAGTTGGCAGGGAAAACAAAGATTTCGTCAGCCTTCTCCAGTACAGCATAGTCGATAGAGATGTTCTCGCATAGAGGGAATCTCTCGTCTATGATAGCCTGCTCCTTGTCCGTGCCATAGATAGGCAGCATATCCTCAAAGATGCGCGACATCTCAGGCTCGTATATGCGCAGCGCATTCACGATAGTGCTCACGCTCCAGATGAAGATGCCAGAGTTCCAGTAGTACTCCTTGCTCTTGATATATTTCTGAGCAGTAGCGAGGTTTGGCTTCTCCTTGAAGGAGTCCACACGATATATCTCCTTGTTGCTAAGCGAAGGCTCCATAAGGTCGGCCTGTATGTAGCCATACCCTGTCTCAGGACGAGTTGGATTCATGCCAAGAGTAACGATAGAGTCTGTCTCCGACGTAAACTTGAGAGATGAGGCCACAACCCTCTGAAACTCCACCACATCAGTCACCAGATGGTCAGACGGAGTGACCACGATGTTCGCCTTACTGTTCTTTGCCTTGATGCGCCAGCTGACGTAAGCGATGCAAGGCGCAGTATTGCGTCGGCAGGGTTCGAGCAGGATGTTTGTCTTCGGTATCTCTGGCAGCTGTTCAGCCACGATACCAGCATACTGACGAGAAGTCACCACCCACACATTCTCTGGTGCGATGAGACCCTTAAACCTGTCGTAGGTCATCTGAATAAATGTACGTCCTGTGCCAAAGACATCGATGAACTGCTTTGGACACTCTGTGGTGCTCATGGGCCAAAAACGGCTGCCGACACCACCCGCCATAATGACAAGATTGTTGTTGGAGTTAATCTGTGTAGCCATAAACCTATGCTTGTTAGTTAATATCTTTTTTTACCTTATTTCCTTATCACACCATCAATATGCCCTTCAGTATCGTCTATCAAGACCATAGTACCTCATATTGATGGAAAGATTTTGCAAAAGTACGGTTTTTATACCTAATATCAATGAATTTTTCATAAAAGATTCAAAAAAAAGCATCACACACACGTCAAATCACTAATTTTGCACATATATTGACACCTACACTTATGAAAATCATTGCAGATAGCGGTTCGACAAAGACCGCATGGTGGATAGGAGAGAGCCACGGCAGCCTAATCCACACCCAGGGCATCAACCCATACCAACAGGAGCCAGCAACCATCCTCGCCATCATCACCGACGGCCTTCTGCCTCACATCCCATCCTTATCGCACATAGACGAGATATGGTTCTACGGTGCAGGGTGTACCCCAGAGAAGTCACCCATAGTTGAGTCTGTCCTCAAGCAGGCTTTCGGTCCCACACCTTCTATATTCGTTGGCAGCGACATGCTGGGGGCAGCGCGAAGCCTCTGCCAGCACACCTCTGGCATAGCTTGCATCCTCGGCACAGGTAGCAACTCCTCTTACTACGACGGCAACGACCTTCATCCATGCTGTCCCGCCCTCGGCTACATCTTAGGCGACGAGGGCAGCGGAGCCTACATAGGCAAGCGGCTCGTTGGTGACATCCTCAAGCGTCAGTTCCCTTCCGACCTCTGCCAAGCCTTCTTTGCCGAGACGGGCGAAACTCAAGGCAGCATCATCGAGCGTGTCTACCGCACTCCCCTACCCAACCGCTTCCTCGCGTCCCTCAGTCCCTTCTGCCATCGACACCGCACCCACCCGTCGATGCACCTCTTCCTTCTCGACTGCTTCAGCCAGTTCTTCACACGCAATATCCGCTCAGCCTCTCTCCCATGCAATCCGTCGGAGTGCCCCATCCATTTCACAGGCAGCATAGCATACTACTACGAGGACGAACTTCGCCAAGCAGCCGAGTCATGTGGATATACGGTTGGGCAAATCTTTCAGTCGCCCATAGAAGGTATGGTGAAATACCATACTGAGGTTTGAAGGGGTGAAAGCTCCATTATTACAACATTTGCACGTTGGTTCGCAGTGAGGAGACAATCGACATTGGATATTATTGGTGTCCGAAATTGGATATACCTCAAGCCAACGTATTGGATGAACTACCTAAAGCTATTTGTGCACCAAGCTCAACACTCTGTTTGAGCCGACTCACGAGGAGCGTTGAGCCGACTCACGAGGAGCGTTGAGCCGACTCAATTGGAGAGTTGAGCCTGCTCGTTCGGAGAGTTGAGGTTGGTAACCCTTAGAGTGGGAAGAAAAGGGGAAGAACACATAGACAGATAACGAAAGAGGGCGCGTCACTTCACATGGAAGTGGCGCGCCCCTAACAATATTCAGAATGATACTATAGGTAGTTTCTATTATTTTGCATTACCTTTATCACTTTCTGATGACAACCTTGCGGCCGTTGATGATATATGTGCCGCGAGTGAGGCGGTTGATGTCATCAGCCTTATTGAGTGTCATCACATGCGTTCCGTTGATGGTGTATACTTCAACACTCTCGTTAGAAACGGCGAAGTGTGCACGGATGAAGGTGTCAATAGATGTCTTACCGTTGATGGTGAGGTCTTTAGCAGGCATTGTCTCAGGTATCTCGTCTGTCCATCCGTCAAAGACACGACCTGTCTCAACTTCTGGCACAAATTCTTCGATTTCTGAGCCATACTCTACTTCAATTGTCTTGATTTCCTTACCATCGAGCACGTAAGTGAGTTTGTAGGTGTTGACTGTGTACTCAGCCACATAGGTGACATCTTTAGCAGGCACTGTCTCATCTACATCAGGTGACCATCCCTTGAAGGTGTAGCCTTCCTTAGCAGGAGCTTCAGGAGCAGTGATGGCTGCACCGTAATCGAGTGATTGTTCGGAAACGACTGTCTCATCTGATACGAACTTTACTGTGTACTGGTTGATAGTCCATGTAGCCTTGATGGTCACGTTCTCAGCTGGGATTGTTGCAGGAATAGCCTTGTCCCATCCTTTGAAGGTGTAACCTGTCTTTGTTGGGTCAGCTGGAGCTGTAACGGCTGAAGCGAAGTCCTGAGTGATGGCTGCTACCTCTGAGCCACCGTCTGTGTCAAAGGTGATAGTGTACTTGTTGACATCCCATACAGCTGTGTAAGTAAAGTCTTCTGCTGGCACTGTTGCACCCTCCTCGTAAGCTGGTGACCAACCCTTGAAG
>JAEDNQ010000074.1 GCA_016302435.1 Bacteroidaceae bacterium
GGTCCGCAAGCGGACGTTGAGGTGGTCAGGAATGCCCAGTAATATACAGGAATTTTTCAGGAATAATTTTCATGACAGGGAGAATACATCCATAAGAGTTGTGATGCCGACCCTGCCACGATTGAACATGTTGTGTCAATGAGGGCAAGATGATCTCATGCAGCTCATTGTTTTTTCTTCTTTTCGTTCCAGTCAATGTCGAGTTTGTGTCCGCACTTGTCGCAGAATACCTGATGGAGGTATACGGGGTGGTTGCACTCTGGGCAATGCCACTCTTGTACTTTGTTCTCTGTCTGTTTGATGTCTGTATTGTTCATAGTATGCTGTGTTATGTTTAGGGGTGTTCTGTAAATTAGACTTCTGCTGCGTGATAGTCTCAAAATCGCCTCAAGGTAATTTGTCGGACACCTCTTAAACGATTTGATCGTTGGTGTCAGGACTGTGGCGATATTGTCTAACGTGTGCAAAGATACGGATTGTATTTTATTTTATTGTTGGTTCATGACGTTTTTTTTATATTGTATGATGTTTTATTGTATTTTGACTCCCTGTTATTGCATCTTGAATTGCATTAGAAACAGTCAGGGCGCGCAGCACATGTTAAGTAGGTGTGCGACCAAACAGGAGGCGGACATCCAATGATACTATTGGATGTCCGCCTTATTATTGTGTCACCCTGCGTGGGGGAGGGTGGCATGTGTGGGGTCTGATGATGTCAGAGGAGGGATTATCCTCCGAAGTTGTCGAAGCTGATCATGTCGTCTTCCACACCGAGAGAGTGGAGAAGGTCGAGCACTGTCTTGGCCATCATTGGAGGTCCGCAGAGGTAGTACTCAACGTCTTCTGGGCTCTCGTGCTGCTTGAGGTAGGTGTCGCCCATGACAGGTGCTACGAAGCCTGCTGTGTACTTGATGCCGGCTGCGTCGGCCTTGGGGTCTGGACGGTCGAGAGCGAGGTGGAAGTGGAAGTTGTCGTAGTCTTTCTCGAGGGCGAGGAAGTCGTCGAGGAATGGTATCTCCTCGAGGGCGCGCGCTCCGTAGAAGTAGTGCATCTCGCGGTCGCGGATGTTGAGAGTCTTGAGGCAGTGCATGATCTGTGCGCGGAGTGGTGCCATACCTGCTCCACCGCCGACCCATATCATCTCGCGGCCTGTGCCGTACTTAGGATGGAACTCGCCGTAAGGTCCTGACATGATGACCTTGTCGCCTGGCTTGAGAGAGAAGATGTATGAGGATGCGATACCTGGGTTGACATCCATGAAGCCTGGGCCTTGGTCCTTTGGCTTGAACGGTGGGGTGGCGATACGCACGTTGAGTGTGATGATGTCACCCTCGTCGGGGTAGTTGGCCATGGAGTAGGCGCGGATGGTTGGGGTGTCGTTGACGCACTTGAGACCGAAGAGGCCGAACTTCTCCCAGGCTGGGAGGTAGGTGTCGCCGATGAGAGACTTGTCGAAGTCCTTGTCGTAGTCGATCTGGAATGCTGGTATCTTGATCTGTGCGTATGAGCCTGGTTCGAAGTCCATGTGCTCGCCTGGAGGGAGGGCAACTTTGTACTCCTTGATGAAGGTCGCCACGTTGCGGTTGCCGATGACGGTGCACTCCCACTCCTTGACGCCCATGACTGAATCGGGCACCTTGATGTCGAGGTCGCCCTTGACTTTGCATTGGCATCCGAGGCGGAAGCCTTCCTTGACTTGCTTGCGTGTGAAGTGTCCCTTTTCTGAGTCGAGTATCTCACCGCCGCCTGACACTACCTGGCACTTGCACTGTCCGCATGAGCCTTTGCCGCCGCAGGCTGAAGGGAGGTAGACATCGTGGGCTGCGAGGGTGGCGAGGAGGCTGGAGCCTTGCTCTACCTCGAGCTTGTCCTTTCCGTTGATGGTAATGGTGACATTGCCGCTTGGAGAGAGGAACTTTTTAGCAACGAGCAGTATGACCACGAGGACGAGCACGATGATCAGGAAGACTGCTATGCTGTAAATGATGAATTGTATATCCATTTGTCTGTACCTTTCTTTTGGGGATTAGATTTTAAGACCTGAGAAGCACATGAAGGCCATGGCCATGAGTCCTACGGTGATGAAGGTGATGCCGAGGCCCTGGAGGGGCTTGGGCACATCGGAGTAGGCCATCTTCTCGCGTATGGCTGCAAGGCCGACGATGGCGAGGGTCCAACCGATGCCGGAACCGAGGGCGTAGGCGATGCAGTCGCCGATGCCGCCTATGTACTGTGTGCTGGCTGGGTCCATGTTGATGCGCTGCTGCATGAAGAGTGAGGCTCCCATGATGGCGCAGTTGACGGCGATGAGGGGCAGGAAGATGCCGAGGGCTGCATAGAGAGAAGGTGAGAAGCGCTCCACGATCATCTCGACGAGCTGTACTATGCCGGCGATGACGGCGATGAAGAGGATGAAGGCGAGGAATGTGAGGTCGACGCCGTCAGCCAGTGCGCCGGGGGCGAGCACCTTGGTCTGAAGGATATAGTCTACGGGAACGGTGATGAGGAGGACGAAGGTCACTGCCACGCCGAGGCCGAAGGATGTCTTAACTGTCTTGGAGACTGCGAGGTAAGAGCACATACCCAAGAAGAAGGCGAAAATCATGTTGTCGACGAATATCGAGCGAACGAACAGGCTGATGAAGTGTTCCATAATGTTTTCTTTGGTTTCTTTGTTGGGTTAATGTTACTTGATGTCTTTGTTGACTGCTCTGTGTACCCAGATGAAGCAGGCTACGAGGATGAGGGCCATGGCTGGCATGGTCATCATGCCGTTGTTGATGTAGAGGCCGCCGTTCTCCATGTAGGCTGCATCGGGGATGATGGGGAAGTCGAGGATAGTGCCGAAGCCGAGTATCTCGCGGACGAGTCCTACTGCTACGAGGACGAAGGCATAGCCGAGGCCGTTGCCGATGCCGTCGAGGAAGGACTCCCATGGGCCATTCTGCATGGCGAAGGCTTCGAGGCGTCCCATGAGGATGCAGTTAGTGATGATAAGTCCGACGTAGACGCTGAGCTGCACGCTGACATCGTAGACAAAGGCCTTGAGGATGTTGCTCACGATGGTCACGAGGGCGGCAACTACCACAAGCTGCACGATGATGCGGATGCGGTTTGGTATGGTCTTGCGGAGCAAGGAAATTATCACATTGGCGAAGGCTGTGATGACGGTGACGGAGAGTCCCATGACGATGGCAGGCTTCAGCTGTGATGTTACGGCGAGGGCTGAACAGATGCCGAGGACCTGAACAGCTACAGGGTTGTTGAGGTTGAGCGGACCCTTGAAGACTTCGCCATTCTCTTTTGAAAATAAACTCATATTCTTTGTCCTCCTTATTTGTTCTTAAATGACTCTATTTCTGACTTCTTGGATGTCAGACCTTGCTGTATCATGTCGTTGACACCGTTGGATGTGAGGGTGGCGCCTGTCACAGCGTCTACGTAGTTGTCGGGGGTGACGGTGTTGGGGGCTTTGCCTGACTTGTACACGCCGAGGACTACGTCGCCGCTCTCGTTGAAGATCTGTTTTCCCTGGAAGGAATCCTGGAACCACTGTTCGGTGATGCGGGCTCCGAGGCCTGCTGTCTCTCCCTCGTGGTTGAAGTAGGTGCCGAAGACTGTCTGGCCGTCTTTGTTGATGGATACCCATCCCCAGACTGGACCCCAGAGGCCTGCTCCCTTGACCTTGACGATGAGTTTCTCCTCGCCGTTTACGTTGGCTGTGAGGACTTCTGCATTATGGTCTTGCTGGCCGAGGACTTCTTCGTAGGTGGCTTCGATGTCGGCGCACTCGCGTATGTTGAGAGAGGCGAGGACCTGCTTCTTGGTGTCTACTGCCACGTTCTTGTCCTGGATGGGCTTGAGGGATGATGCGACGAAGGCGAGGAGGAAGGCTACGATGATGACCATCACGCTGGCGTAGATGATGGTGTAGGCGTTGCTGTTGGTGTCTAAGCCTTTCTTCTTGGCTGGTGCGGGTGCGGCTGCATTGGGATCGGCGACTTCTTCTATCATTGAGGAGTCGGCTCCGCAGATAGGGCACTTGTCAGGCATCGCGTCTGCCTCGAATGTCTGACCGCAGAGTTTACATTTGAATTTCTTTGCCATACCTTATTTTTTTATAGCACGCTTAGCACGCTTGTTAATATTTGACTGTACGAAGAAATAGTCGAAGAGTGGAGCGAAGACGTTCATCAGAAGGATGGCGAGCATCATGCCCTCGGGGTAACCTGGGTTGAGGACGCGGATGATGATGGCCATGGCTCCGATGAGGAATCCGAATATCCACTTGCCACCCTCTGTGCGTGGGCTGGTGACGGGGTCGGTTGCCATGAAGACTGCTCCGAAGGCGAAGCCGCCGACTGTGAGCTGCTCCCACCACTCGAAGTTCTCTGCTCCTGAGTAGGGGAGGAGGTAGGCGAGGAGGGCTCCGCCGATGAAGGTGCTGAGGATGATCTTCCAGCTTGCTATGCCTGCCCAGATGAGGATGAGGGCTCCGAGCATGATGGCTATGAAGGATGTCTCGCCGATGGAGCCTGGGATGGTGCCGATGATGGTGTCCATGGCGTCGTAGGTGACGGGCTCGCCTGCTGCGAGCTGGCCGAGTGGTGTGGCTGCGCTGATGCCGTCAACTGTGCCGTTGATGGAGTCGATGTAGTTTTCGTTGACCCACACCTTGTCGCCTGACATCATAGTAGGGTAGGCGAAGAAGAGGAAGGCGCGTGTGACGAGGGCTGGGTTGAAGATGTTCATGCCTGTGCCTCCGAAGACTTCCTTGGCGAAGACTACGGCGAAGGCTGTCGCCACGGCGATGATCCAGAGTGGGCAGTTGACTGGCACGATGAGGGGGATGAGGATACCTGTGACGAAGAATCCTTCGTGTACCTCTTCCTTCTTGTACTGTGCGATGGCTATCTCGATGCCGAGGCCGACTGCATAGGAGACAATGATCTTGGGGAGGATGACTGCAAGGCCGTAGAGGAAGTTGCAGATGAGGGTTGACTCCTCTCCAATGATGTTGTAGTGCTGGTAGCCTATGTTCCACATGCCGAAGAGGATGGCTGGTATGAGGGCGATGACTACGAAGAATATGGAGCGCTTTGAGTCGATGGCGTCGTGGATCTGTGCGCCACGTGGCTTGGCTGTCTCGTTGGGGACGTAGAAGAATGTCTCTGCTGCGTCGAAGAGTGAGCCGAAAGCGCTGAGCTTACCTCCTTCTGAGAAGGTAGGCTTCATGTTGTCGAGTATTTTCTTGAGACCCATAGTGCTTATTCGTTTTCTTTGCGGAGCATATCGAGGCCTTCGCGCACGATACGCTGGAGTTCAACTTTTGAGCTGTCGACGAACTCTGCCACGGCGAAGTCTTCGGGGGCTACCTCATAGATGCCGAGGGCTTCCATGCGGTCGATGTCGCCTGAGATGATGGCCTTGACGAGCTGTTCGGGGTAGATGTCCATAGGGAAGACTGAGTCGTATTCGCCGCTGAAGATCATGTGGCGATGGCCGCCCTTGACGCGTGCGTCGAGGATGTACTCCTTGTTCTTGGGCTGGAGCCATGTGAAGTAGGAGCGGCTTGTGGAGAACTCGTTGAAGCGTGGGGCTATCCAGCCGAAGAGTTCGTCGGCGTCGTCTCCCTCGGGGATGGCTGTCACCTCTGTGGAGTGGGCGAGGAGGAAGGCGTCCTGGCTTGTCTGCATGCCTGTGAGGGGGTTGCCGTCGATGAGGCGCACCTTCTTGTCTGTCTTGACGTTGCCCGCCACGATGTCGCCTATCTTGGCTCCGACGGTGATGGTCTTGTACTGGGGCTCTTTGATTTCCGAACCGGCTACGGCTATGGTGCGCTGGAGGATGGCCTTGCCTTCGTTGAAGAGGCGGCCGATGATGGCTACTTCCTCAGCTGCGAGGGTCCAGACGACTTCGCCCTTGTTGACGGGGCAGGTGTTGTTGATCTGCACGCCTACGTTGCCTGCAGGACATTTGCCCTGGTACTCTGTGACTGTGGCGTTCTTGGTGCCTGCAAGGATGTTGCCCGGGTTGACTCCGATGTGGACTGGGGCAATCTTTGCCAAGGCGTCCACTCCTGTCTGGAAGTCGGCTTCCTTGCCCTTGAGGACCACGTTGACGTCGGCTGCAAGTGGCATGTCGCTGAATGCAGAAATAAAAATCGCCTTAGGCGTGTCGTCGGGGTTGGCAACGACAGCGTAAGGACGCTGGATGATGAAGCCGAACATGCCGCTTTCGAGCAATGCCTTCTTCACCTCTTCTGCACGGAGCGAATTGACCTGCTTCTTGCCGAAGTCTACGTACTGCTGTGTGGCAGACGCTTCGACCTGAACGCTTAAAACTTTACGACGTTCGCCTCTCTCTACGAGCACTACTTTGCCCGATACTGGTGAGACGAATTTCATCTCGGGATGCAACTTGTTGACAAACAGTGCATCGCCAGCCTTTACTTCATCTCCTTCTTTAACTACCACCTTTGGCTTCATGCCCCAGAACGAGTCGGGTACGAGTCCGTACACCTTTGACGCGCTGGCTGCAGAAACCTTAGCAGAAGCCTTGCCTTTGAGATTGATGTCGAGGCCTTTCTTTAGCTTAATTACATTCGCCATGTTTGTTGTTAATATTAACGTTGATTATTTTTTAGTGTTCGAGTAGTTTGGTGGTTGTTTCGCCAGCATGGCTGCCGCGGCTCGCTCGGCTCGTTCGTCAGTGGGAGGGGAGCTTGTTTGGCTTGCCGAGGCTGATATGGCGAAACTTTTTCTGTTTCACATGTTGACATGTGTATTCGCAGGCTGTGTGGGAGCCTTTAGGATAAATGTCGGTACAAAGTTAGTGATTTTAGATAGAATGGAAAAATTTATAGACAGTTAAATTTTGATTTTCTTGGAACTTTCTTTTTTGAGCCGCTATAAAGGGCGAGAATGACAAGTCTCATTGATATATTGTGACTGAAATTGCAGGCTGCAAGTGTCATTTTTCTGAATAGTGATAAATTTTTGTTTGAGGTGTTGGTTTTATTGGATAATTATGTCTAATTTTGCAAAGAAATCAATCAAACATGATGAATCTGCCGTCATGCGGAAATCAATCAAACATGATGAATCTGCCGTCATGCGGAAATCAATCAAACATGAAGAAATCAATATAATATTTAATATGGAAGAAATAAAGAATACGCGCAGGAAGACTTCGCGTGTCAAAAGTGAAGATGACCAGTTGGCTGCTCTTGGACGTGTGCAGCCTCAGGCTGTGGAGCTGGAGCGTGCTGTGCTTGGAGCGTGCATCATAGAGCAGGATGCTTTTGGCACTGTGTCTGATTTTCTCAAGCCTCGCTCGTTTTATGAGAAGAAGCATCAGGTGATATTTGAGGCTATTCAGTCGCTTGTGTCGGCTGATGCGCCTGTGGATGTGTTGACGGTGGTGGATCAGTTGCAGAAGACGGGTCAGTTGGAGAATGCTGGCGGTGCTGCTTATGTGGCTGAGCTGTCTCGCTCGGTGCTGTCGTCTGCTCACCTTGAGTTTCATGCGCGCATAGTGGCGCAGAAGGCTCTGGCGCGTGAGCTCATCACATATACGAGCACCATACAGAAGCTGGCCTTCGATGAGGGGCAGGACATTCAGGAGCTCATGCAGATGGCTGAGGGCAGGCTTTTTGAGCTGTCGAAGTCTAACCTGAAGAAGGACTTCACGCAGATAGACCCTGTCATAGAGGAGGCTTACGAGATGCTGCAAAAGGCATCGGCTCGCCAGGACGGTCTGTCGGGTCTGTCGTCGGGTTTTGACAGATTGGACAAGATGACCTCGGGGTGGCAGAACTCTGACCTTGTCATCATTGCGGCTCGACCTGCCATGGGAAAGACGGCTTTTGTGCTGTCTATGGCCAGGAATATGGCGGTGGACAACAAGACTCCGATAGCTATGTTTTCGCTTGAAATGTCGAATGTGCAGTTGGTCAACCGTCTGTTGGTCAACGTGTGTGAGATTCCGGGCGAGAAGATAAAGAGTGGACAGCTGCAGCCGCATGAGTGGAGCCAGCTTGGTTTGAGGATGAGGTCGCTTTATGGCGCGCCTTTCTATGTGGACGACACTCCGTCGCTCTCTGTCTTTGAACTCAGGACGAAGGCTCGCCGACTGGTGCGTGACTATGGGGTGAAGATGATCATCATCGACTACTTGCAGCTGATGAATGCGTCGGGCATGTCGTACAACTCTCGTCAGGAGGAGGTGTCTACCATCTCTCGTTCGCTGAAGGGGCTTGCCAAGGAGCTGAACATTCCTATCATTGCGCTCTCGCAGCTCAACCGTAGTGTGGAGCAGCGCACTTCGGCCAATCCGGATAGTCCTGACAGCAAGAGGCCGCAGTTGAGCGACCTTCGTGAGTCGGGTGCCATAGAGCAGGATGCGGACATGGTTTGTTTTATCCATCGTCCTGAGTATTACAAGATTTACAAGGACCAGTATGGCAATGACCTGAAGGGTGTGGCTGAAATCATCATTGCCAAGCATCGTAATGGTGCGGTGGGTGACGTGAGGCTCAGGTTCAGGGGTGAGTTTGCCCGATTTATGAATCTGGATGATGACCAGCCGCCTGTGCCGGGATTTGAGGGTACGGTTGAGCCTACGCCTTCGAAGTTTAACGATGGCGGCATCCTGGAGCAGGAGGATGATGCTTTCGCTGGTTTGCAGCCGTCGAATGATGCTCCTTTCTGATGGGGGTGATGTGTCGGAGGACAGGAAAAAATGGCGTCGTCAGATGTAGAGTAAGCAGGGGCGCATCTGAGTAGGTGTGCTGTATGAAAACAACACTGTCCGCTAAGCTTTTCCGTGGAGTGCGATTCTTGTTTCGAACGCATGTGGCGGAAGGGTTTAGCGGACAGTGTTTTTTTATTTTTGTTGTTTGATGTCTGGCAGGGAGTGCTGTGGCTCTCTATTATGCCTTGAGGGCTTTTTGCGATTCTATCTTGTGGAATATTGAGATGAGGATAGAGCCGAGTATGCCTGCACAGAGAGAACCGAGGAGAACTGCTATCTTGCCTGCTGCTCTGAGCTCGTCTGTCTGTTCGGGCGAGAGCTCGCCAAAGGACAGGGTGTCAACGAAGATGGCCATGGTGAAACCGATGCCTCCGAGGCATGCCACGGCAAAGAGCATCTTCCATGATGCTCCTTCGGGCATGGCTCCTATCTTGCACTTGATGGCTATGAAGCTGGCGAGCGTGATGCCTATGGGCTTGCCAAGCAGGAGGCCGAGGAATATGCCGAGGCTGACAAAGCCTACTCCGTCTATCGGCAGCTGCTGGAAGATGTTGAAGTAGCTGGCATCGGGTATCTCTACGCCTGCATTGGCAAGGGCGAAGATGGGCATGATGCCGAAGTTGACCCATGGGTTGAGTATGTGCTCGAGGCGGTATGACATGCCTATGGAGTTGTTGGTGATGTGGCTCATGCGGCGGAGGCAGTGGCGCTGGAGGCTGTTGGGGAAGGGCACTCCTGGCTCTACGTCGTCTTTGTCATAGGCTTCGAGGCGTTTCAGGTATTTCTTGTTGCTGCGGTCGAGATATTTGTGGCTGTAGCGGGCATCCATTGGTATCATGAAGGCCATGACCACTCCCGACATGGTGGAGTGTATGCCTGAATAGTAGAAGAGGAACCACACGACGATGGCTGGCACGAGGTAGTATGCCATGCGCTTTTCGCCGAGCTTGTTCATGACCCATATCAAGGCGAGGATGATGAGAGCGATGAAGAGGAGCGGCATCTTGATGTTGCCTCCGTAGAAGAAGGCTACGACGAGGATGGCTCCGAGGTCGTCGGCTATGGCAAGGGCTGTGAGGAATATCTTGAGCGAGATGGGCACTTTGTTGCCCAGGATGGACATTATGCCCATGGCGAAGGCTATGTCGGTGGCTGTGGGGATTCCCCATCCGCCTGCTGTCAGTGTGCCTGCATTGAAGAGTGTGTAGATGAGGGCGGGGGCTGCCATTCCTCCTGCTGCTGCTATGACGGGGAGCATGGCTTTCTTCACGTTGGAGAGTTCGCCGCACACTACTTCTCGCTTTATCTCGAGTCCGACGGTGAAGAAGAAGATGACCATGAGGATGTCGTTGATGAATTTCTCTACGGTCATGTTCTCTGGGAGGACTATCTGGTCGAAGCCTGGAGGGGTGATGTGTATCTCCAGTTTTGTCTCAAGAAAACTGTGGTAGATGTGTGCTGTCTGGGGTATGTTGGCTATGGTCATGGCTACTATGACGCATGCCAGCAGCACTCCTCCTGCTGCCCAGGGCTGGCTCATGAAGTTGACTCGTGAGAGTTTGATGGAATGGAGTCCTTTGTTCCATTTGTAGATGGGAATTAGTTGCATAACAATCTGTTTTTATGTGTGATTAATATTGTTATATAGTCTATTAATACAATCAGAGCCTACGTTGGCATAGGCTCTGATGGTTGTGGTTTAGATTGTCGATATGTGTGCGTCTGCGACTCATGC
>JAEDNQ010000075.1 GCA_016302435.1 Bacteroidaceae bacterium
TTTCCTGACCATTCCTGGTCCATTCCCGACAATTCCTGACCACAACACAGTCCGCTTACGGACACCATTCATGAAGACAAGTATCATTTTTAACAGCAATTGCCAGCAATTGCCCAGCAATCTTTATATTTAAAATTTTTCGATAATTGCTGTTACATTGCCGATAATTGCTGTTCACCCTCTAAGTCCGCCCTGCGGACACCATTCATGAAGACAAGTATCATTTTGAACGGAGAAAAGACAGATTAACGTCCGTATTTTCTCTTTCTTTCATATTCTTGCGCCTTGCGCCCTTCTTTCAAGTAGAATTTGCGCCTCTCGCGCGTCCAATACGGCTTCTTAGAGAAGAAGAACGGGAATGCGTAGAATGGAATATAGAGGGCGGCGAATGCAAAGAAGATGTAGAGTGCTCCATAGAGGATGTAGCCAAGTATGTCTGATAATATCATTGTCATAATTTTGGTGATTTAAAAGAATTTACTGAGCGCAAAAGTAGAGGTTTCTCATCTTATGGCAAAACCATTTCGCATGTTTTTGAACATAAAAGGCAGCATGCTTCTCAACAGGCTATCTCAGTGATAAGGTGGTAAAGTGACTGTACCGTAGACCCATTGTTAGCTTTTATCCTTCTTCTGCATTAAACCACAACCTGAAGGTGAAAAGATGCATGCTCATTGTGTTGTCTTATATCCTTCTTCTGCATTAAACCACAACCTGAAGGTGAAAAGATGCATGCTCATTGTGTTGTCTTATATCCTTCTTCTACATCAAACCACAACGCTCAGCAGGCTCTTCACGTAATTGGAGCGTTGTCTTATATCCTTCTTCTACATCAAACCACAACTCCAGCTCGACATTCACCATTATTTTCAAGTTGTCTTATATCCTTCTTCTACATCAAACCACAACCAGAGGTATGTCCTCGCCATCAAATATCTGTTGTCTTATATCCTTCTTCTACATCAAACCACAACTCTTTTATATAGGCAAAATCTGCTGTGCGGGTTGTCTTATATCCTTCTTCTACATCAAACCACAACCCTCTGTTTCTATACCGCTATCGGGACTTGGTTGTCTTATATCCTTCTTCTACATCAAACCACAACCGTTACGTCAAATTTAGTCATGATGGTATTGTTGTCTTATATCCTTCTTCTACATCAAACCACAACATCGCAGCAGGTAACACCAACGGTGAAGGGTTGTCTTATATCCTTCTTCTACATCAAACCACAACCGTTCAGCGTTCTTCCCCTGGTCATCAGAGTTGTCTTATATCCTTCTTCTACATCAAACCACAACACGTTTGAACCACTTCTGTACAGACGACTTGTTGTCTTATATCCTTCTTCTACATCAAACCACAACTATATGATTTTACGAGATTGTCGATGTCTGTTGTCTTATATCCTTCTTCTACATCAAACCACAACTCGCTGCTGCCATGATTCGTGTTGAGTCCGTTGTCTTATATCCTTCTTCTACATCAAACCACAACGTATATTGTCTTTCGTATTGATTTAAACATCCTTAGAGACGAATTTGGTATACGAAATGGAATGATGAGGTAATTAATTTGGTGCAAAGTTACTAAAATAATTCCAACTGAATAGCTACAGGCTTGTTTTTTTTCTCTATCTTACCCCAAATATTCACCATATTGGAGTATTGCTTATCCGTAATGGACAAAATGCTGACACGCCCACTGTCGGGAGTGAACGAACGCACCCTCTTGATATGCACTTGCATGCTTTCTAATGAACCGCAATGTCTCATGTACACACTGAACTGATGCATGATAAAGCCATCCTTCTCCAGATTCTTACGGAAAAGGGCTGCTGCCTTCTGTTCTTTCTTTAGCTTGACTGGCAAATCGAACATAACAAATAACCACATTACATGATAGGAATTAAGTCTTAGGAAGGTCATGGGAATCGTGGAAGGCTTAAGGTGGACGATTCTTTTGCATAACACTTTGCCAAACTTGCAGTTGTCATAGACAGACCTACGCTCATAGGGCGAGTGACTTTTTCAAATTTGGTATCTGCATAGAGTACCATCACTAATGAGTATTTGGTTTCTTTGTTCAATTCTATTTTTCCTTCGAGAAACATATCGTATACGGCCTCATCTACAAACGGACGGTATGGCTCCATCAAGTCGTCAGCAAGAGGGAAGGGATTGCTTCGGTTATGATGGAATATGCCTAAGGCTGGAAACAAGCCAGAAGAGACTATCGCTCGTGATACAGCTGCTCGGAGTACTGAATACCCATAGTTGAGCAAGGAGTTTATCCCAGACTCTTCTCTGTCTCGCAAAAAGTCGTTGCCAAACAACTGTTGAAAGTATATCCTTGCGGCTATGCCTTCTCTATTGTCAGAATCGCCACTTTTCACATTAGAATAGAATGGTCTGAGCGCATCACTATCTTTGTTCTTTTTCTTAAGAAGAGCTGCCTGATTGCGTATCTTTGATTCAATTATCTGCTTCCACAACTGCTTCTTCAGCACCTCTCCGCATGAGAGCTGATGACGCAATATCTCGCCTTGAAGGTTGTTGCCAGTGAAACTCTGAAGCAAAGATGAAGGCATGCCTTTTGCATTGCACAACACCACCTGCACGCCCCCCTTCGGTAAGGGCATTGAGAGCAGGCAGAGTTGCAATGGCCTGCTGATGCTCAAGGATGACCATTCCGACATCTTCTATCGGAATGGTCGTAGACTTTTCAGGGTCTTCCTTGAACGTCAGTACCAGTTGCTGATTGCGTAGCGACAGGTACACAGGGGTAGTACACATCAGTGTGCGTTTCAGCATGTTACTTCTTTAGTATTATTTCGCCTAAGGCATTGATGTCAAAGTCTATGCCTTCGACAAGGGCATTGAACTGAGTATGTAGCATCACGATGGAGGCTCGGTGTGCTTCCCCATTTTTGTAAGCTCCATTGATGGCCTTCACATCCTTCGACATGCGAGCTTCTTGATGGTAGCGCATCACGATAGCTCCATATCCATTCCCTGTAGAATTTATGTTAAGACCAGTAACCACATAAAGTCTCTTGACTACATCTTCCTTGTTTGAGAAGTCTATCTCTGAACGGCTTGTCTCGTATAGGATGACATGAAGTCCTGTCTTTAGCCTCCATCGCAGTGGGTAGCCGCTCGAACTGGTTGATGGGACAATAGGATTGGCGGGGTCGGAAACGGAGCTTGCTTTGAGAAGGCCAGCTGCATCTATCATCTTGACCAAATTGAACTCTCGCTTCTTCTTGCCTTTTATCATGGCTTCGTAGATAGCAAGCATGTAGTTTCCGTCGTTCTTGACATGAGCTTGTCTCTTGTATTCTTTCTTTGACACATCTCGATGATGACGAATGTCGATTGGATTTTTGACATCTTTGGCAAAGCATCTGACTTTCTTTATCAGTATGCCCTTTTCTTCATTCATGAATATGTCGCTTGCCATTGCTTGTTTGAATCCCATCTGCTTCACAGCAGCTTTCACTTTCTCTTTTACCACTTCATCTACAATGCTCTCAAGCTCTTTTTCGCTTGTGAACGAAGAAAGCTGTCGGCGAACAACATATTGCACTTCGCCGTCTCGCTCTATAGCACCATAGTAAGTGTCATTGTGCAAAGAACCTCGTGCTGAATCGCTGACTTGAATCTTAATTCCTTCAGAAGTCTTCACATGACGCTTGGCAGGCCTCAACATGTTGTCGCGAGTGTCATGTACCACAAGGAGTTCTTGCTCTATGGCCTTGATGTCTTCGGTGAAGGTAGGCCACGGCTTGCGGAACTGAGGTTTTTCGGCTCTGCCACGCTCGTACTCTTCAAGCTGCTGATAGTATCTGGCTGTGGCATTGTATTCGCCTGTAGATATGCATGCTATCGTGATGGCATCGATACAGTGATGGATGCGGTTGTCCCTGGACTTCTTTTCATATTCGTCCTGCACTCCCCACATCTTGCGGAACTCGGCAGTTGTGGCTCCTTTAATTACTCTCACATTGGACTTGTTGCGGTCGTAAGGATCATGGAAGAGGGACTTCAGATACAGGCCTGCATATTTGCCTACAAGGCCTATGCCAGCCCCTTGACGACGGCTGAATCCTTCTGGTACTTCTGTCATCATGAAGCGACGATACTTTTCCTCCCAGTATTCAAGTTCCATGCGCAACTGATGCCTATTCTGTATGCGAGCGTCTTTCTGGTCTTTAGTCATGGAAGAGTATGTACGATAACTTTTGCCGTCCAACTTCTTTCTTAGGTCCTCTATCTTCTGTTTCCAAGAGTCCAATCGAGCCATGATCTCATCGTAATTGGCAAGTTCGGAAGGGAGCTTTGTCTTCTTAGTGTCACGATTGAAGGCACTGGAACATAGGGTCATGTTCTCTATTGTCGAATCGCCTCCCGCACTTCTTGGCACGGTATGTTCGATGTCGTACTTCGGATTGAAACCAATGAAGTCGGCTATGCCTATCTGATTGCCCGTGTAAAGACATATATGATTCTGTTCCTCCCACATCTGAAACTTCATCACATCTCTGTCCGTGACCTCAATATCTTTGCCGACTTCTTCTTTGTACATCTTCTTGATGCTCTCGGCATATTCTGCTCGCTTCTTTTCTCGGTCTTTGTTCCATCGAGCTATGGCAGTACGCTTGTTATAGTCATTGAGTTCTCGGGCATATTCTATGTGAACCTCGGTGTTCTGGTCGATGACACCTTCTCTAAGAAGCATGTTGACGACCTTGCGCACTTGGTGGAGGGAGCGCATGGCCATAGGATTGCGAACAGCATTTGTGATTGGCGAACCAAGCTGAAGTACTCCTTCACTATTGACCTTCGCATCTTCGTATGTCTCAATCATGGAAGGATGATAGAGTGAGTCAACAGCGCCTGCTTTCAATTCAAAGTTGTTGAGCAGATAGTCTTTTATGCAAAACTCGAGTGTGCCTTGCATGTCTCTATCACGAGGGTCAAAGTTGGCTATTAGCGATAAGAGGTCATCGGTGATGCGTTCCTTATGAGAGTCCCAAATGGACTTGCCCACAATGGCAGGAATTTTTGCCATAAGAACTGCATGAGAATATATGATACCTTGCTCCAACCAAGGGAGGATGTTGCGTATGGCCTTCAGACTCAGAGATGCGAAGTTGCGAGTGAGATGGATTTTTGCAAACTTCTGTGCTTGTGCATCATCGAGCTGCAACTTTTCTTTACCCCACTTCTCTACACATTCATTGTCAGCAAAACTATACAGGACGTTCCACACATCATCTATTATCTGTTGGCGTGATTTGCCTTCGCCCAACAAATATTGCTCGCAGATGGCACTCTCGTAGTCTTCTCCGAAGACAGAACGAAGAGCTGCTATAGTAGGACAGCCTGTCACACCCTGGGTCATCCTGAAATTGAACTTATAAGGCCTGTCTCCTTCATCCTTTATATGCTGGTAGTTTTTCTTTCCTGCTATCGCCTTTGCTATATCCTCAAAGTCAAACTGTGGTTTGCTTTTTCTGTAGAAGAGTCCCTCTATCTTTGACTTTTCGGCTTCATTGAGGGGACGGAGGTCGATGTCATAAGGACCTCTCACCTTAATGTTATTGACGAATGAGAGCATTCTGAAACGTTCGTATGCAGGATGAGAATCGGCACAACGTGGGTACTTTGGCTCAAATGTACACTTGCCCACACTCTGGCGCTGACTCTTTAGCGGACGTTGGAAATAGAGTGCTCGCTCAAGTTCCTTCACCTGCGAGTCGCATAAGCCTTGCATAGAACAGATGGCATAGAACTCTTTCTTATAATGTTCCACACGTGCTGTATAGCGTTTTCTTATCCTGACAGTGTTGCCATGCTCCTTGTATAGCTGGTAGAAATAATCGCCCAGATATTCGCATGATGCCTGCTCCATTTCTTTCGACAGGTCAGATATGCCAGACTTCACTACTGCAGAATCGCTTTTTGACTTTGCATCTTCTTCGTTGTCATCCTGTTCAAGTCTATTGCTCAAGAAGCCTCGACGTTGGGACAGATGGTATAAAGCTCTACCAAGAATGAAACGTTCATTCTCATTGTCCAAGTCCAACTTTTCATGCAGACAAATGTGACGGTAGGCGTATGGGTTCTTGTCGAACACCTCATCTGTCTTCTGCCACTCAAGAAAAGACTTGTTCATTGGGTATTGTTTGGCAACATGCCAATTGTTGAGGTCTTCTTCTGAAAGAGCAGGACACCATCCGTACTTGACCAAGACCTTGAGCACTTCTATCTTTCGAAGCCTACGACGAAAGTAATGCCTTCTTGAGGCACGATACATGGTTCTCTCTGCTGCCTTGGAAGACTCAATGCCTTTTTCTATCTTCACTCCTTCTTGGAAGATAAGGCTGCCTCGCCGAACGAGGGAGTACTCGTTCGAATCTAATCGGTCAACAACGGCCCAACCTAAACTGTTTGTGCCTGTATCAAGACCTAAAATCCTTTTTGTAGCCATAGTAAATTGATATTTTGAGTATAAAATGTTTTGATTTACCTTTTATTGCATTTTTTTATTCAAATATTTGGATTGTTCGAAGAAAAATACGTACCTTTGCAGAAAAGAAATTTCTACATCTTATCACAATAAGGCTATATGCCGAAGGATTAAATCCTACAGCCCTCTTCGGAGGGCTTTGTTTTTATATATACCTTATGTTTCTCTCTTCCCCTTCACATCTATCTCCATATACTTCTCCAGGACCTTCCTGGCCATCTCCGCCAATTCATCTCTGACGCTCTGTGGCGACACGACCTCAATGCTCTCTCTGAGCCACATGAGCTGCTGGTAGAAGTTGTAGCAGGGGACGAGACGGTAGCGGAAGTAGGTGAAGAGCTCACCACCCTCTTCGCATGTGTCCATCTCACGTTGACTGACGTGCATGGGCTTGGCTCGGAGGTAGTCGCTCTGCACCTTGTTGGCTCGGATGACGATAGTCTCAGCCTGATCTCCCTCGTTGCCTCCTTGGATGCCATAGGTGTCGCGGAAGTAGTCATCGTGTGTGCCTGTATAGGAGGGGGTGTAGTGCTCGTCGGTAATACGGATGTCGGCCATCCTCTCTAAGGCATACACGCAGGGGCGCTGGCCAAGATGGGTGGTGACTTCGGCTATGCAATACCATCGGCCTTCCCAGATGGTGAGGAAGATGGGGATGTAGATGCGCCTCTTTAGGGTGTTTTGCCTGAAGGATGTGTATGCTGCCTCTATGCCTCGGCGCTCGTCGATGGCACGAAGAATGAGGTGGAGGCTGTCCGTGCCAGTGACGTAGTCGACATGATGGATGCAATCCTTGTGCTTCATCATCATGGAGGCGGAGGAACGGATGTCATACATGGCGAGGAGGTAGTGGATGAGGTTGGTGTCATCGTTCAATCCCTGCCAATCTATGCTGTATGTTTTGTCCACAAAATTGAAGCGCACCTCACAAAGGAAGAGTTCTTCCACTTGTTCCTTGTAGCGCATGAAGGTGCTTCGCGATAACATTCCGTCTTCCGGCCATCTCTTCAACAGCTCGCGGCATATCTCTTTTCGGGTCATCGGTCCGCGATTGTTGAGCATCCTGGCTATGCTAATGCATTTTTCAGTTTTGGTCATGGTAGTCTGTGAGCTTGAGGTTGAAAATTGGGTGCAAAGATAATGACGTGGTGTGTCAAAAAGCGACACACAATAAAAGAATCTTTACACAATTAAACATTATTAACTATAAAACAGATGTTCTGACACTCTAAGCCCCTACAATAATGCGTATTTTGAGACATGCGCCATCCTTGAGCCTTTGCTACCATGAAGCCAAAGGCTTGCCATCCTGCATGCAACGGATACCATCTTGACTAATCGCGCTGACCAGAAAGACACTCCAAGTCCTCATCCTGCATGCAACGGATACCCTCTTGCCCCATCACCCTCTTACTCTCACTCCTTCTTCTCCTTCAGTTCCTCTCTCGTCGGGAAATGGCCTATCCATTTCATCTGGCGTATGCACCACCGCTGGCGACGGTACATGTAGCGTGTGGGAGAGGAGGAGTCCATGCGGAGGGGGTTGGGGAGAGTGATGGCTATCATGGCACATTGGTTGCGTGTGAGGTCTTTGGCGTCACATCCGAAGTGTTCCTGCGCCACGGCCTGTGCTCCGTAGATGCCATCGCCCATCTCTATGGTGTTGAGATAGACCTCCATGATGCGATGCTTGTCCCAGAAGAACTCTATGAGGACCGTGAAGTAGGCTTCCACGCCCTTGCGGGCCCAAGCTAATTTGCCTGTGGAGGACGTGGGGAAGAGAAAGACGTTTTTGGCTGTCTGCTGGCTTATGGTCGAACCTCCACGGTATCGCTGGCCTTCCTGGCGTTCTTCTACGACTTTCTTTATGGCTTCCCAGTCGAAGCCGCTGTGGTTGAGGAAGTTCTGGTCTTCGCACGACATGACGGCCAAAGGGAGGTCGGGGGAGATGGAGTCGAGGTCGACCCACGAGTGGTGCCAACGTATCTGTTCTCCTCGGCTCACCTGCTCGAAGGCGCGGATGAACATGAGGGGAGAGGTGTACACGGGCATGTAGCGGAACAATAAAACAAGTAGGATGCTACCTGCCACAAGGGCGAGGAGCATCCACTTGATGAATTTGCCTATTCGTGAAAACAATGTCTTCATGACGGGTTATGGTTGTTTGTCTTCCTTTACTTGAGAGTGCCTTCGTTGGCAGCCTTGATCATTGCCTCTGAGGCATAGAGGTAAACCTCTACTCGGCGGTTCTGCTCCTGGCCTGCCTTTGTGCTGTTGTCAGCTACTGGGTTTGCCTGTCCGAAGCCTGTTGAGCTCTTGATCTGTGTGGCTGCTGCTCCTGCTGAGAGGAGGTATGACTTGACTGCATCGGCACGGTTCTGTGAGAGTGTGAGGTTCTTCTGTGCGCTCTGCTCTGCTGTAGAGTTCTTCCAGCCCTGGTTGTCTGTATAGCCCTGGATGGCTACGTCGCAGTCGGTGTAAACCTTGAGAACGTTGTTGGTGAAGTCGTTGAGGTTTTTCTTCGCTTCTGCACTGAGTGTGGCGCTTCCTGTAGTGAAGAGGATGCCTGAGTCGAATGTCATCTTGATGGCGTCAAGTCCGTTGGCGTCCTTCACGCTTTCTACCTTAGCGTTCTCCACTGCCTCGGCTGCTGCCTTGGCCTTGTCCATCTTCTTGCCGATGAGCAGACCTGCTCCTGTGCCTACGGCTGCTCCGATGCCGGCTCCGATGAGTGTGCCCTTAGTGTCCTTTCCAATGAGATTGCCGATGAGTGCTCCTACTGCTGCTCCACTGCCGCCTCCAATGAGACCGCCCTTGGTTGTGTTGCTGGCTCCGCAGCTTGAGAGGATGATTAATGCAGCCATGATGACTGTTCCAAACTTAAATGTCTTCATAATTGAAAGTAAATTTTGTGGTGGTTATTTAATAATATATTATGTGTGAGAACATTATTACGCTTGCTGCTGAAAACGGTTTTACAGACCTTTTTCGGACGTTTCGATTGCAAATTTCGGTATTTTCCGCGAATTGTCATTGTTTTTTATCACTTATTTTTCAAAAACGCTTCGTATTTAAAATTTATTGTGTAATTTTGTAGTTTGAAATTGACAAACAACATTACATAATTGACGTTA
The DNA here is from genome assembly GCA_016302435.1 of Bacteroidaceae bacterium. GTDB lineage: Bacteria > Bacteroidota > Bacteroidia > Bacteroidales > Bacteroidaceae > Minthosoma. The sequence goes on from JAEDNQ010000075.1 coordinate 9,670, forward strand.
CACACACATATATTATTTTTTATGGCAACAGAATTGAAAGAACTCACCAAGCGTTCGGAAGATTATTCAAAATGGTATAACGAGCTTGTCGTCAAGGCCGACCTCGCAGAACAGGCTGACGTGAGAGGTTGTATGGTTATCAAGCCTTACGGTTACGCTATATGGGAAAAGATGCAAAGAGTGCTGGACGATATGTTCAAGGAGACTGGAGTGCAGAACGCATATTTCCCTCTGCTCATCCCGAAGAGTTTCCTCAGCCGCGAGGCTGAACACGTGGAAGGCTTCGCCAAGGAGTGTGCGGTAGTGACCCACTATCGCCTGAAGACTAACGAGACTCACGACGGGGTGGTCGTTGACCCCAACGCTAAGCTGGAGGAGGAACTCATCATCCGCCCAACGTCTGAGACCATCATCTGGAACACGTACAAGAACTGGATAAAGTCGTACAGAGACCTGCCCATACTGTGCAACCAGTGGTGCAACGTGATGAGATGGGAGATGAGAACACGTCTCTTCCTCCGCACATCGGAATTTCTCTGGCAGGAGGGACACACTGCCCACGCCACAAGGGAGGAGGCTGAGGAGAGAGCGAAGATGATGCTCAAGGTATACGCTAAGTTTGCTGAAGAGTACATGGCCGTTCCTGTAGTGCAGGGAGTGAAGAGCGAGACGGAGAGATTTGCCGGCGCGCTCGACACATACACCATCGAGGCCATGATGCAGGACGGCAAGGCTCTGCAGAGCG
>JAEDNQ010000076.1 GCA_016302435.1 Bacteroidaceae bacterium
GCTACTGTGGCTTTGCTATTGGGTTGAGTCCTAACTTCTGTGCCTCGGTCAGCATTAGGTCGTAAGCTGCTTCGTGGTCGTTGGGGATGATACCATCCATGATGGCTTCTTTGATTGTCTTTTTGAGTATTCCTACAGGCTTGCTTGGTTGAAGTCCGAAGGTCTCCATGATTTCTTCGCCTGTCACTGGGGGTTGGAAGTTGCGTACACGATCCTTTTCTTCTATCTCAATGAGTTTTGTCTTTACAGTCTCGTAGTTTTCGCGGAACTGTGCTTTGCGTAACTCATTTTTAGAGGTGATGTCGGCTGTGCAGAGTATCATCAAGTCATCAATGTCATCGCCAGCGTCGAAGAGGAGACGGCGTACCGCACTGTCTGTCACCTCGTCGTCTGCAATGGCTATGGGTCGCATGTGGAGCTCGACAAGTTTCTGGACGTATTTCATCTTCTCGTTCATGGGTAGTTTCATGCGGCGGAACAAGTCTGGTATCATCTTTGCACCGATGTCGTTATGATGGTAGAAGGTCCATCCCTGCATGGGGTCGAATCGTTTTGACTTGGGCTTGCCTATGTCATGGAGGAGTGCAGCCCATCTGAGCCAGAGGATGTGGTCTTTCGGCGATTCCCATTTTCCGTTTCCTTCAGGCAGTGTAGAAGGGTCGGCTGTAGCCGCTGCTACGTTGTCGAGGACTTCAAGCGTATGGTAGAAGTTGTTCTTGTGAGAACGTCCGTTGATGGTGTCCACTATCATGAGGTTGCTCAGCTCAGGAAAGATGATAGGTAGAATGCCGCATCTTTCCAGTTCGATGAATCCTATGGAAGGAGTTGGCGACAGCATTATTTTGTTTAGTTCGTCTGCTATCCGTTCGTTGGATATGATGTTGATGCGTTCTTTATTGCGTTCGAGTGCTTCGAATGTTTCTTCTTCGATGACGAAGTTGAGTTGTGTGGCAAATCGGATGCATCTCATCATGCGCAAGGGGTCGTCGCTGAAGGTGATGTCAGGGTCGAGAGGTGTGGCTATTATTCGGTCTTCGAGGTCGTATATGCCATTGAATGGGTCTACGAGTTCTCCGTAGCGTTCCTTGTTCAGGCAGAGTGCCATGGCGTTTATGGTAAAGTCTCTTCTGTTTTGGTCTTCTTCCAGAGTGCCGTCTTCCGTGATTGGTTTTCTGGAGTTGTGGCTATAGCTCTCTTTGCGTGCTCCGACAAATTCAATCTCTATGTTTTTGTGCTTGAGTTGAGCTGTGCCGAAATTGCGGAAGATGGAGAGTTGGGCTTTTCCTTTTATCTTATGTTTCAGTGCTTCAGCTATAGCCACTCCTGGTCTTTGGATGGTTTTCTTAATGTCTACAACGACAATATCAATATCTTTTGATGGTCTTTGGAGATATAGGTCTCTGACCCATCCTCCTATGATGTAGCATTCTAATCCGAGTGAATCCGCCGTTTCGGATATGAGTCGGAAGAATGGATGTTCTAACGCTTGTATTCTTTCTTCTGTAGTGAGTACTTTCATTGTTTGTTGTGTCAATCTTTATCAAATATGGTACAAAGGTAGTCATTTGTCGTCAATAATCCGAATTATTTGAGGATTTTTTATGATAAAAGCGATTAAAGTCCTATCTTTGCGTAAAATATGCCAAGTTGGCGTGTGAAATTATTTTTGGTAATCGTATACTGCCTGCTTCGAGCAGAAAGCGAGTCATAACATCTCGTGTTGGAGGGCAACGTTTCTTCATATCACGATTTATACATGCGCACCAGCTTATTCAAAAGAATCTGAATTTATTAATTTTTACACTCTACATAATATGAAAGCATCTTTTGTAGTATTTGTTTCATTATTGCCCATGACAGTTTGCGTGCTTGAATCATGCAGCAATGAGCCTTCGAAGGTTGACGTAAGAAAGGCAGAAATAAGAGCACACGATTCTATAGAGATTATCGATGCCAGGAAAGCGAAGTCTGTGGCTGACAGTATCATCGCTTTCAAGGAATTTGAAGTGGAAGACCTGAAAAAGGAATTCGTGTTTGAGAAGAAACCTGAGTACCAGACGTTGGGGTATTATGTCTTGCCAGGGTATGCAGGCGATAAGTCGAAATACGACTTTTTCCCTGAAGTAGAGGAACAGGGTAAGCTTCTCTATGTGAGTATAGACAAAAAAAGAAACTATACCTTCAAGGAGGTTGACGTGATGAATGTCGGCTATGAGGATAATCTCCCCAAAGGTGTCAGCTCTAAAGTCAAGGAGGATGCGGCAAAATGCTATTTGTTGGCAAAGACCATGCAGGAACTTGCAGCAGCTAAAGATGCAAAGGAAAAAGCAGAGAGGAAAGTTAAGTTTTACGAGAAGAAGATGGAAATAGCTGCTGAAAAGTTGAAGTGAGGGGCTTGCCATCTGTGATATTCGCAATATTCTTTCCTGAATGAATAGTTTATCGTACAATAATATAAGGTGGTTTCTATAAATTCCCACCGTCAAAAGTGGTAACAAAGCGAATTTATAGAACCCACCATAAAAGAGGGAAGGGAAGCATCAGCTTCCCTTCCCTTTATATTGACTCTTTGTTCAAGGTTTAGCTTGAACATGTTTACTCTTTGGGTTCTGATTACTCAGCACGGAGAGTGAAACGCTTGAAGTCTGTAACAGTGAGATCCTTGTCGATGCTCTTGAGGTACTGTGCTACAGATACCTTGTTGTCATCGATGTATGCCTGTTCGAGGAGGCAGTTCTCCTTGTAGAATTTAGACACCATACCTTTAGCGATGTTTTCAATCATCTGTGGCTTGAGGTTAGCTTCAGCTTCCTGAGCTACAGTAGCTTTGATTTCGCGTGCCTTAGCAGCATCCTCAGGTGTGATCCATCCCTTAGCAGTGTTTGACTCAATGTGGTCTTCAGAGTCAACGTGAGCAGGGTTGATGCCAGCCTTCTTGAGAGCGTTCTCTACGGCCTTGCCAATCTGGTTCTGCTTAGCCTTCTCGATGGCATTCTTTGTCTCTGCATCCTTAACTTCCTGTGATACAGCGTTTTCGTCAAGAGCGATTGGAGACATGGCAGCTACCTGCATAGCGATACCCTTACCAGCCTCTTCATATCCCTTCTTGTTGAGAACTACGAGAGCACAGAGGAAGTTCTGGTTCATGTGGTTGTAGGCAACGATGTCCTCGCCTTCAACAAAGTTGAATCCGTCGAGTTCCATCTTCTCGCCTGTGACACCTGAGCGGTTTGTGATAGCAGCCTGGATGTCTTCACCATCAATAGTGAGGGCGTTGACTTCATCCATGCTCTTGCACTTTGCAGCTACAACAGCGTCGATAATCTTGTTTGCAAGGGCTACGAAGTCCTCGTTCTTTGCAACGAAGTCTGTTTCGCACTTGAGGGCGATCATTGCACCGTAGTTGCCGTTGACCTTGGCGAGTACGCAACCCTCAGCTGCTTCGCGGTCTGAGCGCTTTGCGGCAACGAGCTGTCCCTTCTTGCGAAGGATTTCCATAGCAGCCTCCATGTCGCCTTCTGCCTCTGTAAGAGCCTTCTTGCAGTCCATGAGACCAGCCTGAGTCTTCTTACGGAGTTCGTTGATTTCCTTTATTGTGATTGCCATAATGGTTGTTCGTTTAATAATGTTTGTATATGGCGGGTTCTATCAATCCGCTTCAGATGAATTATTCAGCAGCAGCCTCTGTCTCTTCAGCTTCAGCCTTTGCCTTGCTTTCGCCAGCAGCTTCCATGTCTACCTTCTCAGCCTTGCGCTCTTCGAGTCCTTCGCTGATGGCACCGCATACAGCGTCGAGGATAACCTCGATAGACTTTGTAGCGTCGTCGTTAGCAGGGATTACGAAGTCAACGTTGCGTGGGTCTGAGTTTGTGTCGACCATAGCAAATACTGGGATGCCGAGACGGTTAGCCTCGCTAACTGCGATGTGCTCCTTCATTACGTCGATAACGAACAGTGCTGATGGGAGACGTGTGAGGTCAGCGATAGAACCGAGGTTCTTCTCGAGCTTAGCACGCTTGCGGCGAATCTGGAGGTTCTCACGCTTTGAGAGCTTGTCGTATGTGCCGTCGTTCAAGAGCTTGTCGATATTTGCCATCTTCTTCACAGCCTTGCGGATAGTTGGGAAGTTAGTGAGCATACCACCTGGCCAGCGCTCGATAACGTATGGCATGCCTACTGAAGCAGCTTTTTCTGCTACGATTTCCTTAGCCTGCTTCTTAGTAGCTACGAAGAGAATGCGCTTGCCGCTCTTTGCTATCTGCTTGAGTGCGTCAGCAGCCTGGTCTACCTTAGCCACTGTCTTGTGAAGGTCGATGATATGGATGCCGTTGCGCTCCATGAAGATGTATGGAGCCATAGCTGGATTCCACTTGCGCTTGAGGTGACCGAAGTGTGCACCTGCTGCGAGGAGAGTGTCAAAATTTGTTCTTGCCATAATGGTGTTTTTGAATGTTTACTTTCTTTTTGAGTTAATATATTTTGTTTAACCAACTCACAAGTAGCTTTCTTTTATATATTATAAATGTACGCATGTACATATATAATAAAAGATAGATCCTGTGAGTTTAGATACTAAACGGCTATGTTGTGAATCGTTTCGCTTTGTGTGCAAACAGACATTCTGCTCTTTTGTGCAGGATGTCTGCTTGCAGATGAAGCGATAGTCAGAATATTAGCGCTTAGAGAACTGGAATCTGCGGCGTGCCTTTGGCTGACCTGGCTTCTTACGCTCGACAGCACGTGAGTCGCGAGTGATGAAGCCTTCTGCGCGGAGAGCCTTCTTGTCTTCCTCGTTAATCTTTACGAGAGCGCGTGCGATAGCGAGGCGAAGAGCCTGGCTCTGACCTGTGTAGCCGCCACCACAGAGAGTAACCTTGATGTTGTACTTCTCAGCTACGCCGAGGAGGTTGAGTGGCTGCTTTACGACAAACTGAATGAGCTCAGATGGGAAGTAGTCAGCGAGTGTGCGCTTGTTGATTGTGATTTCTCCAGTACCTTCAGTAAGGTACACGCGAGCAACGGCGCTCTTGCGGCGGCCAATTGCGTGAATATAATTTACTGCCATATACCTTATTCTTATTTGAGGGTGTTAATATCAAGTGTTGTAGGTTTCTGAGCCTGCTTGTCGTGCTCTGCGCCTTCGAAGATGTAGAGGTTGCGCATGAGGTTTCTGCCGAGGATGCCCTTTGGAAGCATGCCCTTAACTGCATGGCGGAGCACCTTCTCATATCCGTTTGGACGCTTGATCATTTCGGCGTAAGTAGCCTTGTGCTGACCGCCTGGGTAACCAGAGAAAGTGATGTAAATCTTCTGGCTTTCCTTTGCACCTGATACCTTAATCTGGTTTGCGTTGATGATGATTACGTTGTCTCCACAGTCCATGTTTGGAGTGAAGACTGGCTTGTACTTGCCGCGAAGTACTTTTGCTACCTTTGATGCGAGGCGACCGAGAGTCTGTCCTGCCGCGTCAACAACCACCCACTGCTTGTTAGCTGCTTCTGGAGTGATGTAGCTTGTCTTGAAACTGTTTGATTGCATTTTTAACCTTTTGGTTTTAATTAATAATGTGTGTTCGCTGCCAGCTCATCTTGTGGAAGGCTGACGTACTGTGCCCACAGGTTTCCCCGTAGGTTTTCTGCGTTTCGCGGACCGTCTTCCCCGTGGGGGATGGACTATCCACACAGAGCCTGGTGTCGCCAAGAGACGACATTTCCTTGTAAATGGCGTGCAAAGTTACGACTTTTTTTCTGATTGACAATGTTTTTTTGAGTTTTTTTTGTTCATGTGCAAACTTTTGCCTACTTTTGTCCACAAAATTTTGTATTTGTAATGAAAAGAATTGCTTTACTCACCATCATTTCCTGTCTTTCGCTATTGTCACGGGCTCAGCAGTACACCCGTCTGACCAACCTCCCTCATGTTTATATTGAGACCTTCGACCATGTGTCTATCACGAGCAAGACTGAATATGTTTACTCAACTATGCACTATGTAGATGAGCAGGATGTAGTGACAACGTATGACTCTATGGAAATACGTGGTCGTGGCAACTCTACATGGAATCTGCCCAAGAAGCCCTATCGTATCAAGTTTCACGAGAAAGAAAAGTTTCTTGGCAAAGGCTATGCCAAGGCAAAAAAGTGGACTCTGCTTGCCAATGCGGGCGACAAGACTTTGATGCGCAACTCTGTGACATTGGCAATGGGCGAATGGCTCGGAATGAAGAACACACCTGCTTGCCGTTTTGTTGACCTGACCCTCAATGGAACGTATGTGGGCACTTATCAGATAAGCGACCAGGTGGAGGTGCGTCCGCACCGAGTCAATATCACCGAGCAGGATTATCCTCTCGCCGACACGAGCGACATCACAGGTGGGTATCTTCTTGAGGTTGATGGATTCTATGATGGCAATTGTTTTGTTACGTCAAGAAATTCTGTTCCTGTCAGAGTACACTATCCTGACGAAGACGAGATAGATGCATCTCAAAACGAGTATATCCGCAGCTATATCAACAACTTTGAGAAAGTGCTCAACAGTTCTGACTTTGCTGATGCCGACAAAGGTTACAGGCGATGGGTAGACTCCGTGTCCCTCGCCAACTGGTTTATAGCCACTGAAGTCAGTGGCAACATAGATGGCTATTACTCCACATATTTTTATAAGGAACAACAAGACTCCCTGCTGTACTGGGGACCACTGTGGGATTATGATATAGCCTATGCCAATGATAGCCGTAAGGGCGACACAAGTGAAAGGCTCATGACCGATGTCGGGTATGGACAGACAAAAGAATGGATTAATCGCATGTGGTCAGACCCTTGGTTTGCAAAACTCATCAACCGCAGGTATGCAGAAGTGGTCGAAGGAGGATTAGAGAACTTCCTCTACCATCATATTGATTCTATCTCCGCTCTTCTCGATGAGTCAAAAGACCTGAATTATAATAAATGGGGAATAAGCACTCGAGTGTTGCGCGAGAGGGTGCTATATTCTTCCTATGACAGATATGTAGATGATCTTAAGTCATACATCCATAAACATATACCTTATCTGCAAGAGACTTTTGAGGGAAAGAAACCAGCAGAACCCACACCACCGTTCGTGCCTGCTGACTATTACTATACCATCTGTCACTCCACCAATGGGAAGGTGATAGATGTTAAGGGACATGAAGCCATGGACGGCACAGAAATATGCCTGTGGACCGTAGAGGATAATTGTTATGGCCAACATTGGCAGATAATCCCTGTGGAAGACTACTTTATGATAGTCAACAGAACAACAGGTATGGCACTATGTGATCCTACAGAAGGAGCATCAACAGCCACTACCAACACTGGCACACGCCTGGCAGTTACGGAGCCAGATATAGAGGACGACAGCCAACTGTGGACCATCATGCCTCAAGGAACAAATGGGCTCTACAACCTCATAAACAAACGCACAGACCATACAGCTAATCTCAGTGGAGGAAAGACCGCAGACGGATCAGATATTGTAAGCTATACAACAGACTCGCGCAATTCCAGCAGTTCCAATAGGTTATGGAGATTGGAAGAGACAGATGCAATAGAACGTGAACCAGAAACTCCTGATACGCCAGAGGTGCCAGATGGCCCGGAAGAACCTGAAACACCTGACACACCTGAAACTCCGGACACACCTGAAACTCCAGAAACACCTGACACACCTGAAACTCCTGACACACCTGAAACTCCGGACACTCCGGACACACCTGACACACCTGACATTCCGGATGAGATAGCGTCAGCCTCTCTTCTTGAGTATGCATTAGGCTACGACCCGATGACCAAAATATTGCATTTCGGCTCAGAGACACCAGAACTGTTGACATTCAGGGTGCACGTATATTCAAGCTCTGGCAAGTGTGTGCGCACCTTCCGTGCTTCAGACCAGTGCTCTATGGCTGATTTGCCAAAGGGAGTTTATATCATAGTCTGGAGAGAAGAAGGAAAGTCATGTTCAGTTAAGCTGGCCCTGTAGCAGGGTGCGGCGTAGTATAAATCTAATGTAATAAACCACCACGGATATATGAGTTTGTATTGCGAGTACGGTCCATGGCTTAAAGATCAGATAGGATGCAAAGTGCAGAAAATCTCGTTGAATGCGGGATTTACATGCCCCAACCGAGACGGCAGAGTTGGTTGGGGCGGCTGTACCTATTGCAACAACCAGACATTCAATCCTGACTACTGCGTCACAACCAAGAGCATCACCCAGCAACTCGAAGAGGGTAAGGTGTTCTTTGCTCGTAAGTATCCAGACATGAAATACCTTGCCTACTTCCAAGCATATACTAATACTTATGATAGCATAGAGCGCCTGAAGGAGCGTTATGAAGAAGCACTAAGTGTAGAAGGTGTCGTGGGGCTTGTCATAGGAACTCGTCCCGACTGCATGCCAGATAGTCTGCTTGACTACTTAGAACACCTTAGCCACCGCACGTTTCTTCTCGTGGAATATGGAATAGAGTCTGTGTACGATCACACGTTGACGCGTATAAACCGTGGCCATACCCATGCTCAGACGGAAGATGCGATAAATAGAACGGCTCAGAGAGGCATCAAGGTTGGAGCGCACATCATTTTAGGACTGCCAGGTGAAGGAAGGGATGCGCTGATAAAAGAGGCATCCATACTATCTTCCATGCCCATATCCATGCTAAAGCTACATCAGCTACAGATTATCAAGGGGACTCGAATGGCTGAAGAATATGCTGTCAGACCATCAGACTTCCATCTATTCACAGCAGATGAGTACATAGACCTTGTCATAGACTTTATGGAGAGAGTTCGTCCCGACATGGTGATGGAACGCTTCGTGTCCCAGTCTCCATCCAGCCTGCTGGCAGTCAAAGGCTGGGGACTTAAAAACTATGAGTTTGTCGATAAAGTGCGAAGACGGATGGAAGAAAGACATGCTTATCAAGGAAGGTTGTATCAAACAATGGATAATGGGGAATGTTGCGAAATGCACTGTTTTGTTGATACATGAAGAAAATTTGCCCCATCAATAAATATTGTTGTCTTCCAATAGCTATCATTAACAAAAATGTGCATACCTTTGTACTAAAAAGAACAAATACAAACCTCGAACAAGAACAAACCTCGAACAAGAACAAACCTCGAACATAAATAAACAAACACATCATCATTATGATAAAAATTACCTTACCAGTGTTGCTGCTTGCTTGCTGTTCACTCATTGGCAATGCGCAGACACAAAAGAATGTAGGCGCGGACATTTCCCTCCTGCCTGCTTATGAAGCTGCCAATACCCCTTACTACACATCCACAGGGCAGAAGATTAGCGATGTCGTCACTTATATGCGCGACCAAGCTTCCATGAACTCCATCCGAGTGCGCTTGCATGTCAATCCAGACAACAGCAATCAGGACGGAGTCGTTCAAGACCTCGAATATGTAACAAAACTTGGTAAGCGCATCAAAGAAGCGGGCATGGATTTCATGCTCGATTTCCACTATTCAGACACATGGGCTGACCCTGCCAAGCAGACTATCCCCAAGGCTTGGTATGCAGGTACGCTCTCAAGCTCTAATCCAAGCAATGCAGCCTTAAACGACACTATCTACAACTATACCAAACGTTGTCTCCAACATTTAGTCAGCAACGGTGCCACCCCTGACTACGTTCAGATAGGCAACGAAGTGAGCTATGGCATGTTGTGGCGCACGGATGCAGACAAGTGTTATTCCAACTCTTCCACACAATCGTGGAATCGCTTCAATGCCCTCCTCAAGAATGCCAGCAAAGCCGTCAGAGAGATTGCCCCAAAGGCAAAGATAGTGCTTCATATAGAGAGAACGGAGAAACTGAGCGAGTGCAAAACAATATTGAACAAACTCTCCACACTCGATTATGACATCATAGGACTTTCTTACTATCCCTTCTGGCACGGTACAATATCAAACCTCGGATCCAATCTTGACGCACTTGCCACCGCTTACCCAAAGAAGGAAATTCAGATAGTGGAGACAGCATACTATTACCAGTATTTCCCCGTGGGCAATAGCGACTTCACCAACACCACCTCTCAGTGGGCTGCCACCCCAGACGGACAGAAAGCCTTCCTTGAAGAACTCATTGCTGAGCTTAACAAGCATAAGAATGTGACAGGACTCTATTATTGGTGTGCAGAAGAGAATGGAAACGGCAAGAGCAGCACAGTCATCAGAAGTTGGTTAAACAGAGGACTCTGGAATGCCAACACCAATAAGGTCCTTCCTGCACTCTTTGTCATGAAAAACTTTTGTGGCGACAACGCCATGAGCGTAGGTGCCCCATGTGTTGATAAAGGGGCGAATACACCGGTTTTTAATATATGGGGACAAC
>JAEDNQ010000077.1 GCA_016302435.1 Bacteroidaceae bacterium
CTAATTATGGCTCAATGGTTTTTCTCTCCGTCACATACATGCCTACGAGTATGCACGCCGCTCCCATCAGAAAATAAGGCGTGATGGTCTCTCCCAGCACCCATGACGCAAAAAGCATCGTGGTGATAGGGTTGAAATACACCCAGTTGGTAGCCTTGACGGCTCCGAGCCGCGCTATGCACCAGTTCCATGTGAGGAAGCATACCATCGAAGCCAGACAGCCCAAAAACAGCAGGTTGCCGATGACCTGCGGACGTGCGAGTACGTTAAGCGAAGGCATTTCCGACTCGAAAAGGTAATAAGGCAGGATGGTGACCACTCCGTAGAAGAACACCTTGCGCGTGATGAATGCTGCGCTGTATTTTATGGCGACGGACTTCATGAGCAAAGAATATACAGCCCAACTGATGCAGGCCATGAAGGCCAGAGCATCGCCAATAGGGGAGAGGTGGAGCACGAACCGCCCGTTGAGCACTACTATCACCATGCCGGCAAAGGCCAATAGCGATCCCGCAAGTTGCAGAGCATTGATGCGTGAAGTTTGACGATAGACCAGTCGAACGAGCAGGGTAGCGAAGAGGGGGCACGAGCAGACGATTAGTGACGTGTTGGTCGTAGTGGTATAGTTCATGGCTTCATTTTCACACATGAAATAGAGCGAGCCTCCAGTGATGCCGAGCAGTGCCATCTTGACTTCGTCCTGCCACGATTGGGCAAATAGCCTTTTGTGATTGAAACAGAGCATGAGCACGTACGCTATGCAGAAGCGGAGAGTGAAAATGTGCGCTGGTGAAAGTTCGTTGAGCATTAGTACTTTTGTCGAAACGAAAGTGGTTCCCCATATAGCTACGGTGATGAATGCCACGAGGTGGTATAGTAAGTTGCTGCGTGATGAACGGTATAAAGCATTGTTGATGAAGGAAAAGTTCATGGTGGCTTGTTTTACTTTTGATATGTTGTGTTATTGATTTGTTACTTTTCTGATGACTCAGGCTTATTTGCCAATAGACGCTGGCTTGGTGAATCGAAAGCCGATGCAAAGGTACACATTATTATATATATATACAAACTTTCGCCTCTTTTTTCCATCTGCCAGTCAATATTAGCTATGTGTACTTAGTGTATGCAACCTGCTTGTCTGTGTTAAACTACATGTTAAAACATCATGTTAATTTAAGTATTGTATTAATCCGTGTTAACCACAAAAGCTTCAGTGTTAAACAAGATGAAAGATATGATTTTTTTTGACAAAATGTTTTGTTGTTCCATGAAAAAGTAGTTATTTTGCCCCCGTTTTCGAAAGTTTGTCTTTAAAAAGATGAAATGCAGCACATGAGTGTTATGTGATACGGAATCATTGACTGCTACGTAGAACAAAGGCACATGGCAAAGCGTTTTCTTGTATTGAGATTAAATATTTCACAACTACATAATGTAACAACAGAATATATCATTAACTAATAATTATAATACATGAACATGAAACAGTCAGTAAAAAGATTTTACGGCACACTTGCTTGTGTCGCTTTCTTCTCCGGCCTTACCGGAGCATTTGCTTACTCACTCACTCAGCAAGACAAGTCTGAGGTTAGCGCACAGGGACAAGATGATCCTTCAACTCTGATGACAGTGTCAGACGTGACAGTACCTGCTGGGCAGCCTGTCGACCTGACGGTTGCGGCAGAGAAAGCATGCAACGCAGTAGTATATATAAAATGTGTGCAGACGAGCAAAACACAGATTGTCGAATACACGAGTCCCTTTGAGGATTTCTTCGGCGACTTCTTCGGCAGAGGAGGCGGAACACAGAGACGACAGATGCAGACCCCTAAGAGAGAGTCGGCTGGCTCAGGTGTCATCATATCAGAGGATGGATATATCGTAACCAACAACCATGTGGTGGAACACGCCGACGAGATAACCATCACTCTCAACGACAACAGGGAGTTCACCGCTCGCGTCGTAGGACTTGACGCTGATACTGACCTCGCCCTTCTGAAGGTTGAGGCTAAAGGTTTGCCTGCCATCGTGGTCGGTGACTCTGACAAGCTGAAAGTAGGGGAATGGGTACTGGCTGTAGGCAACCCTTTCAACCTGACATCTACCGTTACGGCTGGCATCGTGTCGGCTAAGGCGCGCAATCTCGGCGCAACGAAAAACGGCATTGAGTCGTTCATACAGACAGATGCTGCCATCAACCAGGGCAACTCTGGTGGAGCACTTGTCAATACAAGAGGTGAGTTGGTCGGCATCAATGCCATGCTTTATTCACAGACAGGTTCGTTCACAGGATATGGCTTTGCCATACCGACAACCATCATGAAGAAGGTGGTAGGCGACCTCAAGTCTTACGGTACAGTGCAGCGTGCCTTGCTCGGCATCAGCGGCATGACTCTCCATGACTATGTGGACGCACAGAAGTCGAAGGACAGCGGATTCCAACCAGATTTCGGCACAGTGGACGGTGTCTATGTGGCAGAGGTAATGAAAGACGGTGCTGCAGGCGAAGCTGGCATTCAGGAGGGAGACATCATCGTGGCCCTTGGCGACAGAAAGGTCACTAAGATGTCTGAACTGCAAGAGGCGACAACACAGTATGTGCCAGGCGACAAGGCTCAGGTGAAGATAATGCGTGACAAGAAGGAAAAGAGCATCACCGTGACTTTCCGCAATGCGAAGGGCAACACCAATGTGGTGAAAGCGCAGACAATGGATGTGCTCGGCGCCGACTTTGCCGAACTTACCGCCAATCAGAAGCGCGTGTTCAATATGGCTTATGGAGTGCAGGTGAAGAAACTCAAGTCAGGACTCCTGAAGGACGCTGGAATGCCTGAAGGATTCATCATCCTGCGCATCAACAATCAGAATGTGCGCAGTGTCTCAGACATTGAACAAATCTTCCGTTCTGCCCAGTCGAGCGACGAACAGACCATGTGGATATGGGGCAAGACACAGGCTGGAAGACAAATGTCATTTGCCGTTTCTTTGGGCGAATAAAGAAACTTCATCTGTGTAAACAGACCTCAAAATGTTAAAAGCAAGGGATTCGGCGAAGATTTTTGTCGAATCCCTTGTGTATGTCGTGGTAATGATGTACCTTTGCCGTCAGAAAAGAAAAGAGAACAAAAGAGACCGAGCGACTATATCAGCCATGTGTCAAAACCATGGGTCTCTCCGAGACATAGCGGGGGTACAGGATCGATTGGGATACTCATCAAATTATAACACGAAACCGAGATGATTTACCTATCCAATGGCGGGCCACATATACATGGAAACGTTCCCTACCATGTTGTTTTTCGGTGGATTACAAAGGACGGCAAATGCTCAAATCTTATCACATCGGAGTTTCATCACATCTCCTCCCCGCTACCTATAAGGGTGGACGTGCCAAATATGGTGCGCCCACCCTTTTTGTTTAAGATACAGGAAAAGGCAATCTTCATACGCTTGGTATGGGTGTAAGGCATAGAAAAAGGCAATCTTCATACGCTTGTTATGGATGTAAGGCATAGAAAAAGGCAATCTTCATACGCTTGGTATGGAGATTGCCTTTATGTTATTGGCATTCTTTATTTGTCGCCTACTTATTTGCCGTTCTTGTTCTTCTTTCGATTGTCAGCAGCTTGATTGGCTGTGGCCTGCTGCACGTCACTCTCTTCTGCTATGGGGATAGAACAACGCATGAGCACGGAGATAGTGCCGTTGTTGATTTCATTGACCATGGTGTCAAAGAGGTGGACAGATTCCAACTTGAAGATGAGCAATGGGTCTTTCTGCTCGTATGAGGCGTTCTGCACAGAGTGCTTGAGGTCGTCGAGGGCACGGAGGTTCTCCTTCCATGCTTCGTCGATGGTGTGGAGGAGCACAGCCTTTTCAAAGGCTATGAGTATGGACTTGCCTTCCGTCTCATAGGCCTCTTTGAGGGGCACGCTAATCTGGTAGATGCGTCTACCGTCCGTTATAGGCACAAGGATGTTCTCGTACATCTGTCCTTTGCTCTCGTACACGTCTTTGATGACAGGGAAGGCTACTGACGCCAAGCGAGAAGTGCGCTTCTTGAAGGCTTCGATGACGATGTCGAAGGTCTCGTCCTCCAGTTTATTGCGGCTCATCTTGTCGAACTGCTCCTTAGTGAACGGTATGTCCATGGCGAAGATGCGGAAGAAGTCTTCGCGGCAGGTCTCGTAGTCGCCCTTGGCCATGATGCGCAGCACGCGGTCCCAGATGATGTTGGAGATGTCCATTCCGATGCGCTCTCCCATGAGGGCGTGGCGGCGGCGCTCGTAGATGACCTTGCGTTGTTTGTTCATGACGTCGTCATATTCGAGCAGGCGCTTGCGGATGCCGAAGTTATTCTCCTCCACCTTCTTCTGCGCACGCTCTATGGAGTTGTTGATCATCTTGTGCTCAATCATCTCTCCTTCTTCAAAGCCGAGACGGTCCATTACCTTGGATATCCTGTCGCTGGCGAAGAGGCGCATGAGCTTGTCTTCGAGCGAGACATAGAAGACTGATGAACCAGGGTCTCCCTGTCGTCCTGAACGTCCGCGGAGCTGACGGTCCACACGGCGGCTTTCATGGCGCTCAGTACCTATGATGGCGAGTCCGCCTGCAGCCTTGACTTCGTCGGATAGCTTGATGTCGGTACCACGTCCTGCCATGTTGGTGGCGATAGTGACAGCACCGAGCATTTTCTTCTCCTTTGTACCGTCAGCGTTGACAACCTCGCCGAGAGTGCTCTGACCAGCGCGAGCCACGATGTCGGCTTCCTTCTGGTGGAGCTTGGCGTTGAGGACCTGGTGTGGTATTTTGCGCATGGAGAGCATGCGAGAGAGGAGTTCGGATATTTCGACAGAGGTTGTGCCGACGAGGACAGGGCGTCCGCTGTTGCGCATCTTGACTATCTCTTCGATGACGGCATTGTATTTCTCGCGGTTGGTCTTGTAGACGCGGTCGTTGAGGTCTTGACGGGCAATGGGGCGGTTGGTCGGTATCTCTATGACATCGAGCTTATATATGTCCCAGAACTCGCCAGCCTCAGTGATGGCTGTACCTGTCATGCCCGCCAGCTTGTGATACATGCGGAAGTAGTTTTGCAGGGTGATGGTGGCGAAGGTCTGTGTGGCTGCCTCCACTTTGACGCGCTCCTTGGCTTCCACGGCCTGATGCAGTCCGTCGCTCCATCGGCGGCCTTCCATGATGCGGCCTGTCTGTTCGTCTACAATCTTCACCTCGCCGTCGATGATGACGTAGTCGTCATCCTTGACAAACATGGTGTAGGCCTTGAGGAGCTGCTGTATCGTGTGCACGCGCTCTGACTTGAGGGCATAGTCCTGCATGAGAGCATCCTTCTTAGCCAGTTTCTCTTCCTCAGAGTTGAAGTGCTCCACTTCGAGGGCTGAGAGCTGTGTGGCGATGTCGGGCAGGACGAAGAATGTATCGTCCTTGACGATGCTGGCTATGAGCTGGTCGCCCTTGTCAGTCAGTTCCACAGACTTCTGCTTCTCGTCAACGACGAAGTAGAGTGGGGAAGTGGCTTCAGGCATGCGCTTGTTGTTGTTCTCCATGTATATTTCCTCTGTCTGCAGGAGTCCAGTCTTAATGCCTGGCTGCGAGAGGTACTTGATGAGGGCAGAGTTCTTTGGAAGGCTCTTGTAGGCACGGAAGAGGGCGAGGAAGCCTGCTGCCACCTCATCTTTATCCTCTGACTCTATGAGTCGCTTAGCCTCTGTGAGGTAGTTTTGAGTCTGGCGTCTCTGTGCCTCCACGAGCTGTTCGACGATGGGGCAGTACTCCTCAAACATCTGGACATCTCCCTTAGCTACAGGACCTGAGATGATAAGTGGAGTACGAGCATCGTCAATGAGCACAGAGTCGACCTCATCGACGATGGCATAGTTGTGGATGCGCTGGACGAGGTCTTTAGGCGACATGGCCATGTTGTCGCGAAGGTAGTCGAAGCCAAACTCGTTGTTGGTACCGAAAGTGATGTCGGCCTGATAGGCACGGCGGCGTGCGGCAGAGTTGGGTTGGTGCTTGTCTATGCAGTCCACGCTGAGTCCGTGGAACATGTAGAGAGGCCCCATCCACTCTGAGTCGCGCTTGGCGAGGTAGTCGTTGACAGTGACGACATGTACGCCATTGCGTGTGAGAGCATTGAGGAATACAGGCAGGGTGGCAACCAGAGTCTTTCCTTCACCTGTGGCCATCTCGGCTATCTTGCCCTGATGGAGCACAATGCCACCGAAGAGCTGCACCTCGTAGTGTATCATGTTCCATGTCATCTTGTTTCCGCCAGCTACCCAACTGTTGTGCCAGATGGCCTTGTCGCCTTCGATGTCGACGAAGTCGTGTGTGGCAGCGAGTTCGCGGTCGAAGTCAGTGGCTGTGACGATGATGTTTCCGTCGGGTGCTTGTGTGAATCGGCGAGCGGTATCTTTGACAATGGCATATACCGTGGGGAGCATCTCCTTGAGTCCTTCTTCAAAGATGTCGAGCACAGTTGCTTCTTTCTTGTCTATGGCTTCGAAGATAGGCTCGCGCTTGTCTATCTCTGTCTGCTGTATCTTTTCTTTGAGGGCGGCTATCTCTTCTCGGGTGCTCTTCACCTTCTCTTGGAGATAAGCCTTTATCTCGTCTACTTTGGCTCTAAGTTGGTCGTCTGTCAGTTTCTGTATCTCTGGTTCGATGGCCACTATCTGGTCAACAATAGGTTTTATCTCTTTGTAGTCGCGTGTGGCTTTGTTGCCGAAGAGGCTGTCGATAAGTTTGCTTAATGAAAATCCCATATATGATGTGTTGTTTTTTTTACTTTTATAGTTTCTATAGCTTCTATAGTCTCTGTATCTTCTATATTATTATAATATGTGTGCGCAGGGCGCAATGATTAATCTTCTGTGGCTGTTGAATAGCCTGCCGCATAGTTCAGTTCTGATGGTGTGTTCAGAATAGCGGTGGTGTAGAACATGCGTTTGGGGCTCGGATGCGGATATGGTGTGCGACGGTAGGTGCTATGCAGTCTATCGTCACTTCTTTCTCCACCTTCTCGGGTTGAATGGTGAAGCCGAAGAAGATGAGAGGGAACTCGAAGAATGACTCGCGTTGAGGTTTGCTCGTGTGTCGGTCTTCGTTGACGAGGTTCCATCCTGGCGACACTTGTATGATGATGTCTCCCGAACATTTGGGATTGAAGCCGTTGCGAATGTTGCTTATGCCTGGTGTCCAGGCTCCCTGAGTGATGCGCTGGGCTGTGAAGACGTCTTTAACTCCGCTGAATTGAAAGAGAAAGTCTTCGCTGTGCCCCATCACTTCAGCCAGCTTGAGCTGTTTCTGTTCGAGGAGCTTGTGGTTGATGTATAGTTGGTTGGAGAAGTAGCTCTGTATGTACTGGCCGTTTCCATACATGGCGCAGAGGTACATGTTGAGGAGAGTGGCGCAGCGGTTGATGAAGAAGTTGCCTGTGGGGATGCGGTATTGCGACATCTCGTCCGACTTCTCTATCTCGTCGTAGCCTGTGGAGGTGACGTATATGAGCGTCTTGTCGAGTCCTACTACGGCATCTATCTTCTTGAGCAGGATTTCTAACTCCTGGTCTAACCGTTTGTATGTGTCTTGCAGCTCGAGAGTTGCTCCTGCACCGTTAGACAGATTGCTGTGGCCTGCATAGTAGCATACGGAGAGAAAGTCGGTCACGTCGTCGAGACCAGCATTTCCGCTTTCTATGCAGCTTCTGGCAGCCTTGTTGACCTCGGCGTTGATGAGGGCGGAGGTCTTGAATGAGGTGTAGCGGCTGGTGCCCGCAAACTTATGGGCGAAGGAGTTTTGCGAGGTTGTCAGATAGTAGTTGTACGAACCTGAATATTTGTTTTCAGGTTTCCACACAACGTTCTGAAGGTTAGAGAGGACTCCTGAGTCGATGTATCTGAACCATGAGGGTCCTGCTCCATAGTATGATGTTCCAGCCCACCGTCCGCTTTCGTTGTCAATCCACATGGCCCAGTCGGCAGCGTGGCCTGCAGCAAGCACAGCTGCCTCGCGGAATGGTGCTACGCTGTAGACGAGGGCTTTACCCTTCGTGGCGTATTTGAGTTCGTCACCGATGGTGCTGACGAGGAGGTTTTTGGGCGACGAGCAGTCGTAGGTGTTGACTCCCTTATATTGGCTGTCGTCCACACAGAAGTTTGTGTGGAGATCCGTTCGGCTCATCCATTCCTCGGCTATGATGCCGTGGGTATAAGGGACTGTGCCCGTTATGATGCTTGCTATGGCCGATGCCCTGTCGGCAGGTGTGTGCAGGTATTTCACGTTTGAGCACACTTTGCCTTTTTCGAGCAGGAGTTTGAATCCGCCCTCGCCGTATAGCGGCATAAAGGCATTGAGATAGTCGGTGCGCAGCTGGTCAATGGTGATACCTACAACGAGGCGTGGCACATTGGTGTTTTGTGCCATGGCTCCAGCTATAGAGGCTGATATGAAGAATGTTGTAAGTAACTGCTTTTTCATCAGTTGATATGATGCTATGTGAGTGAAACTTCTATTTGTCTTTTTGGGGTGGAGCAGGTTAATACATTGCTCGGGGCGATGCCTCACCTCTTTTTGGCCGCCTTATCCTTTCCACCGTGGTAGGCGAAGTGTCCTTGCACGCCGGCGCGTAGTAAGAGTATGCCTATGGCGAGATACATGGCCAAGTCGAACCTTTGCTTGCAGAAGATCATTGTTGCTATGAAGGCCATGGTGACTGCCATGTTGGCGTAGGCCAGTTTGTTTCTTTGTCCCCTCTTGTGGCAGCGGCATATCCATACGGCATAGGCTATGGCCAGCGGATTGAAGATGATGACAAGCCAGTTGCTGTCTACCCCTGGGTGGGATGAGAAGAAAAAGAGGAATGTTATCAGTATGCCGACAATGCCCTGGATGCTATGGACGATGACGTCGAGCCACCACCATTGGACCTTCTTCTTGAACTCTATCTGCGACAAAGCCATCAGCCCTAAGAGGAGAATGGTGAACACTCCAATGGGTGCGAGGTACAGTGGAGTAGCTGCTTCAGCAGGTCGCCTGTCTGGCAGAATGGTTGTTGTGGACGTTATGTAAGGTCTCTTATGACCATCAGCGTCTTGTATATATGAGTCATTGAAACCCTTGAACAGCAGCGGAGGCATGGACATGAGAGTCAGAGGGTCTCCCTTTTGGTCTATCTCCTGTCCGAGTATCATGTCGAGTCCGAAGCTTACCCAAGGAGAGTCGCTGACAGACATCCTTATTATGTCTCTGATTGTGAGGTTATGGATGTCGTATTTCACATTCTCTTCCAGTTGGTAATGAGCCTTTCCGTCGATAGCCTTGTCTATGGCCTTCCTTGCCCTCACCGTACAGTTGTCATAGAGCCACACATAGCGGTACTGCTGATTTTCGGGCTTCAGATTCTCAGAGAGAATGCTAAGGAGCTTTACTTTCTCCTCGTATGTCAGATTGAGCACTTGTTCTTTGACGCAGTTGCCCATGCATTCGTAGCGGTAGATGAAGTGGCTGTAAGGTTCGGCTTCGAGCAGATAGTCTGTCATGCCTACTACGAACTTCATTACGAACCAGTCCTCGTTGTAGTTAAAGCAGCCGTAGTTGAGCACTATGTCCTGCTGCAGCGTGTAGTTATGCACACGGAGAGCTGTATGTCCAAATCTGGCATAGAGGTCGTTGCCTGAACCACACGTGATGAGCGATACATCAACAGAGTCACGGGCAACAAACTGCCTTGATGTTCCGTTGTTGCCTGCATCCCATTCCTGTGCCTTTGCTACATGACATAAGAATGTCAAAATGATTACTGCTATGTATGTGAATATACTTTTTATTAGTGTATGTCTTGCTGATTGTGCCATATATTGTGCAAAGATACAAAAAATACATGTATCGCATGCTATTCCGACGCTATAATCTATGTTTTTTGCAAAAAGTTAGTGTTGTGACTACCTTTTTGGTATGTCGAGGTGCTTTTATGAAGTGTTTTTGGTGCGTATTGTTCATGTCCGTCCCCAGATGACAAGCCCTGTTCCTTGCAAGATGAAAAACAGTTGGTAGAAGAACCAACAGTCCAGCAACAAATATGAGCACTGTGTGAGCCAGCGTCATGCCAGCGGGAACAGCACTCATAAAAAAATTGCTTATCTCACGACAAGCAATCTTTACTAACCTTAAAATAAATCTAATACCATGAAAAACACGGTGCAAAGATATATGTTTATTTTGAACAAAACAAATGTTTTCGAGGAAAAATATCGGTATTTAACCATCTTTAACTGATAAAGTTGCCGTATTTGCATTTGGAAGCACATTTTGCCATATACTCTCTCTTCATCCA
>JAEDNQ010000078.1 GCA_016302435.1 Bacteroidaceae bacterium
TTGGTCGATGGTGTCTTCTTCGGGACATTTCCCTTCGAGTATGTCCTCACCGTTGGACTCTGCCGGGGCATGTGTGAGTCCTTCTTCTCTTGGTGCTGTGCTGTTGTCGTATATGTTGTTTATGTCCATGGCTTCATTACAATCCGAAGTTGTCGTCTATCTCCACATCTGCGTCTGTGTCATGGTATCCTGAGTCGACCATTGTAGAGTCGACTTCTCCTCCGCCCACAATGATGGTGACAGGTCTGTCTCTTGGTATGAGGTCTCCAGCTTTTATCTCTTTGCCTCTCTGCTTGACGCCGATGACGAGGTCGAGTGGCATGCCTTCGACTATTTCGTGTGGGGTGAGTCTGAGGCCAAGGCTCTTGAGGGTGGACTCAGCTTCGCGCAGTGAACCGTGGCTGACCACGTCTGGCATCTTGATGAGGGGAGCGTTGTGTGCGGCTATGGTCAGATAGATGACTCTGCCTCCCTTGACTTCATATCCTGCTCTGGGTGTCTGGTCGAGAACGGAGCCTGGCATGGCATACTTGTTGTAAGTGGAGTCGTTGACGACGGCTACCAGCTGTCGGTCCTTGAGCATGGAGCTGGCCTCTCTGACGGTCTTGCCGATGACGCTGGGCACTTCAATCTTCTCACCGTGGTGGGTGAAGGAGTCGAGCATATAGAATGCTATCACGGGCACGGCTATGAGGAGTGTGACCATCAGGGCTACGTTGACCCAGAAGAATTTGCTGGTCTTGCCTTTGAAGAATGCTTTTATTGACATTGGATTTTTTTGGGGTGGTTGTGTCTAAGTGGGTAATATCTGTTGTATATATATATTAAATATGTGTGCAAAGGTACGTCAAATCACAGACAACACAAAATAAATGCGCTCTTTTTTGCGTCTGTGACATAGATGATGGCTTGCTTGGAGCTCTTGCGAGTGAATTTGGGGTAACAAAAAAGCAGAAGCTTCTGATGTGCTCCTGCTTTCTGTATTGCTTTCGGCTATGTTTTATTTGCCGTGGTGCTCGCTTGAAACTGTGAGTGACTTGCGACCCTTTCTGCGGCGTGCGCTGAGTACGCGACGTCCATTGGCTGTTTGCATACGGAGACGGAATCCGTGCTTGTTAATCCTCTTTCTGTTGTGAGGCTGGAATGTTCTTTTCATTTTTCGTTTACTTTGTTTATTTGTAATTTATTCTTTTATTTCTGTTTTGATGACTTGGGTGGCTTTGTTTTGTTGTCTGTTTCGTCGTCTCATGCAGTCTTGTCGTCTCCTTGCAAGCCCCTATTGTCTCAATTGGGCACTTGGGATTTTTTACTGTCTGTTTTGACTACGGCACACATGTGTCCTGTGCTTAGGGCACTGTCATTTTGTTTAAAACGAGTGCAAAATTAGTGAATTTCAAGAAATCAGCAAAAGAAAAACCCAAAAATCACTAAGTTTTTTTGTCATTTTAATGATTTTACGTAATTTTGCACCCGATTTCAATGTGTAAAGAACAACATTAATACAAAAACAAGAAACTTATGGCTATTTTAGCAGGTGACATCAAGAAGAACGTATGCCTCCGCCTTGACGATGGCAAGATTTACGTAGTTATCGATTTCTTGCACGTAAAACCGGGCAAGGGAAACACTGTAATGCGCACTAAGCTCCGCAACGTGGAAGACGGACGCGTGCTAGAGCGCACATGGATCGTATCAGCTAAGCTGGACGACGTGCAGGTATCACACCAGCAGTTCCAGTACCTCTATAAGGAGGGTGAAGACCTTGTCTTCATGAACACAGAGACATACGAGCAAGTCAACATCTCCAAGGACGTCATCACCGGCGGAGACTTCCTCAAGGAGGGAGAGACTATGGTCATGGCTTCTATCGATGATTCAACTGGCACAATCCTCACAGCTGAGGCTCCAGTGAAGGTTGTGCTTCAGGTGACATACACCGAGCCAGGACTTAAGGGCGACACTGCAACCAACGCTACAAAGCCAGCTACGCTCGAGACAGGTGTCGAGATTCGCGTGCCACTCTTCATCAATGAGGGTGACATGATAGAGGTTGACACTCGTGACGGTTCTTACGTCACACGCAAGTAAGAGCAAGCTGCTGCATGAGCAGACGCTGAATGTGAAAAATAAGGTAGGGGAAACCCTGCCTTTTTTTGTTTGCCAATACTCAATTTCGGTGTCCTCAGCCATTTTATGTCCAATATTCTTGGTCGTTTCAACTGAAAACTGTACCTTTGCACATTCACACAGCTACGATTACTAACATCATGAGATTTGACAGATACAACAACCTGAGCGACGAAGCGCAGAAACTGCTATGCTATATGGCCTATTGCGGCTATGGGATAGACAAGCGCATGGATGAACATTTTGAGATCATCCGCAAGGATGCCTTCCCTACTTTCGAGGGAGAAAAAGCCCTCGAAGAACTCATCCAGATAGGTGTCATACGCAACGAGGGACGGAACTGGAAGAACAATTCCATCCGGTATGTCTTCAATGAAGACGACTTTGCCCCCGCACTTATGTTTCTCAATGTGGAGAAGCCAAAGACTATCAAGGCGTTTCTGAAGAAGACGAAGAAGAGACGTAACGAAGAGTTTGATGTCATCAGATATTCTATAGAGGTGCTCGTCGACAGCAATTTCGCTGCTTGCAACACAGCTTACAGCATACCAAAGGAACATGCGCCGCTTCTTTTCAGCGTTACAGCCGAACCACAGTTCAGGTCTCTCTTTGAGAATCTGTCCAACGAGACTTTTGTGGCTGTCTTCAGCCAGCTGCCTTCACACCTCATTGAAAACGACATCAAGGTTGACATCACGCTACCTATACAGCTCATCACGACGTTCAACCTTATAGCAGAGACTACGCGCAACAAGCTCATGTGCGAGCTTGAGCTCTATTCATACATTGCCTTCGGACAGATGCCAGGCAATGGCTTTTACTCTAACATATCGTCAGGATATACCCTCGGAGGACTGCACAGCCTCTATGCAAACAAGTATATGGAAGCTGCCAAATGGATTAACGCTGCCCTCAAATTCCAGCAGAGCGAGAAGGGAAGCAAGGACTTCTTTGCCAATCCGCTCCTGACGTTCTATCTCATCATCATTTATATCGCTGCCGCCAATGCTAAGGAACCCGGACAAGCTAATATCAGTCTGGCATGCAAGGAAAGGATTGAAAGCCTCCTTGCCAATAGCGAGTTTGTGTCCGAACCGTCATTCCTGCCAGCAAAGATATTGGCTGAAGACTTCTGTCATGTCAACACCACTCTTCATAAGGAACAGATACTGGCCATGTATAAGGATGCAGAGATATACCGACGCCCTGTCCTCTTCCGCCATCTGGCCTTCATGCTCGCCAACTATCTGGGCTTCTCTACTGCCAATATGGATAGTAAGGCATGCACACCGCGTCTGGCCATGCTCCGATTTGAGATGAGCAAATACCTGCCTCTCGACTCTGCCGACAAGCAGAAACTCCAAGGCCTATTTGGCGTCGGGCCCATCCTGCCTTCTCAGTACCATGAGGCTCAGTGGAAATCTGTGCTCAACGAACTCCTGGAGTCTGCTGACAATGACTTCGCCTCTCTTGCCGAACAGACTGAAAGACTTATATACGTCAGAGAATCAAGCGAAACCAATGTCGTCCAGATACGCGAGCAGGTAAGGCAGAAAAATGGCTCATGGAGCTTGGGTAAGCGCATCAGCGAGATAAGGTACAGGGCGGGAGGTCTTGACTACATGACCAATGCCGACCGACGCATACTCGATAAACTCATCCATAGCCAGCGCAAGGAACTGGTATTGGAAGATGTCATAGAGGAGATGGTGACAGAAAACAGACTCTTCATCGGCTCCGCACCACCATACGAACAGGTGACAGTGACGTTAGACCGCCCTTATCTCATAGTGGAAAACGATGGAGAACAGTTCGTCGTCAAGTCCAACGTACCCATCAGCAAAGCCAAGGACGACCTTATCATCATCGAGGAGTCGGCTACACAGTATAGCATAATCAACATACCTCGAGAGATAAGAGGATATTATGTCAAACTGCTGCAGCTAAGCACACTGCCGCTTGAGGCGGAAGATGCTCTTCGCCAGTTCCTCAACAAGATAGGAGGAAAGGTCGAGCTCCACTCCTCGCTCATTGAGGGGGGAAGCACTCTCCCTATGGTCGACGGACTGTGGAGTATCGGATTCCGACTCGTGCCGAAAAACAATGGCAACTGGGAAGTGCGCACCTTTGTCAAGCCGCTCTCAGGTGGCAAGCGCACCTATTCTCCAGGAAGGGGTGATGACATCGTCATCGATGAGAACAGTGAAGGACGATACCGCATCAAGCGAAACCTCGAAATGGAGGAGTCCAACATGGAGATTGTCACAGCTCTGTGGGACGAATTGGGACACGAGTTTGAGGAAAGAGGCACTTATCCTCCAGAGTTCGTGCTGAGGCTGATGATGCTCATTCAGGACAACCCCGACTCGTTCTATGCCGAATGGCCAGAAGGACAGCAGTTTAAAGTGAAGAACCTCCGCAAGGGGGCAGCATCCTGGAGTGGCGTGATGAAACAGCGAGGACAGTGGTTTGACATTGAAGGTGACATCTTTATCGATGAGTCAACACGCATAAGCATAAGCCAACTTCTTGAACTTGTCGGAAAAAGCGAGGGCAAGTATGTCAAAATCAGCGATGACGAATTTCTCGTCATCAGCGATACCCTGCGCAAGCAGCTCGCTGCTCTCGATGCCATCGTCTCTCGTGAAAAAGGCGGAATAAAGATTTCGCCTTTCAGTGCAGCTCTCTTTGGCAACGAACTTCTGCATGGCGACATAGAGTTCACCCTCGACGAAAACATCAAAGCCACACGTGAGAAGATACTCCAATGCTCCGACTACTCACCAGAAGTGCCTTCAGTGCTCAATGCTACCCTGCGTCCTTACCAGCTCGACGGCTTCAGATGGATGGCACGTCTCAACAGTTGGGGTGCAGGTGCCCTGCTCGCCGATGACATGGGTCTCGGCAAGACTTTACAGTCCATCGCCTTCCTCCTCCTAAAGAGGTTTGACGGACCTTCACTCGTCGTGGCTCCTGCATCAGTAGCCCCCAACTGGAAGAGTGAGATAGAAAAGTTCGCTCCTACGCTCAATGTGCAGATACTCAACTTCGCCCAAGACCGACAGCAACTGGTTGAACATGCGAAAGCAGGCGATGTCATCATATTAACTTACGGCATACTGCTCAGCATCCAAGACCTCATCACGTCCAAGGAATGGAACGTGGCGTGTCTCGACGAGGCGCATATCATCAAGAACCGAGGTGCAAAGACCAGTGCGGCAGCCATGAAGATCAAGGCAAAAAACCGCATCATGCTCACAGGTACTCCTGTACAAAACCACCTCGGCGAACTCTGGAACCTCTTTCAGTTCGTCAATCCAGGGCTGCTTGGCTCCTACGAGCAATTCTCCCGAAAGTTCATCATACCGATAGAGGGGTATAAGGACAAGGAGAAGCAAGAACTGCTCGACACGCTTGTGCATCCGTTCATGCTGCGACGCACCAAACAGTCAGTGCTCAAGGAACTGCCAGAGAAGACTGAGATATATCAGGATGTCGAACTCACCAAGGATGAGCTCGCCATTTATGAGAGCATACGCATCCGTGCTGAGAAGCTCCTCAATGACAACAGAGGAGATGTCAACATGAACGTCCTTGCCGAGATAACACGACTGAGACAGGCAGCATGCAGTGCCGAACTCATCGAGCCAAAGTGGGTAGGGGAGTCATCAAAGATAACCACTCTCACCGAACTCCTGCAAGGTGTCATCGAAGGAGGCAACAGAGCACTCGTGTTCAGCCAGTTCGTCAGCTTCTTCAATGTCGTCAAGCGTGAGCTGGACAAGCGTCATGTGGACTACTTCTACATCGATGGCAGTGTGCCTGTCAAGAAGCGCACAGAGATGGTAGCCGCCTTCCAGAATGGTGAAAAGTCTGTCTTCCTCATCAGTCTCAAGGCAGGAGGCCTCGGCCTCAATCTCACAGGGGCGAACTATGTCTTCCATCTCGACCCATGGTGGAACCCCGCCATCGAGCAGCAGGCCACCGACCGTGCTTACCGTATAGGTCAGAATCAGGCCGTCACCGTCTACCACCTCGTCAGCAAGCACACCATTGAGGAGAAAATCATACGACTCCACGAGACGAAACGCGAACTGGCGGAAAATATCCTCGAAGGCACAGATATCAGCTACAAGCTCACAGGCGCAGAACTCCTGGACATGCTACGCCCCGACTAAGGCTGCCCATCAGGCCTCACACCCGTCTCCCCCTCAGGCCTCGCTTCCCTCGCGCCCGTCTCCCCTCGCTCCTCTCTCTCTTCCCGAACATCCCGCTGCCCGCCGTCTTACTCCCGGTGCGTAGCCTAAGTTATACTTTTAAATCACCACTTTTTCAACCTCAATCTTTATGAGACATTCTTTGCTTTTAGCAGCGGCCTTTGCCGCCTCCGCCTCTCTCGCCTCTGCTGGCGAGTGGCAGAAGCCCGTCTATTCGGGCTCGTATCAACCCTTGACTGCAGGCGACACCGTCTACATCTACAACACAGAGGCCCAGCTCTTCCTCACTGAAGGCAACGACTGGGGCACTCATGCCACCGTTGGTCTCACAGGCCTGCGTTTCATTGTCAACCCTTACATCGCTGAAGGCGCTGAATGGGACGGTACAAACTACATCATCCAGTCTGAGTCCATCGTAAAGGAAAGCTGGAATCAAGTCTTCATCACCGATGGTGGTAATGTCTATGTAGACCTTGGCAATCAGGCAGACTACTACTTCACCTTCAAGGCTCTCGAAGGCAATACCTACCAGATTCTCGGTTCCGACCTCAACCCCGTATGGAAGTCATCTGGTGACCTCGCCAACTACATGGTTGGCCGCTTCACTGGCTATGTGGACGCCAAGAACGGTGTGGAGACAGGCACAGGTGTCATCTTCGACTTAGGCGGAGCTGACAGCAATTACAACCCAGGCGAGTTCCAGACCACATGGGCGTTTGTCAGCCAAGACGACTACGCTGCCTATCAGCTGCAGGCAGCCACATACGAAGCAGCCCAGTCTCTCGCTGCTGCCATCGACAAGGCTGAGTCTGTAGGTGTCAGCGACCTCGATGATGAGAAGGCAGTCTATGCCAACACTTCAAGCACCACCGAAGAAATCTATGCTGCCATTGAGTCAGTAGAGAAGAAGATTCTTGCCAATGCAGAGGCTACAGTCACTCCCGACAACCCAATGGACATCTTCTTCGACAGTTGCGACAATATTGACAAATGGACCAACGACATCTTTGCCGAAACTTGGAACACCCAGACATGGATTGCCGAAGGTTGGGAAGGTTTTGAAGGAACAACTCTCAACATCTGGGGCTCAGCCCTCGAAGGTTCAGCCCACGTAGAGAAGTCAAGTCTGCCAAACGGCATCTATGTCGTCAAAATGGCAGTCTTCTCTGAAAAGTTAGAAGGCTATGTCTTTGCCAATGAGAATGCCGTGACAGTATCAGCTGGAGCTACAGGCAAGACCTACACCGTCACCACCAACGTCACTGATGGAGAGCTACAATTCGGTTTCTCTCAGGACATATCTGGCACCAACTGGGTAGCCATTGACAATGTCGATGTCAAGTACTACGGCAACGGAGCACAGGCTTACAAGTTCTGGCTCAGCAGCTTGCAGAACAGCAGCTCAGGCGTAGACTATGCCATCTATGACTCATCGCTCAAGAAAGAATACGATGCCGTGCTTGCCAAGGTTGACAATGCCAACACAGACGAAGAGATTCTAGCTGTCATCAAAGAGTATGAAGAAGTCCTCGGCAAGATTGCTGTCAGTGCAGAGGCTTACAATGCCCTCTCCGAAGCTTGCGACTCTGCTGAAACCATCATCAACGACCCTCTCTGCAACATCTACTACGGTGAGAAGTTGGGCGATATGGTACAGGAGAAAATGACCATTGTCGAAGAGCATACTTCCAACAACGAAACCGTCAATGCTGCCGCTAAGGAAATGAACGAACTCGTGGCTGAGGCTCAGAACTTCATCTGGAAGGTAGAGAAGTTCAACAACGAACTTGTCAATGCCGCATCCATCTATGCTGAATACAGCGAAAGCTGTACAGCAGCCGCACGCGAGGACTACGAAGCCTTCATGGCAGCCAACAATCCACTGAAAGCAGACGACCTCACAGCTGCTGATGTCGAATCGCTCATCTCACGCCTCTACGACATAGAGTTCAACCTCACTGTCAAGGACGTGCCGGCTACCGATGATGCCCCTGCCGACTACACAGCCAAGATTTTCAATCCAACCATCATCGGCACAGAAGGCTGGATAAATGACGGATGGTCAACCATGGGCAACAACGACTGGTACGGCTTCACCAACGAAGAAGGAGCTTCAAGTGGTGATGGCAACTACCTCAACCTCTGGAATGTAGGTCCAGCAAGAGCTTACCAGACTCTTACTAACCTCCCAGCAGGTGCTTATACCCTCACATGTGGCGCTTTTGCCAATGCTGAAGGCTTAGAGGTATATGCCAACGAATCAGCAGTCGCTATCCCAGCAGGTCAGGATGAGACTCTCGGATATATGCGCCTCTATTCTGTCGATGTCATTGTAGGTGAAGATGGCATACTTGAGATTGGTGTGCGCTCAACCTCCGAAGGTGAAGTCTGGGGTATGGCCGATGAGTTCCGTCTCGCATACAAGGGCACTGACAGCGAAATATGTGTAGGCATCAATGGCGTTCAGACAGCCAAGCCTTCTGACAATGCTGCCACACTTCTCTCTGGTGCCAAGGCTGGAAGAGCAGCCAACGGTATCATCGTCAAGAATAATAAGAAATACTACGTCAAGTAGTCTTCAAACAAAACGAATTCTTGTCTTCAGAGAAAAGATAAGTTATCTCCAGAGAAACGACAAGTTATCTTCAGAGAAAAGATAAGTTATCTTCAGAGAAACGACAAGTAATCTTCGGACAAACGACAAGTAATCTTCGAACAAACGACAAGCAGTCTTCAAGCAAGCGTCAAGCTGTCAGTGACTTGACTCCATTTTGATACATTAAGACTGTTTTTTACAAAAATCAAACCTGATAAGGCGAAATATCCCCAAGTATTTCGCCTTATTTCGTTTTTTTATCGTACCTTTGCACACCAACAGTGACTTACCAAAGTTCAAACTCCAACCAAAAACATTCCCCAGTTCCTTCCTTGAAGGAAGAATACTAAACGAAACTAACTAACACAACATCCTTAATTATGAGAAAAATCCTACTATCCGTATTGCTTCTGACAGCTGCCACTACCACCACTTTCGCGCAGCGACAGACAGACAGACTCGACCGTGGACTCGTGGCTATGAAGTCTGGCACTGGCGTCTATCTCAGTTGGCGCATCCTCGGCGAGGAATACTATGACGTCACGTACAATGTCTATCGTGACGGAGTGAAAATAACAGAGACACCGCTGACCGTATCCAACTTCCGTGACACGGCGGGCACAACATCCAGCACATATACCGTGACAGCCGTAGTGCGCGGACAAGAGCAGAGCGCATGCAAGCCTGTCGGCGTATGGGCTTCGAGCTACAAGGAAATAAAGCTCACCCACGAAGGCATCAAGAGTACCTTGGTGCCCAATGACGCATGCTGCGCTGACCTCGACGGCGACGGCGAGCTCGACATCCTCATGAAGTTTGACAATCTCAGCGAAAAATCTGCCAGCTATCCACGCAATGGCTACGAAGGCGAATACTCCATCTTCGAAGCCTTGAAGCAGGACGGCACACGACTCTGGTGGGTCAACTGCGGTCCTAACATGGGCGACTTCCAAAACAACGAACAGAACATCGTGGCGTATGACTGGGACGGCGACGGCAAGGCAGAAGCCGTCATGCGTGCAGCCGACGGCACTACCATCCACTGTGCCGATGGTACTACCTACGTCGTAGGCGATGCTTCCAAGAACTACCGCGGAGCAACTGGCGGTGGTGTCAATTGGTTCATGCACGACGGTGCTGAGTATCTCGTCTACATGAACGGCGAGACAGGCAAACCATACCAGTGCATCGAATATCCGCTCAAACGTCTTGAGAGTGGCGAGACAAACTTAGAGAAGGCATGGGGAGATGGCTATGGACACCGCTCGTCCAAACACTTCTTCGGCGCTCCATACCTGGACGGCAAGAAACCAAGCATATTCCTCGCCCGAGGCATCTACACACGCCACAAGATGATAGCCTATGATGTTGACC
>JAEDNQ010000079.1 GCA_016302435.1 Bacteroidaceae bacterium
TAAAGACTTTGATCATTGGCAGCGGGCCTGCTGGCTACACTGCTGCAATATATGCTTCGAGAAGTTCGCTGGCTCCCGTGCTCTACGAGGGACTGCAGCCAGGCGGGCAGCTCACTCAGACAACGGAGATAGAAAACTTCCCTGGCTATCCTGACGGCACCACTGGCCCTGAGCTCATGGACGACCTGAGGGCTCAGGCTGAGAGACTCGGCACGGAGATACGCGAGGGCATCATCACCAAGGTGGACTTCTCCCTCGACGGCAAGGAGCCTCATAAGGTGACTGTCGACGACGGCACTCAAGTGGAGGCTCACAC
This sequence comes from Bacteroidaceae bacterium, assembly GCA_016302435.1. GTDB lineage: Bacteria > Bacteroidota > Bacteroidia > Bacteroidales > Bacteroidaceae > Minthosoma. The sequence continues at coordinate 317 of JAEDNQ010000079.1, forward strand.
CATCATCATCTCAACAGGAGCTTCGGCTAAGTATCTCGGTCTCGACGACGAGAAGAAATATGCCGGACAGGGTGTGTCGGCTTGCGCCACATGTGACGGCTTCTTCTACCGCAAGAAGGTTGTGGCTGTGGTGGGAGGCGGCGACACGGCCTGCGAGGAGGCTCAGTATCTGGCAAGTCTCGCCAAGAAGGTGTACCTCATCGTCAGACGCGACCAGCTCCGTGCCAGTGACGCCATGCAGCAGAAGGTGAAGGAGGCTGAGAACATCGAGATTCTCTGGAACACTCAGGCTGAAGGACTCTACGGCGACAACGGTGTGGAGGGGGCTCACTTAGTGGAGAACAAGGGCAAGGAAGGCGAAAGGCGCTATGACCTGCCAATCGACGGATTCTTTCTCGCCATCGGCCACCATCCCAACAGTGAGGTGTTCAGACCAGAGGTGGAGGTGGACGAGCAGGGCTACATCAAGGTGCAGCACCCGACGACAGCCACCAGCGTGCCTGGGGTCTTCGCTGCCGGCGACGTGGCTGACCCTCTCTACCGACAGGCCATAAGTGCTGCTGGCAGCGGATGCAAGGCTGCTATCGACGCTCTCCACTATCTGCAGGAAAAGGGCATCTGATTGATAAGAATTTTTCCTTCAACTACATTGACAGACAGAAAGATAAATTGTTTTCACTCCTGAGGGGGCGGATCGGCGTGCCGGCATGCCCCGGGAGCGTATCAAAGAAATTAAATACAGCAAATAAAGACAATGAGAAAGCTACTTCTTGCCATCATGCTGCTCTGCGGCTTAGGCATAGCCAACGCTCAGTTCATGCAGCCCATAAAGGTGAGCGTGAAATGTGACAAGTCGTCTGACACTGAGGCGGTGATAACCTTCTCGGCTACTATCAGTGACGGCTGGCACATGTACAGCACTAATGTGGTGCCTGACGGTCCTACACCGACAACCATCAACATAGAGAAAATATCTGGTGCAAAGCTTGATGGCGCGCTCGCTCCGTCAAAAGCTCCCATAAAGAAATATGAGGAAATGTTCGGCACGGACGTGTACTTCTTCGAGAACACTGCCACTTTCACCCAGAAGGTGAAGTTGCTCGGCGGCAAGTATGAGATAGAGGGCTACCTCGAATATGGTGCTTGCAACGACGAGAACTGCATTCCTCCTACTGCCGTGGACTTCAAGTTTGACGGTGAGGCTCCTATGCCTAAGGCTCAGGAAAAGAAGCCTGAGGGTAAGGAGGAGGCAAAAGCGCCTGCGGCAGAAGAAACAAAGGCTGAAGATGCAGAGGCTGAGAAGGTTGACGTTGCCGAGGAGACAGCTGAAGCAGCTGACACTGTGGCTGCTGAGGCCGATGTGGCTGGCTCCGAACCAGCTGAAGGCATCTGGGCGCCTGTCATTGACCAGCTGAAGGCCTTTGACGAGGGAGGAAACAGCAATGCGGCTGACTCGTCGCTCTGGACTATCTTCATCCTCGGATTTGTGGGAGGACTCATTGCGCTGGTGACTCCTTGTGTGTGGCCTATCATCCCTATGACTGTGTCGTTCTTCCTGAAGAGGGGCACTACTCGCAAGTCTACAGAAGAGGAGAAGGCGGCTGCCAAGAAGAGGGGCATACGCGATGCCATGCTCTATGGTGTGAGCATCGTGGTCATCTATGTGGCTCTCGGCATAATCATAACGGCGGCTTTTGGTGCGTCGGCTCTCAATGACCTGGCTACCAACGCTGTCTTCAACATCATATTCTTCCTCATGCTTGTGCTCTTCGGCGTTTCGTTCATCGGAGGCTTTGAGATCGCGCTGCCCTCGAAGTGGAATACGGCTGTGGACAGCAAGGCTAACAGCACTACAGGTCTGCTCAGTGTCTTCCTTATGGCATTCACGCTCGTGCTGGTGAGCTTCTCCTGCACAGGCCCTATCATCGGATTCCTTCTTGTGCAGGTGGTGACATCGAGCTTGGTGGGGCCTATCGTCGGCATGTTCGGCTTCGCGCTCGCACTGGCTCTGCCTTTCACTCTCTTTGCCCTCTTCCCTCAGATGCTGAACTCTGCTCCTAAGAGCGGCAACTGGATGAATGTGGTCAAGGTGACCCTCGGCTTCGTGGAGCTGGCGTTTGCCCTGAAGTTCTTCTCTGTGGCTGACCTCGCCTACGGATGGGGGCTGCTGGACCGCGAGACTTTCCTCGCTCTCTGGATAGCTATGGCTGCTCTGCTCGGAGCTTATCTCATAGGATGGATAAGGTTCCCTCACGATGAGGATGAGTATGACGAGGAGGGAAATGTCATCGTCAACCACAAGACTTCCATACCTCGCTTTATGTTGGCTCTCATCTCTTTTGCCTTCGCGATATATATGGTGCCTGGCCTCTGGGGCGCGCCTCTCAAGGCTGTGAGCGCATTTGCTCCGCCTATGAAGACTCAGGACTTCAACCTCTATGAGGACAACGAGGTGAAGCCCATGTTCACTGACTATGAGGAGGGCATGCGCTATGCCAAAGAGAAGGGGCTGCCTGTCATGGTCGACTTCACTGGATACGGATGTGTCAACTGCCGCGAGATGGAAGCTGCTGTCTTTGTCGATCCTGCGGTGGCTGAGATAATGACGGAGAAGTATGTGCTCATACAGCTCTATGTGGACGACAAGACAAAGCTCCCTGAGCCTGTCATCGTCAACGATGCTGGCAGTCAGCGGAAGTTGCGCTCTGTGGGCGACAAGTGGAGCTATCTGCAGTCGAGCAAGTTCGGCGCTACGGCTCAGCCTTTCTACGTACTGCTTGATGCCGATGGCAATGTGCTGGAGAAGAGCTACTCGTATGACGAGGATGTGCAGAAATTCCACGCTTGGCTGAACAGTGGCCTGGCTCGTTTTGCCGCAAAGTGAAAAAGATGTTGTTAACTTCAAACCTCTACGTTAATGAGCGATTTGTATCCGTTACTCTTTGAACCTAACCTGCACAGCGTGGTGTGGGGAGGCAGCAGGCTGCGCCCTTTCAAAGGTCTTGAGGCCTCTGGCGAGCCTGTCGGCGAGAGCTGGGAGGTGAGTGCTGTGCCCTCGAGTGCCAGTGTGGTGAGCAATGGCAGCTGGGCTGGACGTGACTTGATAAGTGTCGTCGGTGAGCGGCCTGTAGAGATTCTCGGCGAGAGAGTGGCTAAGCAATACTCCAACCGCTTGCCGCTGTTGGTCAAGTTCATTGACGCTGAGAAGGACCTGAGCATCCAGGTGCATCCGGACGACGAGATGGCTCAGAGGGAGCATGGAAAGATGGGCAAGAGCGAGATGTGGTACATCATCGACGCTCGCCCAGGCAGTTTTCTCTATGCGGGATTCAAGGAGAGGATAACACCCTATGAGTATCGCAAGAGGGTGGAGGATGGAACAGTGACTGAGGTGCTGGCAAGGCATGAGGTCAAGCCGGGGGATGTCTTTTATCTCCCTGCCGGACGTGTGCATGCCATCTGCGGCGGAATACTTCTCGCTGAGGTGCAGCAGTCGTCGGACGTCACTTACCGCATCTTCGACTACAACCGCCCAGGCATGGACGGCAAGCCGCGAGAGCTGCACACAGACTTGGCTGCTCAGGCTTTGGACTTCAAGGTGGAGGACGAATACCGCACACAGTATGTGAGCCAGAACAATCGTGCCAACCCTGTCATCGACTCGCCTTTCTTCAATGTGAGGGTGATAGAGATGGAGGGGGCGTTCCATCGCAATCTCATCAAGTATGACAGCTTCATCATAAGCATGTGCATCAAGGGCGACTGCAAGATACGTGTGCGTTCCACTGGAGATGAGATAGTGTTGAAGGAGGGATGGAGCACGCTCATACCGGCTGCCATAGCTGACTATGACGTGATTCCTCTGCATGGCAAGTCAAGGGTGCTGGATGCGTTTATCAACAATAAGGATCTCAGTCTTGGCAGGATGATAACAAGATTCCTGCATGTGACAACTAAATAAGATGATGAAGAAGAATTTTTCCGCTTTCGTTCTCGCTGTGGCTGCTTTTGCCGCTCCTCTCTCTGCGTTGGCGCAAGATGAGGTGATGCAGTTGGCCGACTCCGTAGTGAAGTATCAGCTTAGGTCGGGCGGATGGTGCAAGAACCAGAAGTGGCTTGCAGGGCCTGACATGAAGGTGCTCGCGCCTGCTTTGCGCACGGGTATAGGCTCAACCATTGATAATGGAGCCACGATAGGGGAGATGAGAAGCCTCGTAAAGGCTGTGGCTGAAATAGGCAGGCTGAAGAATGAAGGCACATCTGCCGGGGCTGACCTCGACAGGAGGGCAAGTGTCTACAGGGAGTCTTTCAAGCGAGGCATAGCTTATCTGCTGGAGATGCAGTATCCTAACGGTGGTTTTCCGCAGTTCTATCCGCGGAAGGAGCATAAGGACTATTCGACGGAGATTACGTTCAACGACAATGCCATGTATAATGTGCTTGTCTTTCTGAAGGAGATATCTTTGGGCGGTGAGATGTCGGCTCTCATGCAGGTGAACCGCAAGATGATGAAGCGGTGCGCCAAGGCTTATGAAAGGGGCATCCAGTGTGTGCTCGACTGCCAGATAAGAGTAGACGAGCAGGGCAGGGTAGTGGCTTACGGCTCTAAGGAGTGGAAGTCGGGACACCGCACAGTGTGGTGTCAGCAGCACGACGAAGTGACTCTCATGCCAGCTAAGGCTCGTGCCTATGAGCTTCCGTCTTACACAGGCTTTGGCGAGACATGCGCTCTGCTCAATTTGCTCATGGACATTGAACATCCGTCGGAGAATGTGGCAGAGGCTATCCGCTGTGGTGTGGAATGGCTCAAGCAACACGCTATTGAAGACATGGCTCTTGAGACTTTCGTCAATGACGAAGGCAAGACGGACAAGAGGCTCGTGAGAAGGTCTGGCGCACCTCTCCTGTGGGCAAGGTACTATGACCTCGAAGAGGCGCGGCCGTATTTCTGTGACAGAGACGGTGTACCGAAGCGTGAACTCTCTGACATAGGCTATGAGCGTCGCAATGGTTACGCTTGGGTAGGCGATGGCCCTGCCAAGGTCATACAGAGGTATGAGCAATATGTCGGAAGGGCGAAATAAGCTTGTCTCTTCAGGAGATGCATAAACCGAAAAGAAATGTCATGGTATGGTTACAAGTTCTCGTGTACCGACCATGAATGTAAAGGCAAGCAACATAAATGAACATCAACAACAACACGTTATATTTTATTATTAACTTAAAACACTACAATCAAAAATGGCAGAAAACAAAAATCAGCAGCAGCTTCAGATTGAGCTGAAGCCAGAAATCGCAGGCGGTATCTACTCTAACCTTGCCGTCGTGACTCACTCAAGCAACGAAATCGTCGCAGACTTCGTGCAGATGCTCCCAGGCATGCAGAAGGCTCAGGTGGCAAGCCGTGTCATCATGTCTCCTGAAAATGCTAAGCGTTTCCTCTTCGCTCTTCAGGACAATATCGTTAAGTTTGAGCAGCAGTTCGGTGAGATTAACCTCGCTCAGCCACAGCCACAGTCTGGTGAGGGAAGGACAATAGCTCCTTTCAACATCAAGAAGGGTGATGCTTAATCTTCACCTTCATCGATAGTCATAAGCAGGTGTTCGTGACAATATGGACAATATCATTGCCGCACATTGTTCGAACACTTGCTTCCGTTTGAAGGTGGAAATAATGAGTTGGGGGCTTCCGTTTGAAGGTGGAAATAATGAGTTGGAGGCTTCCGTTTGAAGGTGGAAATTTCTATAACGTACTTTAAGGTTGACGCGTATGGTAAATGGCTGGCCATTGTCGCTTGCTAATCTTGAATACCGTTTGTTTTGTCTCGCCCACCTCTCTCAACATACATATATATAATAATGTGCAAGCTTGGTGTTGAAATTTGCCATGAAAGAATGTCGCAATAGTGCCATTTTGCTAACTCAAAACCGCAAAATGCGTTAAACAATATTAAATTCATGCTCAAAATCACTTTTTTTCGATGATGGGTGAAAAAAAGTGTGTTCCATAACATGTTATTCGGCAGAAAAATCGTAACTTTGCATCGCTTTACGGAGTAGTGCGTACCTACGCTTAGGTACATGAGCATCGCCAGAGCGCTCCCAACGGTGTGCGCCCACAGCTGAAATGAAGAGACCGCGATGCTGTTTTAGCACGAAGACAAGCTGGTAGCTGGCCATAAAGAAAGAATTCCTTCAAATAAAGGAAGGACTATGGTAGGCTTCCAAAGAAAAGAATTTTAATTAATAATAATATAAAATCAAAAACAAAATGCCTACTATTCAACAATTAGTAAGAAAAGGCCGTCAGGTACTCGTAGACAAGAGCAAGTCTCCTGCACTGGATTCATGCCCACAGCGTCGCGGTGTTTGCGTACGTGTCTACACTACAACTCCTAAGAAGCCTAATTCAGCGATGAGAAAGGTCGCTCGTGTACGTCTCACAAACAAGAAGGAAGTCAACTCCTACATCCCAGGAGAAGGACACAACCTTCAGGAGCACTCAATCGTGCTCGTACGCGGCGGACGTGTTAAGGACCTCCCAGGTGTACGCTACCACATCATCCGCGGTGCTCTCGATACCGCTGGCGTGGCAAGCCGCACTCAGCGCCGCTCAAAGTACGGTGCTAAGCGTCCAAAGGCTAAGAAGTAATCCTATCTCTTACTAAAGAAACAAGAAACAACAGTTTTTTCACAAGTTTGGTTTGACGGAAATGCTTGAAAGGGTTGAGTAAATGCCCTGGAGTGGGCGTTGAAGACACACACACTAATGCAGCCTCAGACTAAAGAAAGATTAAATCAAACAACAGAAATGAGAAAAGCTAAACCAAAGAAGCGTGTGGTTCTTCCAGATCCAGTATACGGAGATGTGAAGGTGACAAAGTTTGTTAACAACCTCATGTACGACGGAAAGAAGAGTGTTGCATACACTATCTTCTACACAGCTCTTAAGAACGTAGAAAACAAGATGAAGAACGAAGAGAAGTCTCCTCTCGAAATATGGAAGAAGGCTCTCGAAAACGTTACTCCACAGGTGGAGGTTAAGAGCCGCCGCATCGGTGGTGCTACTTTCCAGGTGCCAACAGAGATTCGCCCAGACCGCAAGGAGGCTATCTCTATGAAGAATCTCATCTCTTTCGCTCGCAAGCGCTCTGGCAAGAGCATGGCTGACAAGCTCTCTGCTGAAATCATGGACGCTTTCAATGAGCAGGGTGGCGCATTCAAGCGCAAGGAGGATATGCACCGCATGGCTGAGGCTAACCGCGCATTCGCACACTTCCGCTTCTAATAATTTTTTGTGAAACAAGTAAATAGGTAAAGAAGATATGGCAAAGCAGGATTTGCATCTCACCCGCAACTTCGGTATCATGGCTCACATCGATGCCGGAAAGACTACAACTTCAGAGCGCATCCTCTTCTACACTGGCAAGACTCACAAGATCGGTGAGGTTCACGACGGTGGAGCAACAATGGACTGGATGGCTCAGGAGCAGGAGCGCGGTATCACTATCACATCTGCAGCTACTACAGCATACTGGACATGGAACGGAAACAAGTATAAGTTCAACCTGATTGACACTCCGGGACACGTCGATTTCACTGCTGAGGTGGAGCGCTCTCTCCGCGTACTCGACGGAGCTGTGGCAGCCTACTGTGCAGTGGGCGGTGTGGAGCCACAGTCTGAGACTGTATGGCGCCAGGCTGACAAGTACAACGTTCCTCGCATGGGCTACGTCAACAAGATGGACCGCTCTGGCGCTGACTTCTTCGAGGTCGTAAGACAGATGAAGGAAGTGCTCGGCGCTAACCCAGTGCCTGTCGTTATCCCAATCGGAGCTGAGGAAAACTTCAAGGGTGTAGTTGACCTCATCAAGATGCACGGCATTATCTGGCACGACGAGACTCAGGGTGCTGAGTTCGAAATCATCGACATCCCAGCTGACCTCAAGGACGAGGCTGAGGAGTGGCGCAACAAGATGCTCGAGGCTGTGGCTGAGTTTGATGACTCTCTCATGGAGAAGTTCTTCGATGACCCATCTACTATCACTGAGGAAGAGATCATCTCTGCTATCCGCAAGGCTACATGCTCTCTCGCATGCACTCCTATGCTCTGCGGCTCTTCATTCAAGAACAAGGGCGTTCAGACTCTCCTCGACTATATATGCGCATTCCTCCCTTCACCTCTCGACACTGAGGCTGTCGTGGGCACAAACCCTAACACTAAGGAGGAGGAAGACCGCAAGCCATCTGAGGACGAGAAGACAGCTGCTCTCGCATTCAAAATCGCTACTGACCCATACGTTGGCCGACTCACTTTCGTTCGCGTGTACTCAGGCAAGATGGATGCAGGCTCATACATCTTCAACTCTCGCTCAGGCAAGAAGGAGCGCGTGTCTCGCATGTTCCAGATGCACTCTAACCACCAGAACCCTGTTGAGGTAATCAGCGCTGGTGACATAGGTGCAGTCGTAGGCCTCAAGGATATCCACACTGGTGACACTCTCTGCGATGAGGACGCTCCAATAGTTCTCGAGTCTATGGACTTCCCAGACCCAGTGATCGGTATCGCCGTAGAGCCTAAGACTCAGAAGGACCTCGACAAGCTCTCTGTTGGTCTCGCTAAGCTCGCTGAGGAGGACCCAACATTCACTGTCAAGACTGACGAGCAGTCTGGTCAGACTATCATCTCTGGTATGGGTGAGCTTCACCTCGACATCATCATCGACCGTCTCAAGAGAGAGTTCAAGGTTGAGTGTAACCAGGGTAAGCCTCAGGTTAACTACAAGGAGGCCATCACTAAGACTGTCAACCTCCGCGAGGTATACAAGAAGCAGTCTGGTGGTCGCGGTAAGTTCGCCGACATCATCGTCAACGTTGGTCCTGTAGATGAGGACTTCCAGGGAACTGGACTCCAGTTCGTGGATGAGGTTAAGGGCGGTAACGTGCCTAAGGAGTTTATCCCTGCTGTGCAGAAGGGCTTCGCTGACTCAATGAAGAACGGCGTGCTCGGCGGATTCCCAATGGACACTCTCAAGGTTACTCTCGTCGACGGTAGCTTCCACCCAGTGGACTCCGACCAGCTCTCATTCGAGATTGCAGCTCGTCAGGCTTACAAGAATGCCTGCGCACAGGCTAAGCCAGTGCTCATGGAGCCAATCATGAAGCTCGAGGTTGTCACTCCAGAGGAGAACATGGGTGACGTCATCGGTGACCTCAACAAGCGCCGCGGACAGGTGGAAGGCATGGACAACGCTCGCTCAGGCGCACGCATTGTCAAGGCTATGGTACCACTCGGCGAAATGTTCGGATATGTAACAGCTCTCCGCACTATCACTTCTGGACGTGCTACTTCTTCAATGCAGTACGACCACCACGCTCCAGTCTCAAGCGCCATCGCTAAGGCTGTTCTCGCTGAGTGCAACGGACGAGTTGACCTCGTATAAAGAAATACAAAAGGCGTGCAGGCGAGCAAACGACTCTTTGCCTGCACACCTTCTTATAAATAATAACTAACAAACATCACACAACAATGAGTCAGCAAAGAATTCGTATTAAGCTTAAGTCTTACGACCACAACCTCGTTGACAAGTCAGCAGAGAAGATCGTTAAGGCAGTGAAGGCTACTGAGGCTGTAGTGAGCGGTCCTATTCCACTCCCAACTCACAAGCGCATCTTCACAGTAAACCGTTCTACATTCGTCAACAAGAAGTCTCGCGAGCAGTTTGAGCTCTGCACTTACAAGAGACTCATCGACATCTTCAGCTCAACAACAAAGACAGTCGACGCTCTCATGAAGCTCGAGCTTCCTTCAGGCGTAGAGGTTGAAATCAAGGTTTAATACTCCAAAGGTTTTTCACGGATGGGAAATGGCACAGTGATGTGATTGACCCATGCCAATGAAAACAAGTAAAAGAATTTCTAAAAGTAATATTGAAATGCCAGGATTAATTGGAAAAAAAATCGGAATGACATCCGTTTTCAGTG